>NZ_JADMJX010000109.1 GCF_018780185.1 Rhizobacter sp.
ACTAGCCGTTGCGATCGTTGGGCGGGTGGCTGCGGCTAGCCGCCACGCGGCGATTGCAATCGGTCGACTGCACTGAACGCAGGGCAGCAACCGGCCATGAGCTTTCAAGTAGTGGCAGTTTTGCTTCCTATCCCGGGGTACGAGGGCCGGCGCACGCTCGCTGTTGGCGCGGCAACCTATACCGAGATGGAGTCGTGACCGTTTCGGCAGCGTGGCGCTTTTCTGATACTCGGCCACTTCGTCGTTCCTGCGGTGGGTTGTATGCCAGCGCCAGACGTCGTCGATACTGCATCAACTTCGACCGAGGGAGGCACATGGCAACAACAATTCCAGGAATTGCGGCACCAGTAGAGGGCTCATCGCCAATCGTCGTGATTGGGCCGAACGGTGTGGGCAAAACTCACCTTGGCGTGGCAATCTCAAATGCGAATCAAGGTGAGAGGGTCGCTGCATTGCGAAATGTGGAGATTCCAGATATTCCAATGCAGACCCTCCAACAGGCCAGCCAGCAAGTTAAGCAGGCGCTTGCAGAGGTTCTGCACCAGCACTGGCGGCAGTCGTTTGAGCTTCAGCATCTCATGGCTGAAATCCTTGCCGAGGATCGCGAGCGAGCGGTGGTCTATCGGCATGAGCGAGAGAACAACCCGGAAGCAAAGGTGGACCAAAGTCTGACTAACACGCGGCTAACCCGCATCGTTAGGATTTGGAATCGCCACTTCCCAGGGCGCAAGATCAACGTCGACTATCAGCCGATGGTGGAGCGGGTCAAGCCCGATGGCACGGTAGCGAAATACTCAATATCAAGGATGAGCGAGGGCGAGCGGACTGCGTTCTACTTGGCGGCACGCGTTGTTAGTTGCGACAAGGGCACTTTGGTTGTAGACGAGCCGGAAACCTTCTTCCACCCGCTGCTCGCGCGACGCCTTTGGGACGACCTCGAAAGTGAGGCGCCGAACGTTCGATTCGTCTACATCACTCACGACATCGCGTTTGCCTTATCCCGAAAGGCCGCGCGATTTGCCATCGCGCGGTCGGAGTCGTCAGCAGACCTACTCCCTCCTACCGCAAGTATTCCCGCCGAGATCATCACCGAGGTTCTTGGGGCAGCGTCATTCTCCATCTCGGCCTCTCGATTGATCTTCTGCGAGGGCAAAGCACAAAGCCTCGATCTTCCAGTTCTCAGTGCTTGGCACAACTGCGCGAAGACTGCGATCGTGCCAGTGGGCGGGTGCGACTCCGTGCGCGAGTGCGTATCAGTTTTTCGAGCCAATCAGATCACCGGTGGGCTCGAGGCTTACGGGTACGTTGATCGCGACGCGTGGCCGGAGTCTTACTTGAGCTCCGCGGCGTTCGTTAAGCCTCATGCTGTCAGCGAGATAGAGGGTCTGTTCTGCATAAAGGCTGTGTTCCTTGCTCTTGCGAAATTCAATGGCTCTAGTGATCCCGAGGCAGCAACCCAGTTCGCCGCGTTTGCTGCGGAGGCACGTAGTGCATTTACGGGCGCGGCGCTGAATAAGGAGATCCTGAACAGATCGAAGCGTCGAGTCGAAATCGAGCAAAAGGCATTGCTCAATCCGATCAAAAACAACCCTGATCTTGAAACCGTGAGGTCGGGGTTTTGCGGCGTTGCACCCACAGGTGGGTGGACGAACTATCTGACCCTCGTCTTTTCCGAAGAAGAGTTGCGATTGAAGAACTCTTTGAACGGAGCTGACGATGCGTTTCTGAAAGACCTGCCTGCGAAGTCCTACTTCGCGACAGCTGCCAAGCACTTGAAGTTCGTGCCTGAAAAGATGGTCGAGACCCTGTGCAATGCGTTGAAGCTGCAAGATGCAGATGCGGCAACCGAGGAAAGGTTGCGGGCCCTGCGAGACGCGATCATCCCTGCGATCGAACCCTTTATGTGGCCGCGTCACGCTTAGCCGACGTGTGTTGAAGTACTTGCTGACCCTCACACACTCGTCGTCTTCCACTTCCCCCGACTAAACAGCCACAGCGTAAACATCCCCACCGACGTCTCCGACACGAACACCGCCCAGAACACCCCCGTAGCCTGCAAGTCGAGCTGCAACGCGAGCAGCCACGCCAGCGGGATCTGGATCAACCAGAAGAACACGAGGTTGATCTTGGTGGGCGTGACGGTGTCTCCCGCGCCGTTGAAGGCCTGCACCGCGACCATCCACCACCCGTAGACGAAGTACGAGTACGAGAGGATGCGCAGCCACTCGGCACCGATGTCGATGACCCCGGGCTCGTCGGTGAAGATGCCGATCAGCTCGCGCGGGAACAGGAAGAACACCACCGACACGGCCACGGTGAACACCATGTTGTACCAACCGATGCGCCACACCGAAGCCTCGGCGCGGCCGGGTTCGCCGGCGCCGAGGTTCTGGCCGACCAGGGTGGCCGCCGCGTTCGACATGCCCCACGCCGGCATCAGCGTGAACATCATCAGGCGCATCGCGATCGTGGCGCCGGCCACCGCTTCGCTGCCGATCGACGCCAGGATGCGCATCAGGAAGATCCACGCCGTCATGGCCACGATCATCTGCCCGACGCCGCCGAGCGAGGTGCGCACGATGTTCCAGAGCGTGGCCGCCTCGAATGCGAACTGCGCGCCCACGACGCGGATGTGCCGGCTGCCGCGCAGCAAGACCCACAACTGCATCGCCACGCCGACGCTGCGCCCGATGACGGTGGCGATGGCCGCCCCCTCGACGCCCATCGCCGGGATGGGCCCCAAGCCGAAGATCAGGATCGGGTCGAGCACGATGTTGAGCCCGTTGGCCACCCACAACACGCGCATCGCCACGGCCGCGTCGCCGGCGCCGCGGAAGATGGCGTTGCAGACGAAGAGCAGCATGATGACGACGTTGCTGCCCAGCATCCACTGCATGTAGCGCACGCCGTGCGTGAGCGTCCAGGCGTCGGCACCCATCAGTTGCAGCAGCTCACGCGCCCAGACGATGCCCGCGATGGAGAACGGCACCGACACCAGCACCGCGACCCAGATCGCCTGCGCGGCGCTGACGGCCGCGGCCTCGCGGTCACCTTCACCCACGCGGCGTGCAACGACAGCCGTCACCGCCATCGCGAGGCCGACGCCGATGGCGTACAGCAGGAACAGGAGCGTCTCGGTCAGCCCGACCGTGGCCACCGCCGAAGGGCCGAGCTTGGCGACGAACCAGATGTCGACCACGGCAAAGGTGGACTCGAGCACGAGCTCCAGCACCATCGGCACCGCGAGCAGCAGCACGGCGCGCGGCAGCGGGATCTTGGTGTAGTCGGCGTTGGTGCCGCGAAGGGCATCGCGCAGTTCGCTCCACAGAGAACGGTGCGGCGTGACAGGAACGGCAGCCGGGGCGGTGGTGGCTTGGTCGCTTGAGCTCATCAGATCTCCATCAAGTGGCGTGCGGCCCGTGCCGCCCTTTGTTTGTGCCTCACCAGGAGACGACGAACGAGACGGGCCTGGATCGACACCGGGCGTGTAACAGGCTCGCCCCGCTCACTGCCGCGACAGGACGATGTGCGTCGCTTGGGGGGACGGCCACATGCTTCGTGCAGGCATAGCCCAAGGCGCGAAGGTCGACGCCGTCGAACAGCCGCTCACCCCTGCGGGTCGGGGCCGGCACCAAAGCCATCCAGCGAGATGGTGAAACTCTCAACACGAAGCTTTGGCATGTGGGCTCCCGCAGTGAGCCAACGACTCTACATGGGGCTTTCGGCCGCGTGAAGGGCCTCGGCGTCGGCCAGCCCAGCCTCACATGCGTTGCAGGCTTGTTTGCAGAGCGTCGGTGGTTTCGAGCACGGCGCCGGCGGCAGCCAGCCGGGTGTTGGCCTCGGCTTCAATCTCGGTGGCACTGCGCCCTTGCGAGGGCCAGGTGTTGTGCCCGTCGCGCGCCACGCGGACGGTGTAGCCCAACTGCAGCGCCGAACGGGTGGTGTTGGACACGCAGAACTCGCTCTGCAAGCCGCACAGCACCAGCTCGGTGACAGCGCGGGCCTGGAGCTGCGCGTGGAGATCGGTGCCCTCGAAAGAACTCGACGCATGTTTCGACACGCGCAGCTCGCCGGGCGCCGGCACCAGCGATTCATGCAGCTGCCAGTGGGTGCTGCCCTCTTCGAAGGGCGAGCCGGGCTCGTCGCAATGCTGGATGAACACGACCACATGGCCACCCGCCCGCGCCGCCTGCAGCAAGCGGCCGGCGTGGGCCACCAGCCGATCAGGCGAGTCAATCGAAGGGCAGCGCAGGCCGTCGAAGGCGCCGCGCTGGATGTCGATGACGAGAAGTGCTTGGTTTGACATGGAGCTTCCTGGGAAGGGGCTTGTTCAGTGCACGCCTACCGCAACAAGCCCATCAGCGCGGC
This sequence comes from Rhizobacter sp., assembly GCF_018780185.1. Taxonomy (GTDB): domain Bacteria; phylum Pseudomonadota; class Gammaproteobacteria; order Burkholderiales; family Burkholderiaceae_C; genus Rhizobacter. Next base: position 4,369 of record NZ_JADMJX010000109.1, read on the forward strand.
ACGCACGGCGGCTGCCGTCTTGTTGGGCGTGCCGAGCTTGAGGCAGGCGTTGCGCATGTGGAAGTTCACGGTCGCCTCCGACACACCGATGATCTCGGCCATGTCGGCCGAGGTCTTGCCGTCGCACGACCAGCGCAGCACCTCGAGCTCGCGGTTGGAGAGCTCCGATTCGGGGCTGTTGCGCAGCGTCGGCCCCCAGTGGCTCAGCATGCTTTCGTGGCACAGGAATGACAGCCACTGCAGCCGCTCGTTCTTGGCTTTGAGTTCCTCTTCGGAAATGGGCGGGTCGCTTCGGACACAGCTCAGCAGGCTCACGATGCCGTGCGCGTCGTGCCTTGGTTGGGCCCAGCCATGGACCAGCCCGAACGAGCAGGCCTCGGCCCGCATCTGCGGGCAGGCGGCAAACAGCTCATCGCTCCACAAGATGACGCCATCGCTCACGAAGGCCAGGGCCACCGTCGGGTCGCAGCGCACGTAGTCTTGCTCCTGGTAGCGCTGCTGCCAGCCTGCCGGGTAGTTGCTGCGCCACAGTGCGCGCGGCGTCGCCAGCGGCAAGGGCCCTTTCATCCCGAACGAGCAATAACGAAAGCCGAGTTTGTTGACCTCGGACAGAACGGTCTCGAACGTGGCTTCGCTGCTCCCCGCGCAACTCACCAGCCGCAATTGATCAGATTGCCAATGCTTCATGCTTTCCTTCCCCGTGCGGCGTCATACGGCAGGTTGCCGGGCGCTGCTGAAAAGTCTGGCGCCGGACATAGAACACCAAGACCCCCCACGGGCTGCCACAGCGCAGTCTAGTCAGCGATGCTGCAAGCACGGCCCCTACCCCTAGGGGGAATATCAGGGAGGCTCGCGCAGCGCCGAGAGCGCGCTGTGCTGCCAAGGCAATTGTTCTATCCGCCGAACGACGGCTGCAATGCTAACCACATGCCCGAGGTCTTGGCCGCTTGCGTCGACCAGCATGAGGTTGGTGCGAACGGAGTGTCGGTTCAGCAACACGTCGCCCGAGGTTGTCACCGTCCAGTCCCACCCTGCGGTTATAGGGGGGTCGGACTCCGTGACCCACTCGGAGCAGCCGCACAGCACCGAGGCGCTCGCGCCTTCGGATTCGCGCAAGGGCTGAAGCTCGCTCGTCAGCTCAAGCTCCGACTGAACATGCCTCAGCGGCAAGCGCTGAAAGTGCGTCTCCCCCGACCTCACGTAGAAGTCGGACGCTCCCTGTGTTTCATTTGATTTCATTGGCAGTCATGGTAGGCACGCGCGCAAGAACGGCCGCCTAGCAGTTCTGTCAGTTGTTGTGCGTGGGTGGCTCGGTTGCAATGGCGCCTCTGATTCAACCGACCGCAGGTAGCGCATATGCACATCAGCTTCATCGCCGACAGGTTCATGCCAAGCACAACGCGCCAGGCCATTGGCAGATACCGCCACCAGGTGTTCGTGCAGTCGCTGCAATGGGAGCTGCCGGCCACCGGCGACATCGAGCTAGACGAGTTCGACGTCGAGTCGGCCGTGCACGTGCTGGCACGTGGCGAACACGGTGCAGTGGTCGGCTACGCCCGCTTGCTGCCGACGACGCAGAACTACCTGCTGGCGACCCACTTCCCGCAGCTGATCGAAGGCGGCAAGCCGGTGTGCAGCCCGTTCGTCTGGGAGCTTTCGCGCTACGCGGCCAGCGACGTCTCGTGCGGCGCCGCCACGCGCAGCCTGCAGATGCAGACACGCGTGGGCAAGCGGCTGCTGCTGGAGGCCACCCGCTTCGTCGAGTCGCAAGGCGGGCGCCAGATCGTCTTCTGCACCACGCTGGCGATCGAGCGCCTGGCACAGCGCTGGGGTGTGGACATCGAGCGTCTCGGCCCCGCTCAGCACGACGGCCACGAGTGGCTGGTGGCCGCGCGCATCCATTGCAACCAACGCACCAACGGAGCGCTCAACGAGAGTCGCCCGCGCCCACCCGCGCCCACCCCTTCATCAAGCCACGCGCTGCCGGCCCTCGCCTGAACACCTGCACGGCAGCGCCCTACCCCACCCCGACCCTGAACCTCTTACCCCGCAGGACCTCATGAAACAGCACACCCCCCATGCCATCGTCCTCGACCCCTTCTCCAGCGGCCGCTTCCTGGTGGACGAGTTCGCACGCCGCGGCATCGCGAGCGTGGCGGTGCTGAGCAGCGGCATCCCCGCGCTCTTTGCCAGCTCGTTCGAGCCGGCGAAATACGCCGCCGTCATCGATGCCTGCGATGGTGTCGACGCGCTGGCCGCCGACCTTGCTGGCTTCCACCCCTGTTGCGTGATGACCGGGCTCGAGACAGGCATCGCGTTGATGGACGAGCTTGCGGCCCGTTTCGGCCTGCCGGGCAACGACCCGGCGAGCAGCACGATGCGCCGCGACAAGTACTTGATGCAGGAGACCATCCGCGCGCAAGGCTTGCGTGCGGTGGCTCAGTGCAAGGCGGAGCGCAGCGAGGAGGCGCAAGCCTGGCTCGACGCACACGACCGCTACCCGGTGATCGTCAAGCCCGCGGCCTCCGCCGGTTCGGACAACATCCACCTGTGCGCGGACCGAGGTCAAGCGCTGGCCGCAGTGCGCACGGTGCTGGAGGCCAACAACCTCTTCGGTTCCCCCAACACCCACGCGCTGGTGCAGGAATACCTGGAGGGCCAGGAGTGGGTGGTCGACACCGTGTCATGCGGCGGCGAGTGCCTGGTCACCAACGTCACCAAGTACAAGAAGCTGCCCAACGCGCAAGGCAAGACGGTCTACCGTCACTCGGCTTTCCTGACGCCCGACATGGACGCGCATGGCGAGCTGATCCGTTACGCCAAGGCCGTGATCGAGGCGCTGGGCATCCACCTCGGCGCGGCCCACGTCGAGTTGATCGACACGCGGCAGGGGCCGGTGCTGGTGGAAGTCAATGCACGCATGCATGGCGGTGACGCGGTGAACGTGTTGCGCGACTACGCGCCATTCACCCAGCTGGAGCTGTCGGTGGACTCGCACGTCGCGCCGGACGAATTCAAGCGCAAGGCGGCGCGATCGATGGTCTACAGCAGGCACGTCATCGCGCACTTCCTGATCTCGCGCATGGCGGGCGAGGTGCGACACGTGATGGACAAACGCCACCTGGCCGAGATCGCCAGCTACGCCGGCGACCACATGCCCCACCCCGGTGACAAGCTGGTCGTGACGGACTCGCTCACCTCGGCGCCGGGCTACATCTGGCTCGCGAGCGAGACCCAGGCCGACTTGCAGAACGACCAGGACACCCTGGTCGCCTGGGAAGAAACCGGCCTGCTCTATTCGTGATGCGCGCAGCCGCATCGGGCGTCGTCGACAAAGGGATCACATGAAGACTCAAGACATTGAAACTTTCGACCTGGTGGGCATCGGCTTCGGGCCGTCGAACCTCGCGCTGGCGGCGGCGATCGAAGAACGCGACGCCGGTGCCAGCCTGCGCACGCTCTTCCTGGAGCAAAAGCCTGCTTTCGCGTGGCATCCGCACATGCTGCTGGACGACACCGTGATGCAGATCTCCTTCCTGAAGGACCTGGTGACACAGCGCAACCCCGAAAGCCGTTTCACCTTCATCAACTACCTGAAGTCCCATGGCCGCCTGAGCGACTTCATCAACCTGAAAAACTTCTACCCGACGCGCGTCGAGTTCAACCTCTACATGGCCTGGGTCGCTGAGCGGCTGAAGAAGTACGTGCAGTACGGTTGCAGCGTCAGCGCGGTGAGCGCCCCAGGGCGCCACCCCAAGCAGCTGGCCGAAGTCTGCTACTTCGATGCCTCTTGTGGCCAGACGCACACGGTGCTCGCACGCAACCTGGTGGTCGCCGTGGGCGGGCAACCCAAGTTCCCATCGGCCATGCAGGTCAGGCACGACAGCGAGCGGGTCTGGCACAGCTCGCAGTACCTGCACAAGATCGCCCGCCTGCGCGAGCCGGCGCCGGGGCACCGGTTCGTGGTGATCGGGCGCGGCCAGAGCGCGGCCGAGATCGCCCACGACATCCACGGCCGCTTCCCGCAGGCCCTGGTGACCTGCCTGTTCCGCGGCTACGGCCTCAAGCCCTCCGACAGCAGCGAGTTCGTCAACGGCATCTTCGATTCGGCGTTTGTCGACGACATCAGCGCCGCGCCGCCCGAGCTGCGAAGCAAGCTGTTTGAAGACCACCAGGACACCAACTACTCGGTGGTCGACGCACCGCTGATCACGCGCCTGTACGAGATCCAGTACCGCGAGCGGGTGAGCGGCCAGGTGCGCCTGAAGTTCAAGAACTTCTCCAAGGCGCAGCGCATCGTCGAAGGCGAGCGCAGCGTGCAGATCGTCAGCGAAGACGGCCGCACCGGCAGCGAAGAGTCGATGGAAGCCGACACCGTGGTGATGGCCACCGGCTACCAGTATCCGAACCCGCCCAAGGTCCTGTCCGACATTGCCAACGACTTCGACCTCGACCCCGACAGCAAGCGACCGAAGGTGAACCGCAACTACCGCGCGGCCATGAAGGACGGCGTGGGCTACGGTGTCTACCTGCAAGGTTGCAACGAAGCCACGCACGGGCTCAGCGACACGCTGTTGTCCAACCTGTCGATTCGTGCCGGCGAGATCTTGGGCGAGCTCCTCGGCGCACAAGCGGGTGCCTTGCCTCGCGACGCACGGGCCGCGATCCGCCACGTCTCGCTGTCCGCATGAACGCCCACCGTATCGTCATCGTCGGTGGCGGCATCATCGGCGCCGCGATCTTCCAGCGCCTGAGCCGAGCGTGGGGACGCGAGGTGGTGATGATCGAGAAGTCGCGGCCTGGCCAGGGTGCCACCGCCTTCTCTGGCGGCATCGTGCGGGCCTTCCACCTCGACCCGCTGCTGGCCGACCAGTGCGCACAGGGCCTGCAGTTCTACCGCGACCTGGCGCACGCGAGCGGCGGCGAGTTCCAGATTCACCGCACCGGCTTTCTGCAGCTGATCGACGAGGCACACCACGGCACGGCGCGTGAAGCCTTCGCCAACCTGTCGGGCCAGGTCGCATTGGAGTGGATGACTGCCGATGCCGGGGCCAGCCGGTTCAAGCTCGCTTCCAGCCAAGGTTTGTGCGCCGCGGTGTACGAGCCTGAGGCAGGCCACGTGGACCCACTGTCGCTGGCACGCCTGTTGACCCACATGGGCCAGCGCGATGGGGGCATTGCGATGCCGGGTGTGGAGTTGCGCGGTATCAGCACACACAACGGCGTGACCTGCGGCGTCGAGACCAATCTCGGGCACATCGTGTGCGAGCAGGTCGTGGTGTGCACCGGGGCCTGGACCCCGGAGCTGGGCCGGCGCCTGGGCGTGCGCACGCCGTTCGCGCTGCGCTCGAAGGCGATCCAGATCAACCTCGTCAGTCGCGAGACACAGGCCACGGCCATGCCAGCGTTCGTCGACCTCGGCACCGACGCTTACGGGCGCCCACACGGCGCAGACGCCGCCTTCATCGGGTGCCCGGTAGACGCCTGGGACATCGACCCCGACATCGTGAGCCCGCCCCGTGCCGACGCACGCACCGATGCGCTGGCCCGCGCGCGCCAACGTTTCGCCTGGCTCGACAACAGCCAGGCGCTCGGTGGCTACCGCCGCCACGACGCCTATGACGCCACCGGGCGTGGTGTGGTCGCCTGGGCCGACGCGCCGTCAGGCGTGCTCATCGCAGCCGGTTTCAGCGGCAACGGAGTGAAGCTCGCGCCGGGCGCGGCACAGGCCGTCACGCGCCATTTGCAGGCCTGCACCGAGCTGGCGTTGCCGGCCTGAGGTGATGACGATGCAGCACTTTCAACGCATGGCCAAGGCCTCGAGGCCTCAAGTCGGGATTGCCGGGAGTCTCTCCGGCCACCGGGTGGCGCATGCGCCGTTCTTCCATGCCGCCCTCGACTTTCTGGAACGCCGGGGGGTGCCGGCACAGCTGGGCGACGACGCCTCCTCGCCTGAACAGGCGTTGGCACTGGCCCACGCATTCGAGCGCAACGGCGTCCGGCTGGTGATCGGCCACTTCAACAGCGCCTGCGCCCGCGCGGTGATGCCGTTCTATCGCGCCCACGGCATGGCGCTGTTGCTGCCGGCGTCGACCGACGTCGGCCTGGAACTCGGCGCGGGGGCCTATCGGCTGTGCCCACACGATGCAGACCAGGCCCGCACCATCGGTGACTGGCTGCGTTCGCGCGCTGCGCCGGCGCTCGGGGTCGAGGTGCGTGTGGACGGCTCCGACTACGCCGATCGCCTGCTGCAATGCCTGCGCAGCGAGTTGGGCCAAGGCATCGTGCGCGTGCTCGGCACGGCGGACCCCGCCCCGGTCAGCGCGCCGCTCTGCGTCGTGCTGGCCGTGGCCCACCAGGCACTCGATTTCATGCAGCGATCGAGCCCGGGGCTGGCTCGCTGCACCACGGTCTTTTCGGACGAAGCGGCCGTGGCCGAGTTCAGCGGTGCCGCGCGCGGGCTCGGCCTCGCATGCTGGGTGGTGACCCCCGAGCCTTCGTATGAAGCGCTGTTGATGCAGGCCTGCGAATTGGCCGCGCGGTGGCATCAGCACAAACCGGCGGAGAGCAGCTTCGCGCAGTGGGTGGGCGCCCAAACCCACTTTCTGCCGTCAGGGGAAGCCCGCGATGCAGCCTGGGCGGTGCGCGCGTGCGTGCCGCCACACGCCGCACACGGCCTTCCAGAAACAGCAACGCAAGTGCATTAACAAACCAGGAGCAGCCATGGGACTCAGACTCGTCATGATCGGCGGTTGGACCGACATCTACCGCAAGGCCAAAGACCTCGGGTTCGACCTGACGGTGGTTCAGCGAAAGTGTGACGTCAAGCCCGAAGACCTTGCGGTCATCGACCAACTCGTCACCTCGGCGCTGCCGGACAAGGTGGTGATCTCCATCGTCGAGGCTTTGCACAAGGAGCACCCCTTCGATTCGGTCGTGTCGTTTCAGGAGCTGGGCATCTTGAATGCCGCGCTGATCGCCGATCGGCTCGGCATCCAGGGCAACCCGCTGAAGCCCGTGCTGCTCACACGCGACAAGTGCCTGATGCGAAAGCACCTGCTCGCCGCAGGCATTGCGTCGATCCCGTTCGTCGAGGTCAGCGACAGCGACAGCGTGGTCGATTTCGGCAACGAACACGGCTGGCCCATCATTCTCAAGCCCGCCAACGGCGTGGGCAGCATCCAAGTCCACAAGATCCACGGCGCCGACGAGGTCGCGGCGGTGCACGCCGAGATCATGGCCGACCCGGTGTTCCGCGAGGTCGCCGGGCTCGACTTCCCCGACCCCAAGCTGATCGCCGAGAAGTTCATCGAAGGCCGGGAGGTCAGCGTCGAAGCCGTGACCTGGGCGGGTGTGCACCACGTGGTCGGCGTGACCGACAAGCTGATCATCGGCGGCAGCAACTTCGTCGAGGCCGGCCACACCATGCCGTCTGACCTGCCTGCCGACACCGTGCGGCAGCTGGAGGGGATGGTCGAGGCCTTTCTGGAAAGCATCGGCCACGTGTACGGCCCGTCTCACACCGAGATCATTCTCTCCAGCAGCGGCCCGATCATCGTCGAGTCGCACACCCGCACCGGCGGCGACCGCATCTTCGAGATGGCCGAGTACGTCTATGGCGTCGACATGATCGGCGAGACCTTGAAAGGCTTCGCGGGCAAGTTCGACGGCGTCAAGAAGGGCAGCCAGGGGGGTGCCGCGATCCGCTACATGCAGACCCTGGCCGGTACCGTGGTCGCGCTGGCCGGCGTCGAAGAAGCCGCCAAGCTCGACGGCGTGGTGCGCGCCGACATCGGCATCAAGGTCGGCGCCAAGGTGAAAGAGTCGCGCCACTCAGCCGAGAGGCCAGGCTATGTGCTGGCCATCGGGAGCACCCGCCAAGACGCGGCGAGCAATGCAGACCGGGCGCTGCGCAACATCATGGTCGAGCTCGCATGATCTCCAACCTCGCCGTGGTCTTGCGTCAACGCGAGTACCGCAAATACTTTGTCGCCGCGCTGCTGGCAGCGATCGGCAGCGGCATGTACTTCGTCGCCATCTCCTGGTACCTCTTCAAGACCAGCGGCTCGACGATGGCCATCGGCTGGGCTTTCATTGCCACCACCCTGCCCGGCTTGCTGTTGTCGCCGGTAGTGGGTGTGCTGGTCGATCGCTGGAACCCCAAGCATGTGTGCGCGGCAGCCGACTTGCTGCGTGGCGCCATCTTGCTGCTGCTGGCCTTTGGCATGGCCACCGGCAGCTTGCAGCCCATGCACATCTACGTGGCCAGCTTCTTCATCGCGCTGTGCGACAACTTCTTCCAACCGGCCATCGCCGCCTTGATCCGTGACATGGTGTCCAAGGAGAAGCTGCTGCCCGCCAACATCGTGGGCAGCATGGCCAGCCAAGTGGGCACGCTGCTGGGCGCCAGCCTGGGCGGCTTCGCCGTCGCCGCCCTGGGCACCGACATGGTGGTCGGCGTCAACGCGTGCTCGTTCCTGGCCTCGGCCGCGCTGATCGTGTGGATACGCAACACACACCGCCCTGCTGCGATCGCACCGCAACCGCAGGCCCGCGACGGCGGCGTGATCGCGCAGTTCCGGCGCGCCGTGCAAGAGACACCACAACGCGCCTTCTTGCTGATGATCGTGGTGCAACAGGTGCTGGCCTACCTCACGGTCTTCGTCTGCAACACCTTGCTGCCCGGCTTCGTGGTGCGAGAGCTCAACGCCGGCGCCGAGGCGTTCGGCTTGATCGACGCCGGCTGGGGCATCGGCGCCCTGACCGGCGGCCTGCTGCTGAACAGGTTGCTCAAGCGCGGCAACGCGGCCCGCGTGGGAGCCGCCTGCCTGGTCGCCTTTGCCCTGGGTCTGGTCACGCTGGCGGCGGCGCACAACGCGGTGCACGCCACGCTGGCCTACCTGGTGCTCGGTTGCATTGGTGTGATGCTGCGCATCAACGGCGACACCGAGATCGTCAAGACCGTGGCCGCCGCCCACTTCGGCAAGATCAAGTCGGGCGTCATCATGATCATCTCGTGGTCCAGCCTCGCCGTGTACGGCCTGGTGGGATACCTTGGCGACACCGTCTCCAGCCGCTACATCTACCTCGCGCTCGCCGCCATCACCCTCACTTGCGGCCTGCTGATGCTGAGCCGGCCACGCAAGCCGGTGGTTCAACCAGCGCTGTCCTAGACCCTTCACCCCACCCTCGCATGGTGGCCGCAACCACGGCCCCGCAAGCGGAGCTTTGCCTGAGCCCTGATACGGAATACCCCATGAACATCGAAACACTGATCCGACGCGGCGCCGATGCGCACTACACCCCCGAATACGGCGTCAAGACGCGCCGCCTCTTCCCCTGGGGCGGTAAGGTCAACACCAAGCGCCGCCTGACCGAGGCCGGCTGCATGTACGTGCTGCTGGAGCCCAACGAGTTCGTCGAGGCTCATCACCACGACGAAGAAGAGACGTTCATCGTGTTGCAGGGCAGCGCGCTGCTCGTCGTCGACGGCACGGAAGCCCGCCTGGACGCCGGCGACGTGGCCTACATCCCGCGCCACGCCACACATTCGATCCGCAACGCCTCAGCCAGCGAGCGCTTCCAGATGCTCGACATGTACTGGGACGAGCACGGCGCCTCCGACTGCAGCCTCGGCTGAGCACCGCCCCACCTCCACCACCCCTTCAGCCACGGAAAGACCCCATGAAGCCCACCACGCCCCCAACCTTCGTCGTGACCTTGCCGCCGCCCACCCCGAACGGCGGGCTGCATGTCGGCCACCTGAGCGGCCCGTTTCTTTCAGCCGACGCGTTCTCCCGTGCGTCGCGCCTGCAAGGCGCCAAGGTCTTCACCAGCTGCTACAGCGATGTGAACCAATCCTATGTGCGGGTCACCGCGTTGCGCCAGAAGCGCGACCCCCACGAGCTCGCCGACCACTGGACGAACGACATCGTCGCCACGCTCGACGAGGCCTCGATCGAGGTCGACGACTACTTCCCGGTCGACAACGCCAGCCGTGAATCGGTCCAGCACCTGTTCCACGACCTGTACGAGCGCGGTGTGCTGGTCAAGAAGCCGTTTCCGGTGTTTCGCTCGGTGCAGACCGGCGAGTTCCTCGACGAGGCCGGCGTGTCGGGCCACTGCCCGAGTTGCCTCTCGCAAAGCAAGTGCGGCATCTGCGAATCGTGCAGCAGCGTCAATGACCCCGCCACCTTGCTCAACCCGACGGTGACGCTCACCGGCGAGAAGACGCTGGCGGTCGAGCACGTGGAGGTGATGGTGCTCGAACTCGAGCGCTTCCGGCAAAACATCGTCAGCGTGTACGAGCGCAACCCGCGCTTTCGGCCGCGCTTTCGGTGGGTGGTCGAAGACGCGCTGAAGCGCGAGCTGCCCGACTTCCCGGTCACCATGCCCGGCACCTGGGGCTTCCCGGTGGCGCATGCCGATTTCCCCGGGCAGGTGATCAACGCCTGGCCTGAAATCATGGCCCAGCAGATCTACTCGTACCAACGCGCGCTGGCCCGCGACGCCGCGCTCGGCGAGCAGCCCGCGTTCATCAACTTCTACGGTTTCGACAACGCCTACTTCTACGCCATCGTGCACACCGCGATGATGTCGGTCATCGACGACGGTCGGTGGCTGCCGCACGGCGCGATCAACAACGAGTTCTACAACCTCGACCACCAGAAGTTCTCGACCAGCAACAACCACGCGATCTGGTCGCGCGACCTGCTCAAGCGCCACCCCGTCAACGCGGTTCGCTTTTACGCCGCCTGGAACCACCCGGGGTTCGAGAAGGCCAACTTCAACGAGGCCGACATGGTGGGCGTGCTGGACCGTGGCCCACGCCGGCTGTGGAGCAGCATCGCGAGCCAGTACAACGCGCGCATCGAAGGCTTCGACGGCCCCGCCGGCGAGCCGTCGGCCGAATCGGCCGCGATCGCCAGGGCCGCGCTGTCACGCATCTTCGACAGCTACTCGCTGGAGCGCTTCCACTTGCGCCAAGCCGCCGAAGACATCCTGCACCTGATGGAGTACATCAACGCCCGGCTGCGAGATGGCGAACCCTATCTCGGCGATGTGGCGCACCTGCTGCGCTGCCTGGCCGTGGCAATGGCACCGATCGCCCCTGGCGCCGGGAATTCGCTACACCACAGCCTGACCGGGTCACCGGCAAGTCGCGTCGATGAACGGCACGCTCTCTTCCTGCGCAAACTTCCGCCCGCCTTGTTTGGCGAGCCGCTGCCGTCATGAGCCGCGACATGGACGAAGTTGACGTGTTGCTCATCGGGGCGGGGCCCTCGAACATCGCGCTGGCGGTGGCCATGGAAGAGCTCGGCCGCCCGCCGGGCGCGGGCAAGGTCGTGATGCTGGAGGCCGGGGCGTGCATCTCGTGGCACCCCGGGATGCTCTTCCCGCAAGCCCAATCCCAGGTGTCTTTCCTGAAGGACCTGGCCACCCTGCGCAACCCGACCAGCGCCTTCACCTTCCTGAACTTCCTGCACAAGACGGGTCGACTCGACGACTTCGTCAACCTGCAGACCTTCTTCCCGTACCGCCGCGAGATCTCCGCCTACCTGCGCTGGTGCGTCGAGCAGTTGCAGGCTGTCGAGGTGCGGTATTCGTCGGTCGTGAGCGCGATCGAGCCGTTGGTCGATGACCGCGGCCGGGTGCAGCGCTGGCGGGCCGTGTGCCTCGACGGGCGAGAGGTCATGGCGCGCCGCGTCGTCTACGGGGCAGGCCGGCAGGCCCACGTGCCCGAACCGTTTTGCGGCCTGGGCAGCTCGCGGGTGCTGCACGCATCGAAGTTTCTCGAGCAGCTGGGCCGGCTCGAGGCCGAGCAGGTCCGGTCGATCGCCGTCGTGGGCGGCGCACAGAGCAGCGCCGAGGTCTACGAGGAGTGCATCCGCCGCTTTCCGGCGGCGCGAGTGCAGCTCCTGATGCGATCGGTCGGGCTGGTGCCCTATGGCGGGAGCAAGTTCACCAACGCGCTCTACAGCAACGACTTCGTCGACTCGTTCTACGACGCCCCTGAGGAAACGCGCAGCCAGGTGCTGGCCGCCATGCGCGACTCGAACTACGCGGGCGCCACACCGTCGACGCTGGAGTCGCTGTTCCGGTTCCACTACCTGCAGCGCATGGACGGCCAGGACCGCGCACAGATCCACACCCAGTGCAGCATCCAGCTGGCGCAAGTGCATGGCGACCGCATCGCGATGCAATGGACGAGTGGTCACGACGGCGAGCCGTGCACCGACAGCTTCGACCTGGTGGTGCTTGGCACCGGCTACAAGAACGAACTGCCCGCACTGCTGGGCACCGCCCTGCTGTCGCTGGGCATCGACGAACTCGGCGTGACCCGCAACTACCGCGCCAGTGTGCCCTGTGCCCCCGGCACGTCGCTGCACGTGCTGGGCGTCAACGAGGCCACCCACGGCATCTCCGACACGCTGCTGAGCGTGGTCGGCTTTCGCGCCAAGCGGGTGCTCGACGACATGCGCGCCGAATCCCGGCCGCCAGCCCGTCTGGCCGCCGCTGCCATGCCCAACCCGACCCCGGTCCACAGCGCTGCCCCGGCGGCCGTGACCACCTGAACCGCTTTCTTCAACCACTCCTGTCAATCCGAAAGGAACCCGACCCATGAACAAACTCCTTCACCTCGTTGCCGCCCTCGCGCTCGCCACCTGCGTCAGCAGCCCGTCGGCTGCACAGCCGGACAGCCGGGCCACCGCAGGCAACTGCCTGACCGCCAATTCCGGACCCGAGCACGACGGCACGCGCGACTACGACTTCATCTCAGGGCGCAGCTGGACGATCAAGGGCCGCAAACGTGTCGGACGTTTCGTCGGGTCGACCAAGTGGGAAGAGATGGAAGGGTTCGAGAACTCGCGCCGTGTCGGTGACATGGGCATGATCGAAGAGATCGTCTTCCCGAAGTGGCGCCCCAACTACAAGCTGGTCATCTTGCGCCTCTACGACCCGCTGACGCGCCGCTGGTCGATCTACGATGCGCACGACCCGAAGTCCATCTCGCCCCCCTTGCATGGCCGGTTCCACCAAGGACTGGGCGTCTTCGTCGGCGACGACGAGATCGACAACAAGCCGGTGAAGGTACGCTACACCTGGACTTGCGATTGGGTGCACCCGCGCTTTCAGCAAGAGTTCTCCAACGACGGCGGCAAGACCTGGGAGATCGACTGGCTGATGGAATTCACCGAGGTCAAATGAAGTGATGCAACCCACCCTACCCGCTGCTGCGGCGCTCATCGGCTGCCTGCTCGCGCTGACCTCACCCTCTGCCCATGCGGCCGAGCCACCCCCTGAGCCCGCGCCACGCCCGGCCATCCCCGGGCGGCTCGACCTGCTGCTCAGAACCTACGTCGAAGACCTGCGCATCGTCAACGGCGCGCGCCGGCACGGCGCCGTCCAGAGCGGCCGGCTGGTTTTCCAGTCCGACTACCTGGAGGCGACGCCCGGTGGCCCCGGCATCGGCTTCGACGCCGGCCTGTATGGTGCGCTGCGGCTCGACGGCGACAGCGACTCGCGCAACATGGTTCACTACCGTGAAGACGGCAGCGGCCTGCACGACACCACCTGGGGCTACCTCGGTGAATACGCGCTCAAGGCCAAGGCGGGCGCCACCACGCTGAAGTACGGGCTGCAGATGGTCAACAACCCCTACCTGCAACCGTATGACATCCGCGCGCTGCCGCCCACCTTTCGCGGGCTGTCGCTTGTCTCCGGTGACCTGAAGGGCGTCACCCTCGCAGCCGGCAGCTTCGACGGCGTGATCCCGCGCGGCGACGACCGGCTGCGGGGGCTCTCCACCGCCTATGCCGGCCTGCCCTTCGATCGCATCAGCTACGCGGGCGCCGCGGTGCAGCTCGAGACCTCATCGTTTGCGCTCTACGGCAGCCAGTACCGCGACCTGTGGAACCAGTACTACGTGTCGGCCAGCAAGAAGCTGCAGTTCGAAAACGACCTGAGCTTCACCGCCCAGTTCGACAGCTACCTTACCCGCGCATCGGGCGCGGCGCGTGCAGGTGCCGTGCACAACAACGCGTTCGCGGCCTCGCTGAAGGCCCAGAAGGGCGCCTCGTCGCTGCTGCTCGGCTACCAGGTGATCGACGGCGACGAGTTCATGGACTACACCCAAGAGACCGCCGGCATCTACCTGAGCAACGCCATGGGCGTGGACTACAACGCGCCCCACGAACGCTCGCTGCAGCTGCGCTACATGTTTGACGGCAACCGCGCCGGCATCCCGGGCTGGACGGTGATGGCGTGGACGGTGCGCGGCTTCGGCGTGGACGGCTCGGCCTCAGCGGCCGCCCACCCCGACCCGAGCGACCCCTTGCACTCCCTGTATTGGAAGAACGGCGAATACGTGCGCGGCGGCCACCGCGAGTGGGCCGTGAAAACCGCCTACGTGGTTCAAGACGGTTCGTTCAAGGGCGCCAAGATCGCCTTCTATGTCTACCGCACCCGCGTCGACACGCAGTACCCCAGCAAATCATTCGATGACGTGCAATTGATGATCAACTACCCGATTCGCGTGTTCTGACCCCAGCGTGTTTCGCACAACCCCTCAGAAAGAAAACCAATGACTGCAGCTTCCGATTTCGACTTCTTCATCGGCGATTGGCGCGTGGAACACCGCCGCCTGAAAGAGCGCCTGGTCGGGTGCACCGATTGGGACACGTTCGCCGGCACCACCTCCACCCGCAAGATCCTGGGCGGCATGGGCAACTGCGACGACAACCACCTCGAACTCCCGGGCGACCCGTATTGCGCGTTGACGGTGCGCACCTTCGACCCCGCCAGCCGCAAGTGGTCGATCTGGTGGCTCGACGGCCGCCAGCCGGGAACGCTCGACGTGCCCATGCGCGGCGAGTTCATCGACGGCGTGGGCACCTTCTTCGCCAAAGACACCTACCAGGGCAAGCCCATCGTGGTGCGCTTCCTGTGGCAAGTGAAAGCCGACGGCACCCCGCGTTGGGAACAGGCCTTCTCGCCCGATGACGGCAAGACCTGGGAAACCAACTGGACCATGGAGTTCAAGAAGGCCACCTGAACCGGCTCATCGTGGCGCGGCGGGCGGCTCGGCAATCGCCTTCAGCTGCGCGCGCAAGGCCTTGCGGCCCGCCACGTTGGTGGCCCGCCAGGCCGCCAGCGCCAGATCGAGAAACGCCGATTCGGCTGGTGTGGGCGCGGTGTCGGCCCGCAGCTCGTCAAGCCAGCCGGCGGGCTTGGCGCACAGCGCCTCGATCTGCCGCGCGAGCTTGTCGCCGATCGGCCGTGACGACTTGATCTGGCTCCACATGCTGGGCGAGATCTGCAGCGTGGCGGCAAACGCCTGCTCCAGCCCCTTGGGCGCCACGCCCGAGGCGAGCGCCTTTTCGGCATACGCCTGAAACAAGGCCAGCGCGTTCAATCTTCGGTTGAGTGTGATGTTGGGCACGTGGTGTGTGCAGTCTGGAACGAGTTCAAACGGCATTGTCGCAGGGGGTTGACGATGTCGTAAAGACTCTTTACAGTCCGCGTCCTCTGCTCTTCTGAGCACCACCGATTCAACCAAGAGATTCATCGTGAACACCACGCCCATCACCCCCGGTTGCCGCCCTCTCCAGGGGCTGGTTGCGTTCGTGGGTGAGGCGCAAGACCCGATGCACCCGGGAGAGGGCGGCGCCTAGACGCGCACCCTCCACGCTCTGTTCGCAGAGGCCCGGCTCCTGACAAGGACCCGGGCCTTCTTCATTTTTCAGCTGATTCACTTCGGCTGTGTCTTTTCACTCCGGGCTGCGCGACATGGTGTTGGCGGCCCGGGATGTGCGCGACTCCAAGGCCAGGGTCACGTGCAGCGAGACACCACCTCCGACGGGAGGCTCGCGTTTGGGCACAGCCGAAGTGAAAAACAGAAGCCCCCGTGGAGCTCACGCTTCAGGGGCGGAAATCGACCGCAACGATTGGGCGGTGCCGGAACCCGTGACCGGATGGAATCTTTCTCGACGTAGCCAAGTGGTCGAAGGCATCTGATTGCAAATCAGACGGCGCAAGCCCGCATCCGTTCGAACCGGATCGTCGAGTCCATGAGCTGGCTCGGTCTCGGCCTGAACTGACGTGCAGTGTTGGGTACGATCCTGCGCGATTGGCGGCGCAGCCCGCGCCGCACCCACCCTGCCGCACACATGCCTGCCCTCTTCGTACTCGCTTGCCTGCTTGCACTGAACATCTGGATGACCCGGCGAATTCTTCTGGCCGGCGAACAGCTGGAGAAGAAGGGGCTCTACATCACCATGGTCTGGATCGCCCCCTTCATTGGCGCGCTGATGGTGCACGGCCAGGTGCGCCCTTACGAACAGCAAGATGAGCCGGTTGCCCCGGCGACCGACACACTCGCCGAGCCACCGCCGCAAGAGTTGTCGGCACCGGGTGTGGCGCCACTGGTTCTGGCCTCACACATGGAGTCGGCCAATGGCTTCCCCTTGATGGACTGGGCCGCCGTGGAAGACTGGCTCGCGGCCATCGAAGACCCCGCCGCCCGCCAGCAGGCCCGGCAGCTCAGTGTGCGCGCCTGGCTCTTGCATATGCGCGAGGTGCTCGGGCCGCACTTCTCGCTGCAGGAGTCAGACGACGCGTTCGTGCTGTCGTCATTGGAGGGCACCGTGGCAACGGCAACCGCCAACTACGTGAGCAAGGCGCGCAAGGGAGTGACCCGCGTACTGGGCAAGCTGGCGCAATTCCCGCTCGATCAGAAAAGCATCGTCCTGGTGGTCGACGACGAAGATTGGTACTACCACTACGTCGGCGTCTACTATCCCGCCGAAGGGGAGTTCGCGTTCAGCGGCGGCATGTTCATCAACGCTGGCTGCCCGCACTTTGTCGTGAGGCGTGCCGACCTGACCGCGATCGAGCCGGTGATTGCCCATGAGTTGACGCACAGCGCCGTGCATCACCTGCAACTGCCGCTGTGGCTGGACGAAGGTCTCGCCGTCAACACCGAGCACAAGATCGCTGGGGCAACACGCGGGCTGCACACACCGCACCAGTTGCATGCCCAACATCGGCGCTTCTGGGGCGAGGCGGAGATCCAGCAATTCTGGTCGGGTGAATCTTTCTCACGACCGGACGAAGGAAATACGCTCTCCTACGACCTCGCCCGGTTGATGGTGGAGCAGATGGCAAGGACA
This sequence comes from Rhizobacter sp., assembly GCF_018780185.1. Classification (GTDB taxonomy): domain Bacteria; phylum Pseudomonadota; class Gammaproteobacteria; order Burkholderiales; family Burkholderiaceae_C; genus Rhizobacter. Next base: position 21,540 of record NZ_JADMJX010000109.1, read on the forward strand.
TGGGGGCAGTTCGAAAACTTCGTACTGAACGCAACCCGTGCAGATGCTGGCGCCACGGCGGCCCAGACCCATCTCGGCGTGGACCTGGGTGCATACGTCTGTGCGCTGTTCGAGAAAGAGCCGTCGACAGCCTGGTCGCCACGCGACCGCACCCTAGAGCTGTCAGTTGGCGAAGGTTCGGCTCAGAGCCTGGGGCCTCGCGGCAGACCAGCCTCGTCGTAGTCTCTGCGGCGCACGTACCAGAGCCAGCCCCAGATCAGCAGTGGCACCGAGACCAGTGGCGCCACCCATTGCCAGTGGCGTGCGAAGAAGCCGCTGCGTGGGGACGAAGGCGCTGTGTCGACCTGCGCTGGCGCAGGAGGCTCGGCAACGACCGGCGCGATCGAGCGTGGGGCCGGCGCCTCACTGACGCTCACCTTCTCGGGCTCTGGCTTCGGTGCCGGTGGCGCCGCAACGCTGGGCGACGACGCGGGCGTCGGGATTTGTTTGACCACTGGCGCTGGCGCGGGGGGCGGCGGTGGTGCCACTGGGGCTGGCGCCGGCTTGGGCGCCGGTGCAGGTGCGGGTGTCGACGCGCCGCCACCAAAAGGGACCGGCCGCGTGTCACCACCGCGCCGGAACAAGATCTTGTAGGCGTTGACCTCGCAGGTGCCGATCACCTTCGCACCCGGCGGTACGGGCGCATCGGCACGCACGGTCTCCAGCGTGAAGCCGCGGATGCTGGGGTCGATGCGCGCACCCAGGGTGTTCTTCAGCTGATCGCATGCCGGGGTTTGCGCCTGTGCGCCGCCCGCAAAAAGCAGGGATGCAACAGCCAGCGCATGACGCACCACGTCAGCGCTCGCCGATCGGCCGGTGTTGCTGGTTGAGAGAGTCGCGGACATGCCCACCCGTGTACAAAAAGGCCACTGAGCCCACGTTCGCCGGCGCACACGCCGGTGACGGCTTCTTGGAAGCCCCGCAATCTACCACCCGAGGCACTCTCAAACCCCGAGGTCGACACCCCCGACCTTCGGGGTCCGTGGACCCGCGACGCGCGAGTGTGGTGGCGTCTGCTGCGGGATATCACCATCCCGAAACGAGAGGATGGCGACCTCGCTCCGCCTGACCAAACTCCCTTGTCGCCACCGCAGCGTCCCAGGACATGACGTTGATCTCCGTTGGAAAGGGTGTATTCATGGACAAGATCAAGGCCTATCTGGAACTCCTGGACCTGGCGGCAAAAAGTCGTCTTGGCCGTCCTGGCATTCCTGTTCTTTGGCATTCAGAAGGATCACCTCGATACCCAGCAGAAGCAAGTCGACCTGCAAAACGCGCAATTCAGCCTGCACTGGGAGAAGCGCAGCCTTCGTCTCCATCGGTAGCTTCGATGCAGCCGCGAAGTCGTTTCGCAATTTCAAGGTGCCGCCCAGCGCAACCACACCCGAGGACGGGATCGCCGCAGGCACAGTGGTGCAGGCACGCTGGTGGGTTTACCTGCGCACGAACACGAGCAACACAACCGAGAACAGCAACCCCGTGCTCGGCCTGTTGGCCGAAAACGCCTGCGCCAAGGTGATTCAGTCGACGTCGGGCGTGCGCGGACAGACCTGGGCCCTGGTTGAACCAGTCGCCTGCTCTCAGCAATAAGTCGGCCGGAAAGGTGGCCACTGCTTGAGCGCTCCTTGCAACGGACTCGAACAACATCGTCGCAGGGGGTTGACGATGCCGTAAAGACTCTTTACAGTCCGCCTCCTCTGCTCATACGGGCACCATTTTTTTCAGAAGGCTTCATCGTGAAATCCGCGCACATCGTCACAAGCAACCGACCCAGCAAGGGTCTGGTCGCGTTCGTGCCCGTGTCGTTGATCGAGTCAGCGATGAAATCGTTCGGCGGTTGCACGAGTGCTGGGCATCAGGGCCTGCCGACGAGCTATCAGCTTGATCGGGCCGAGGACCAGATGCATCCGGGAGAGGGCTGCGCCGAATCTGAATAGATTGGCGCGCACCCTCCAAGCTCTGTTCGCAGAGGCCCGGATTCCTGACAAGGATCCGGGCCTTTTTCATTTCCGACCTCAACCGGCCTGCGCATCGGCGCAGGCCAGCGATCGATGGGTCGCACCACCGGCAACGGTGGACGCTCTTTAACAACTTGCCGCAAGACGAACTCGGTACTGGCCGATGGTTTGTCTTGCACCTTTTGCGGATGTAGCTCAGTGGGAAGAGCGCGACCACGCCATGGTCGAGGCCACGAGTTCGAGACTCGTCATCCGCTCCACTTCGGCTGTGTCTTTTCACTCCGATGCCGCGCGACATGGTGTTGGCGGCTCGGGATGTGCGCGACTCAAGGGCCCGAGTCACGTGCAGCGAGACACCACATCCGACGGGATGCTCGCGTTGGGGCACAGCCGAAGTGGAAGGAGTTTGCCCCCCAGTCGCTTCGCTCCTGCCCCCAAGGGGCGCCACCCATCGGACTGGCAAAGCCAGATCCTTGGGCGTGGCTTGATGGGCGACTCAGAGCATTGCGCGTACGCGTGTTCGCTCAACGCGCGGAGCGCGTTGGACGCGCCTTGGCGCGGGCCGAAGGCCGAGGGCGAAAGCCCGAGCAATCCCGCACACGACGCCAGCACAAGAGCCCTTGTCGAGCTTGCGCTTCAAGGGTGGAAATCGGCCGCAACGAATGGGCGGCGCCGGAACCCGTGACCGGATGGAATTCATTGCTTCGTTAACTCAGCGGAAGAGTGCCGGCCTGTCTAGCCGGAAGCCGCGGGTTCGAACCCCGCACGGAGCGCCAGACAACACCTCGTTAGCTCAGTTGGATCAAGAGCGCCGGTCTACGAAGCCGGAGGCCGCACGTTCGAGTCGTGCACGAGGTACCAACCCATCTCGACGTAGCCAAGTGGTCGAAGGCGCCTGATTGCAAATCAGGTGGCGCAAGCCCCCGTCCGTTCGAATCGGACCGTCGAGTCCACCAAGACCGTTCCCACCCATTTCCCTCAACTCTTTCAATCAATCAATCATGAAACTCTCGACGATCCAGCGCAGGCTGGACGCCGAGCGCAAACGAATTGAACTCTGCGACGCCGCGCTTCGCCGCGTGATGCGCCGCCCGCGGCGCCCGCCGGACTTCAGCAAGGCGATCGAAGAGGCCGAACGCGGCTTCTCCGGCGAAGTGGTGCGAGATCCGCAGGCCTGGCAACCGCAGATGAAGACGCGTGATGCCGCGCGCCTGCGCCTCGCCGCGGCGCGCTACCTCTTCGCGTTGTATCCCGTGCCCGACACGCTCGAGCGAATCTGGGTCGACGACACGGGACTCAGCGCCGACGAAGTGCGGCTGCGCAGGCACTGGTATGTCACAGCGGCGCGCGGTGGTTCGCTCTACAAGGCGGGCGCCAGCACCTGGTTGACGCGCAAGGAAGTGCATGCCTTCCTCAACCCGCCGGCGGGCCTCGGTTTCGATGAAGCTTTCTGGGAAGCCATCGCTCGCTCTTGCACCAGCGATGCCACCATGGCCCTGCGCATTGCGCGCTCGAAAATCGCTCGCACGCCGCGTGGCCAGATCGACTTCTGGCGTGGGGCGGTGCGGTTCTTCTGTGCCAACCCGGCACCGGTGGAAACGATCGACGATCTGTGCGACTACCTGGTCGAGTGCCGTCGGCACGATCCCCACTACAGCCTCGAGGGCCGCACCTTGCCTGCACTCACTCGCCGCATGCACGAGTGGCACCACGACATCGCCGCCATCGAGCGCATCGAGGCGATGCGCCGCCGCGCTCACGGGCACGGTGCACACGCGTGGGCGGCAAACGCGGTGTGGTCCGGTTCCCCGCTTGCAGATTGGGAGTGGGTGCCTTCGTCCAAGGAAGCCAAGGCCAAGGGCGAGCGCTTCGTGGTCAGGCAACTGAAGCAGGCTGAAGATCTGGTGCTGGAAAGCCGGGCCATGCGTCATTGCGTCTCGACCTACGCGGGCAAGTGCATTGCCGGGCAGGCATCGATCTGGTCGCTGCGGCGATGCACCAAGGACGGTATCGATCGCCTGTTGACCATTGAAGTCGACCCGCAATGCCGGGCGGTTCAGGTACGCGGGTTCGCCAACCGCCCGGCACTCGCGGACGAGCGCAACGTGACCGAGCGCTGGGCCAAGGCGCGCGGGATCACGCTGACCTGAGTCGTCGCGTGCGCTTGGGTGTGGCCGTAGCTCAATGGAAGAGCCGTGGGCTGTGAACCCGCTCGTGCCGGTTCGACTCCGGCCGGTCACCCCCAAGCGCATGCATTCATCAACAACCCCCTCGTGGCGGAACTGGAATACGCAACGGTCTCAGAAGCCGTGGCCGCAAGGCATGTCCGTTCAACTCGGACCGAGGGGACCAGCATTCACCTACCTACGGACATGACAAGGAGGCCACCCATGCACTCACACCCACACAGCCATGTGCTGCAACTCGACATCCAGGGCACGCCGCAGGCGTGGATCTCGCTCGAGCACGCGGCCACGCACATGGCCACGGGCTCGGTGGCATGGGTCGACGGCGACGGCCCGCTGGCCACGCTGCGCGGTGGCTTCAACGCGGCACGCGGCCGCCAGTCGGTGATCGAGGTCCATCCCATCGTGGCGCTGCAGGGCGCCTCGCGTGTGAACCTGTTCGACGTGGTGCCCTCTTTCAGCAAGGGCAAGCTCTTTCGTCGCGACCGCTTCACCTGCGCCTACTGCGCTGAGCGCTTTTCAGAGCGCGAGTTGCAGTGCGAGCACATCGTGCCCGAGTCGCGCGGTGGCCTGTGGAGCTGGATGAACCTGGTCACGGCCTGCGGTTGGTGCAACGGCCGCAAGGCCAACCGCACGCCGGACGAAGCGGGCATGCCGCTCGTCTACCTGCCGTATGTGCCGAGCCGCTTCGAAGGCTTTCTGCTGGAAGGCAGGCACATCCGTGCCGACGTGCACGACTGGCTGGCTTCACGCCTGCCCAAGGGATCGCGCCTGTGCTGAGCGCACGGGCGCAAACGAGTTGGCTGACCTCGCCGTCGGCCACCACGGTGGATGAGACGTCCCGCGCGGGCTGCAGCGCAGCCGCGATGCCCGCGGGGACGTGGCCAATCTTCTTCCACACCTTGGCCAGGCCACCAGGTTGCCCCTGGGGCGGGCGCTCATTGACACCTTGCGGACGTATCGGTACCCAGCAAATCGCGTAAAACAGCGAGTAGTTTGGTGCGCTCACGTGCGGGCTCAAACAACGGGGCACGCGCAGCGCATTGGTCGCGGAGTTCCCGCAGGAAGTCCGGTTGGTCACGACAGCGTTCGATCAATATCGCAAGGCCATCACCATCAGCCGGTTCCAAGTACCCCTGGTAGTCGACACCGAGCATGCCGACATTGCCGGCAATGCGCGTTGCCAACACCGGCGTGCCGCTGCAAATGGCCTCCATCACCACGTGCGCCCCGCCCTCGATTCGACTTGTGTGCACCAGAACATGGGCACTCTGGATGCGGCCCCGCGTCGTCTCATGAGGGAGTGCACCCAACCATCGGTAGCGCGGGCATTCATGTGCGAGCTTCCGAGCTTTCTCGCCGAGCGTCGGATCCAGAGCTTCCCCGATGTGGTCAAACAGGATGTCACTTCGATGCACAAGCTTTCGCGCCGCCGCGAAGTAAGTCTGCGGGGCTTTTTCCTCCCGCAAGTGGCCGACCATGATGCAGCGCAGGTGCTGTCTGGTTTTGACCAACTCCAATCTGGTTGAGGTCGACTGCAGGCAAGCCACGGCCTTGGCCTGGTGTTGTACTGGTAAGTCGGCGACGGCAAGTTCGTGCAATACGATCAGTCGATCCGCCAATTCGAGAGAGCGCTGGGCGCCCGGATCGACATGAATGTCGCGATAGAGATCGGTGCCTGTGAGCACAACTGCCAATGGGGATCGAGGCTTGTCACGTGACCATCGGGCAATCGACTCCGAGGACCTGCGCGCATGCAAGGCCACCAAAACATCGGATGGTTCACCCTGCCAGCGATCGAGCAACTCCACTCGATAATGGGTTCGCAGCATTTGTGACCATCGCTTGGCGGTCTGCCAGTTGCCATTGTTGGCGCCGGCGAGCGCAGGCGTGACGATGCAGACCAAGGGGCGAGGCATGGACAGAGTTATACCGGCAGTCGACTCAGTATCGGCGCTTGATTCACCGCGCGTTGTGAATCTGCGCCACGCCGGATCGAGCGAACTGGAAGCTGCACTCACATCGGGTCGATCGAGGCTCCTGCACTTGTTCGATGGCTTCGAACATGCGCTTGGGTCCGACGGGTTGCGCATCGCCTTCGATCCTGTTCTCAATCTTCCGCTGTGGGAGCTCGGTCACATCGGCTGGTTCGAAGAGTACTGGTTGTCCCGCAACCCAGGTCGTTGCGCCGGCACGCGCAGTGACATTACAGGTGAACGCCCTCCATCAGCGCTGCCCGCCGCTGACAAGCTCTATGACTCATCGAACGTTCCGCACGCTCAACGCTGGTCACTGGAGCTGCCCAGCCCAGGTGCAACGCGCGAGTACCTGTCTCGAGTACGCGAGGCCACGCTCCAGCTGTTGCATCAGAGTGGGGAGACTGACGACGATCTGTACTTCTTTCGGTTGGCCCTCTTCCATGAAAACATGCACTGCGAGGCTTGGCACTTCATGGCGCAACAACTTGGCATCGATCTGGGCCCAGCCATGCTGGCCCGTGCGCCGAAGGCCACAACCGCGACGGGCGAGTGGCGGATCCCGTCAGGCGTTCGAACGCTGGGTGTCCAAGGGGCTGGCTTTGCATTCGACAACGAGCTGAATGCCCATAACGCCGTTCTCGACGCGTTCTCCATCGATCGGGCACCAGTTTCGTGGGAGCGGTTCTTGCCGTTTGCAGAGGACGGGGGCTACAGCGCCAGGGCCTTGTGGAGCGATGCCGGCTGGTCTTGGCGTGAGGCCCAGAACCTGAGCCAACCACGGCATCTCCGGTCAGGTTCCCATGGATGGCAGCAGCGGCGTTCTGGCGAGTGGGTGGAACTCGACTTCGCCGCTCCAGCACTGCATCTGAGCGCCTACGAGGCCGAGGCTTGGTGCAAATGGGCTGGTCGCCGACTCCCAACCGAGGCCGAATGGGAAACCGCTGCACGGCTCGCCGCTGAACAACCTGAGCCCTTCGAGTGGGGTCAAGTCTGGGAATGGACGGCCAGCCCGTTCGCACCGTATGCCGGCTTCACGCCCCACCCCTACCGCGACTACTCACAACCTTGGTTCGATGGCCGCCCCGTGCTGCGGGGCGGGTCGTTCGCTACCGCACCGCACATGAAGCATCCCAGCTATCGCAATTTCTTCAAGGCGGATCGGCATGACGTGTTCGCCGGGTTTCGCTCTTGCGCGATCAAGCCCTAGCAATCTTGCGGCAGGGTCATCCGACTGCCCTCGCCCAAGCGCTGAATCAACTTGCCGAGCTGCTGCCGATAGTCGGGGTGCTCGGTGCGGCCGATGCGATCCCACCAGGTGAAGTAGAGCCCGTAGTTGTAGCGCCCCTGCGCGTGATGCATGTCGTGGTGGAGCGTTGTGGTCAGCCATCTGCCCCACCAACCGGCCAGCCATGAGCGTGGCATGAGTTCGACGCCGGCATGGCCCAAGACGTTGCGAACGATCATGTGCACCAAGAAAACGAAGATCACGAGCGGGTGCAGTGGAACGACCAACAGCATGAGAGTCAGGAAGATCGCGTGCAGCGCCGCCTCAGTGGGAGCGAAGCTATAGGCCGCCCAGGGGGTGGGGGCGACAGAGCGGTGGTGCCTCAGGTGTGTCCAGCGGAACACCCATGGCTGATGGAACAGGCGGTGCGTCCAGTAAAACCAGGTGTCGTGTGCGATCACCAGCAAGATCAGGCTGGCTGCCAGATAGAACCAGCCGAACTCATCCAGCGCTGTGTACAACTGCAGAACCCCCGTCTGAACGCCCAAGAAAATCAACGCGCCGTTGGCTGAAAACACCAACACCGTCAGCATCGAGAACAAAATCTCGCGACGCCTTTGCCCGGCCGCGGGGCGTCGCAGCTGGACACGGCGTGGAGTCACCCAGTCGGATGGCAGGAGGCTGAGCGCCAGCGCAACCACGCCAGCGGGTATCAGGTAACGAAGCAGGTCACCCACCCAAATGGCGGGCCACGCCGCGAGGGCGAGCTGCATCAGACACGGATCGGCTGGCATGGCGAGAACTCCTGACGTGAATGGAGCCCTCAAGGTAGGCCGGCCCTACTTTGTTGTCTCGCCGTTTGCTGGCCAGGTCTGGTCGATTGATGGAATCGGCACGGTCTTGCATGATTCGGCAAGACTTGTGGCTCCATTTGGTGGACGCTTCACCCATGCCCGACTCTGTTCCCCTTCTTCTGCGTGCGGTCGCTGTCAGCTTCGCCCTGGTGCTGGCAGTCACGGTCGCCGGTTCGACGCGCAAGGCTCGCGCGGCGATGCTGCCGATGCTGTTGTGCTTGGTGGGTTACCTCATCAGATCAGCCCCCGAGAGCGCGGGCTTGGCCCTGCCAGCCCTGCTCATCGTGCATGTGGGGGCGTTGTTGTTCCCGGTGGCGCTGTGGTGGTTGGTGCACAACGCATTCGAAGACCGCACCGATCTACCTTGGCTTGCCTGGGCTGGCCTGGTTGTCCTGCTGATCAGCGGGCTGACCGCAGGCGGGGTGTCAACTTCCATGCAAAAAGCAACCGCCGCCGCCTTTGTGCTGGTGGCCTTGTGGCGCATCTGGGCCACCCGCAGTGACGACCTGGTGGATGGTCGGCGGGCAGCTCGTGGCTGGTTGTTGGCTTATGCCGGTCTTCATGGCCTGGTGATCCTGGCTGTCGAACTTGCGCTTGGCGACTCACCACCTCCCAGTTGGCTCGATGCACTGAACCAGGGGGCCATTGCGCTGGCTCTCGGCGTCGCCTTGGCGTTTTTTGTCCAGGTCGATGCCGTTGCACTTCAAACGCTGCTGGGGGATGAGCCGCCAAAGGCGACGAGCAAAGAAGAAGTGCCAAGCGCTCCGAGCCAATCGCCAGGTGACTGCGGCACGAACCCACTGGTCGACAGGCTGCTGGCTGCGATGACGGTCGATCATGTCTACCGCGATGCAGAGCTCTCGCTCAAGGGGCTCGCGCACCTGCTCGCCATGCCCGAATACCGCCTGCGCGAAGTCATCAACCATCGCCTGGGGTTTCGCAATTTCCCGGCGTTCATCAATCACTACCGCCTGGACGAGGTCGAACAGAAGATGGTCGATCCGGCATTTGACCGGCGCCCGCTGCTGACGTTGGCCCTGGAAGCAGGGTTTGGCTCGATCGGCCCGTTCAACCGGGCGTTTCGCGAGCGCCACGGCATCACGCCCACGTCATTCCGGCAACAACGCGGTGCCACCCCGGCCGCATCTTGATGGCGTTACGACTGTTTTGGCAAAGCAGGCTGAGTGTTGCCTGCATCGCTGAACCGGCGAGCCGTGAGAACGAGCAAAGCCAGTGCGTCAACAGCGCCATCTGCTTCGCCCTTCTCAAAGTCACCCTCGATGCTGCCCATCTGGTTGGTGACGTGCGCAAAGCACAGCACGGGCTTGTCTCGCGCCTGAGCGAACGCGTAGAGCGCCGCGGCCTCCATCTCCACCGCCAGCAGCCCTTGTGCTCTGGCAGCGGCGATGGCCTCTTCGGTTTCACGAAACGGCGCGTCGGTCGTCCACACGGCGCCGCTGTAAACCGGCACGGCCAGTGAGTTGAATGCATCGGCCACACGTGCAAGTGTCTCTGCGCCCGCGTGGCTGAACTCAGAGGGTGCCAGATAGTGGTAACTCGTTCCTTCGTCGCGCAGAGCACGCTCGATCAGCACAAAGTATGGAGGCGGTTGCAGCACCTGAAGTTGGCCGGCTGATGTGATGCTGATGAGCAACTTGCAGCCCGAGGCAAACAGTTCTTCGGCCACCAACACTGCAAACGACGCACCAACAGCGCAAGGCACCACGCCAAACTCAATGCCTGACTCTTCGAACCGATGCAGTTCGGTGTGATAGCAGGCCCAGTCGGGGTCAGTTCTGCCTCGGCCATCGAGTTTCAAACGACGGACGAGGTCGCCGTCGGGGTCCAGCACGCAGATGGCCGGTGTTGCCTTGTCGGTCATTTTTTTTTGCCGACGAGCCTCACGGAGCAGGCTCTCCGGCGCGAACGCCGACTCCGACTGGAAATGCTTGTTGCGCAGAATCGGCGGCAGGTCTTCCTCGGACATCATGCGAGCGTGTCGGCCCAGGTCGAGCGAGCCCAGTCCCAGGCGAAACCGCCCTCCACTTCGTTGGGCGCCGCCGACACACCACCGGCACCTGCCACCGGCTTGTAGGTTTTCTCGGCGGCGATGTACTCGTAGAGCCCCGCCAAATGGATGGACGACTTGGTGCTGACCCAGCTGTAGCAGGCGTTCATCAGAATGGGCGACGGGTTCAGCTCCAAGCCACTCAGCTCAGCGACGATGGCCGCAGCAGCCACCTTGGCCTGGTTGTTGGCCATGTGCCCGCTTTTGGGCATGCCCGGCGGCGATTGCACGGCGTCACCGATCACATGCACATCTTTGGCCAGTGTCGACTCGAAGCTTTGCAGGTTCACCGGACACCAGCGGCTGCCCGGTGCCACGAGGCCGGTGGAGACCGCGATCTGCCCGGCGCGCATGGCGGGCACCACATTCATCACAGCGGCCCGCACGTCGCTTTGCCCATCGATCTTGATCAAGCCGGCGCCGGTGTCGACGCCAACGACCCGATGCTGCGGCCGGTACTCGATCAGGCCTGCATACTGTTCCGCCCACACTTTCTTGAACAGCGGCCCCTTGGCCACCACGTCGCGGTTGGCGTCGAGAAGCAGAACCTTTGACCTGGGTTTGTGGCTGCGCATGTACTCGGCCACGAGGCAGGCTCGCTCGTAGGGTGCCGGTGGGCAGCGGTAAGGCATCTCTGGCGCGCTGATGGCGAACACCGCGCCATCGGGCATGGCTTCCAGCTGGCGGCGCAGGGCCTGCGTTTCAGCGCCGGCTTTCCAGGCGTGCACCACTTGCCCGGAGGCATGTGCGGCCGAAAGGCCTTCCACGCTGTCGAGCAGCATGTCCACACCAGGGCTCAACACCAGCTTGTCGTAGGCGATCGTCGCGCCAGTGGCCAGGGTTGCCACCTTCTTCTGCGTGTCGATGCTTGAAACACGGTCTCGAACCACACGCACACCGTGCCGTGACGCCAGCCCGTCATAAGGCATCGTGACCTCAGCCAGCTGGCGGCTGCCGCCAACGACGAGGTTGCTCATGGCGCAGCTCACAAAGGCGCTTTGTGGCTCGACCAGGGTCACGTCGATCTGGTGGTTGGACAGCAAACGCACGTAGCGAGCCGCGGTCGCACCACCAAACCCACCGCCTACCACCAGCACTTTTGCCTTGCTTGCGCCCCCGGGTTCAATGCCGGCACACCCGGCGAGCCCCAGCAGCGCCGAGACACCACCGAGCTGGAGAATTTCTCTTCTTTTCATGCGTGTTGTCTCCAATGCCTTCACGGCCGTGGCTGGGCGGCGAAGAAGATGGCCATCTGTTCGATCTGGGCGTCGCTGAAGCCCTTGGCGATCTGGTGCATGACGGTGGCGTTTTGCGCTCCGGTCTTGAAGCCGTGCATGCGGCTCGTGAACAGCACGGTGGGCATGCCAGCCAGTGGTGCGAATGACGACCCTTGTGGCGGACGACCATCGGTGCCATGGCAATTGGCGCAGGTGGCGGCCAGGGATCGGCGGTTCAGGCTCTTGGCGTCATCGGCGATGGCCGTGCCGGCGGTCACAAGGCTCGCCAAGACCAGCGTCCACTGAAACTGTGCTTTTCTCATCAATCAATCCTCCGGGTGGGCGTCAGATTTCCCAATGACCGACGGCTTCGAACTCTGCCGAGTGGCGATTGAAGGCGGCAACGATCAGCTGTGCCGCCGTCTCAATCTCGGCGGCCGTGGTGTCATACCCCAGGCTCAGACGCAAGGCGCCATTGGCTTGCTGCCCCGTCGCACCGATGGCCTTCATGACACCCGATGGTTCATCGGGGTGATCCGCGTGGCACGCAGCTCCGGGCGACAGGGCCACCTCATTGGCCAGCATGGCAACGATGGCGCGCGCCGAGCCCACAGGCAGCGACACATGCAAGGTGTTGGGCAAGCGGTGGGTTGACGAGCCGTTCACCGTCAAACCTGGAATGCCGCGGCACAAGCGAGCCTGGAGCTCATCGCGCAGGCTGGCCATCTGCCGCCTCTCGGCATGGGCATGCGAGACGATCCGAGCCGCCGCGCCGAGGCCTGCGATGTAGGCAACGTTTTCGGTGCCCGGGCGCACGCCACGCTCTTGTGAAGCCCCGTACTGCAAGGCACGCAACGTTGTGCCACGGCGCACATAGAGCGCGCCGATGCCCTTCGGGGCATACATCTTGTGGCCGGCAATCGTGAGCAGGTCGGCTCCCATGGCATTGACGTCGACATTCACCTTGCCCATCGACTGCGCCGCATCAACGTGGAAAAGCGCGCCGCGACTCTTCACCAGCGCCCCGATCTCCTCCACGGGCTGAAGCGTGCCCAGCTCGTTGTTGGCATGCATGACGCTGACCAGTGTGGGTCGGGCTTTTTCAAGCAGCTGGCTCAGTGCCGACAGGTCCACTCGCCCGTCTCGATCGACCGGAGCGATGGACAGCGTCCAGCCTTGGCGCTGAAGTTCCAGTGCCGGCTCGACCACCGCAGGGTGTTCTACCGCGCTGATGATGAGGTGCCGCCGCTCAGCGGCACCCGCCAGGCACGCACCCAGCACCGCCAGGTTGTTCGACTCGGTGGCGCTTCCAGTGAACACGATCTCGTCCGGCGCCGCAGCCCCAATGGCCAGCGCGACTGCAGCGCGCGCGGTATCCACCGCCGCCTTGGCGGCTCGGCCTTTCGCGTGGGACGACGACGGGTTGCCGTATTCCACGTCCAGGAACTCGTTGATCGTGCGTCGCACCTCGGGGTGAACCGAGGTCGTGGCGTTGTAGTCGAGATAAATCATTGCTGCTCCAGAAATCGTTGTGCGTCCAAGGCGGCCATGCACCCAGTGCCGGCGCTTGTGATCGCCTGACGGTACACGTGGTCCTGCACGTCGCCGGCAGCAAACACGCCAGGCATGCTGGTCATCGTGGCGAACCCATCCAAGCCAGATTTCGTCAGCAGGTAGCCGTGACGCATCTCCAGCTGGCCTTTGAACAGGTCGGTGTTCGGCTGGTGGCCGATGGCGATAAAACAGCCGCTCACCGGCAAGTCTTGGGTGCTGTTGTCTTGAACACTCCTCAGGCGTAGGGCGTTCATGCCGCCCTGCCCGCCCAGCACCTCATCAACTGCCTGGAACAGATGGAGAACGATCCCGCCGGTGCCAACCTTCTCCATCAGCTTGTCGACCATGATCGGTTCGGCCCTGAACTTGTCGCGCCGGTGAACGAGGTGCACCTTGCTCGCGATGTTGGAGAGGTACAGGGCCTCTTCCACCGCGGTGTTGCCACCACCGATGACGGCAACCTCCTGGTTGCGGTAGAAGAAGCCATCGCAGGTGGCGCAGGCGCTGACGCCGCGCCCTTTGAACGCTTCTTCTGAAGGCAAACCCAGGTACTTGGCCGACGCACCCGTGGCCAGGATGAGCGCGTCGCAGGTGTACTGGCCGCCATCGCCTTGCAGCACGAACGGGCGCGTTGAAAGATCCACCGCATTGATGTGATCGAAGATCACCTCTGTACCAAAGCGCTTGGCGTGGGCCTCGAAGCGCTGCATCAGCTCCGGGCCTTGCACCCCGTCCACATCGGCCGGCCAGTTGTCAACTTCCGTGGTCGTCATGAGCTGGCCACCTTGGGCAATGCCGGTGATCAGCACGGGGGCAAGATTGGCGCGTGCTGCGTAGACCGCTGCGGTGTAGCCGGCAGGGCCGGAGCCGAGGATCAGAACGCGGGCATGTTTCATGAGTCTGATTCCATTGATTTCTTACTGCGCCTTGAAAGTGTCATGGCAGGCCTTGCACGATTTGCTGGTCGCGCCATAGGCGGCCTTGATCGTGCTCATGTCACCTGCGTGCACGGCGGCCTTGAGCTTCGCGGCCTCTGATTGCGATTCGAGCGCCAGCTGCTTGAAGCGAGGCGCTTCTTTCCACACCTCTGGTTTGGCCTTGGTCGTTCCTTGGTCAGAACCGGGCGGAAAGTTATCGGTGACCATGCGACCGATGAGGTCCAGTGCCTCGACGCTGATCTGCATGGTCGACTTGTCGAAGGGCACGTCGCCCTTGACGGTGGCGTTGATGCGCGCCATCTGCATCCCCATCAGGAAATAGGCTGCCTGACGGGCGCGGATCGCTTTCTCAGGCGCCAGCACCTGCGGCGACGCGGTCGCCGTGACGCCGATGGTGGCCACCACCACGCACACGGCGATGCGCTTCAAAGTCTGAACAGTGTTCTTCATCACGCTTTCCCTTCCACTTTCTTGATGCTGCAAACGGTGTCGTACCAGGACTGCATGCCGACCATGGGTGACGGGTTGATGGGCAAGATGGCGTTGATGTTCACGCCATTGCCTCGGCCACCGGCGCGCTTGTCCCACCACACGCCGCTCTCAAGGTCGTCGAATCGCGGCGCCGGCCCCATGCCTTTGGCTGTCTCGCGATGACCCGACGCCACGAGCGCGTCGGAGCGCTTTCCCTTGCGTCCTTCGGAGGCTCGCCCACCGAACTCCCACCCCAGCGAGTTCGAGACGGCGACCACGCGCGGGTGAATGCCCTCCGTCACGAACACCCGAACCCTGCCACTGCCGACGATCTTCTCTTGCTCGGAGGAGCGGAATGCCTTGTCACCCAAGGCACCGGACTTGGGCCTGTACGTGGTCAGCTCCACCCAGTCCCCGTTGACCACCTTGAGCCGCCGTGCCACGTCGGGGTGAATCCACATCGGGTTGTCGTGCACGATCTCCGACAGGTACTTCTGCGAGGCCGTGCGGCCTTGCGTGTGCACGTTCCACTTGAAGGTCGTGAGGATGAATCGGTCATCGGCCAGGCCGACATGCCACGGCACTTGCGCGAATGAGGGCAGCCCATCGTCTTTGATGCCCAACTTGCCGGCGATCAGCTCCACCTCGGGCGCATAGATCTCGAACTTGCGCGAAGGCGTGGCGAACCCTCGCTTGGCTTCACCTCGAACCATGAGGCCGATTGAGCGCTCCTTGCCGCTCGCATCGGCCTTGATGATGCGTCCGGTGGCCTCGTCAACACGCGAGCCTTCAAGCTGGTCGGGGCGCAGCACCCGCTGGTACACCTCATACGCCTTGGGCTTGGACGTGTCGACGTACACCCCATAGTGCTTCATGTAGTCGAAGCCCGACTTGAACTCCATGCCGTCCGGCCCCTTGGTGGGTACCTTGGAGCACTGTTCGCGCACGAAGGCTTCGTGGTCGCCATAGGCAAAGTATTTGGCCTGGTTCGGGCCGAGCCGTTTGCCGATGTTGATCAACACCTCAGGGAAACTGACCGCTTCACCCGGTGGCTGCACCATCGGCTGGCGCAGCGACACGTAGTGCTGCAGTTCAAGGTTGTTGCGGATGTCCATGCCCCAGCGTTCCAGGTAGGTGGCATCGGGCAAGATGAGATCGGCGTAGTGCGCCATCTCGGAGTAGATGATGTCCGAGCAGGCGTGGAACGGGATGAGCTTCTCGCTCTTGAGCACATCCACCGTCTTCGAGCGCCCCTCCGGCCAAGTCATCGGAGACACGATGGTGTAGCTGAGGTAGACCTCGATCTTGGCGCGATCCTCCGCGAGAAAGTCGTACACCACCTGCCCGACCTTCATCTTCTGCCAGCGGTTGGCCAGCGGCCACTCGGGTGGGTCTTCCAGGTCGGTGCGCACCTTCGGTTTGGGTGGCAAGGGCAGCGGCTGCGGGTAGCGCTGCTGCGTCAGCTTCTCTTCCAGGCCATAACAATAGCCACCCACTCTGCCGACTGAACCGACCAAGGCGTTGAGCATCACCACAGCGCGCTCGGCGTTGAAACCGTTGTAGTGGGCGCCGGTGCCGCGGTTGGTGAAGGCTGCAGCGGTGGGTGCGGCCTTGGCGAACTCGACCGCCAGGCGTTCGATGTCTGCCGCCGGCACACCGCTGAGCGTTTCAGCCCACGCGGGGGTGCAAGGCGCAAGCCATTCACGCACCTTCGCCTCTCCAGGTTGCACGAAGTCGGCCATGAAACGCCGGTCGTGCAGGTTCTCGCGCATGATCACATGGCCCATTGCCAGGGCAATGGCGCCTTCAGTGCCAGGGAACGGCTTGAACCATTCGTCGCTGCGGCCGGCCGTGTTCGACATGCGCACGTCGAAGGTCACAAGCTTGGCGCCGTGGTCGAAGCGCGCCTTGATCACGCGCCGCACAAAGTGCAAGCCACCCTGGTGGGCTTCGTAGAAGTTGGAGCCGAAGTTGAGGAAATAGCGGCAGCGCTCGGCGTCGATCGACTCCCAGTCGGTGTCGCCCAAACTCACGTAGTTGGCCGCCCGCTTGTTCGATGAGCAGATGGAGCGGTGGTTCAGCAGAACCGGCGAACCGATCGCGTCCAGGAAACGGTTGAACTCAGCCTCGTAGCGTGACCGGCCCTGGTGGATGGCAACCCGCTCCGGGTGCCCGTCATCGATGCACTTCTGGATGCGCTTGGCCATGTCGGCGTACGCCTCGTCCCAGGTGATGCGCTTCCACAAGCCTTCGCCGCGAGCCCCCACGCGTTTCAGCGGAAACAGCAGGCGCTCGGGATACGAGTTGATCGTCGGGCCGCTTTGTCCTTTGGCGCAGGTCATGAAGCTGGCCACATTGGGATCCAGCGGATTGCCCCGGATCTTCACGACCTTGTTGTCGACCACGAAGCCTTCGATGCCACACACGGTCGAGCAGTTGAGGCACACACTCTTGACCACCTTGGCGGTTCGGTAGTCGGTGCGCGCCTTGCGGGGGTTGCCGCCGGCGTTGAGCTTGTAGCTGAGTGGCTCCAGGGCTGCGGTGGCCGCAGACGCGGGTTGCGGGCTCAGAAGGATGGTCTCGCCCACGGCCAGTGTGGCCAATGCGCTGATGCCACTCTTGACGAACTCCCGGCGTTGCATGTTGGACTCCATCACGCTTCCCCCTTGCCGGTGCCGTAGTCCGATTTGAGCTGCGACCAGGTGTCGATCTCATACGTGAACGGGTCGTGGTTGCGGCCCTTCGGCAGCTTGTTCTCCATCTCACGGGGGACGACGCTGCCGATGCCGCGGTACTTCACCGAGGGCTTGGTGCCTTCTGCGGGCTTGAGCACCGTCAGCTCGTTCCCGCGGCGCGCTTGCATCAGGCTCACCTTGCTCTGAGGGTCGTTGAGGTCTCCGAACGAGAACACCTCGGCGGGGCAGACCTCCACGCAGGCGGGCTGCATGCCCACCTCCAAACGGTGGCTGCACCAGTCGCATTTGTCCGCCACTTCGGCCACCGGGTCGGTGTGAATCGCGCCGTAAGGGCAGGCCGAGATGCAATCCTTGGAGTTGTCGCACGTGGTGGTGTCAATGCGCACCACACCATCTGCGCCCCGCGAGATCGACGTGGTGGGGCAGGCCTTGAGGCAGGGAGCGTCCTCGCAGTGCATGCACAAGGTGGGCAGAAACGCGCGCTTGAAGGCAGGCTTCCCGACAGCGTTCTTGCCGACATGGTCGTAGTAATAGACCTTGGTCCGGAAGTTTCCGAGCGACACGGAGTTCTCGACCTTGCACGCCACCGAGCATGCGTGGCAGCCAATGCAACGTTCAGCGTCGATGGCCATGCCCCACTTGGGTTTGGCCGCTTGTGTGTTGTTCATGAAACTCCCTCCAAGGATGTTTTGTGCGTTAGAAAACGATGACCTTGTCAGCCCACTGGGTCCATGTGGTCAGTTCGTCCATGGTTCCGCGGTGGGTACCCTCAGACAGCTCGGTCTCGGCCATGCCACGCGCGTCCATGCAGGTACCGCACACGCCCACTTCGCCATCGCGGCGTGTGACCATGCCGAGCATGTCTTCGACCTTGTAGTAGCCCTGGGGCACCTTTTGTTGCGACTTGGCGCACAAGGCGCTGTCGCCCATCAGGAAAACGCGAACCTGCTCACCCTCGCGCTTGGCGAGCGAGCCTGCGAGACGAAGGCCGTTGTAGGTGCGCTCGCTGCCATAGGGGGCGTCGTTGAAGATGAATAGTTGCTTCATGTGTCTCTCTCTTCTTTCAGAATGAAAAGCGCCCCAGGACGTACACGTTGGAGTCGTCCTTGAATGCGCCATAGCGGGTGTCGGGCTTGCCGTTGAACACGTTGGCCCCTCCCTCGAATGTCCAGCCATCGGCTGGGCTCCAACTCACAAAGGGGTTGAGGTGGCTGTCGCCTTCGTTGCTCACGAAGAGCAGTGCACCCGCTCCCAGCGTTTGATTGATCCAACGGCCCTGCACGCGCAAGTGCAGCGTCGAGGTGACGGGCTTGAGCGGGCGCACACCTGGCGCCAGCGAATCGAGATAGCGCGAGCGCGATGCCGGGCCTTCGAGCTGCAGCTGGGCCGAGGCGGTGATCTCTTGCCCGACCTCGCGCGAGTAACCGCCGATGAGCTTGAAGGCAGACGGCAGGAACTGCCGGCTGACGACCGCGCTTTGGTTGCCGTGGGTGGTGCGAACGGCAGCTTCACCCCAAACCAGGCCGCCTGCGAAGTTGCCCGTCATGCTCAGGCCCAGGTGCCGGGTGCGCGGGCGATCGGAGCGCAGACCCGAGGCGCCCATGTAGAGGCGCTCCTCGCGCGATTCGAAGCTGGCGCCATAGGCCGCGACATCCCAGCCCGCAGCATGGGTTGATGCCTTCAGGGCCACGTCAGCGCCGTGGTTCTTGCTGTCATCCGCCACGGCGCTTTTCGCCATGGCCATCGCCACAAATCGATCGGCGTTGGGCATCTTGTCGCCCTTGGATCGCGAGAGCACGGCCTCGAAGTCTGCGGTGGTGGCATGGAATGCCAGCCGAGCGGCGTCCACGGGCTCCTTCATGCGATCAAAGCCCGCCCCGGTGAAGAACGCGTCGTAGTTCTTCGGGAAAACGTCGTTCACATACAGGTAGTCGCTGACCCCCCAGGTCAGCACCTGCCGGCCGAACTTGAGGTTGAGTGCTGACGTGGGCGACCAATCGGCGAAGCCTTCACGCAGGTGGGCCGCTCCCTGCGAGATGGCACCGTCGTGATAGGCCTCGACCCGAGCCGTTGCGCTGACTTGCTGCCCGAACCGATGTTCATAGAGCAACTCGCCCAGAAGCTCTTGCGCCATGGCAGAGCAGCCTGTGAGCTCGCCGCACGCTGGCAGCGACTGAGCTCGCTGCACCTGACGTGCTTGCACGAAGCCAGTCAGCCCCGCCGCGCCGGCGGGCACTGACATGGCTGCCGCAGCGAGTGCCATCGCCGCACGCTTCATTGAGCCAGGGCCGGCGGGTTGCGCAGGCTGCGCTCCGCAAACAGGTCTTCGGCCAGCCCGATGTCGTAGCGCACCAAGGTGAACGACACATCGGTGCGGTGGCCGGTTTGTGCGTTGAGCATCGAGCGGCCGGTCACCGTCCAATGGGCACCGACCTGCTCCACCTTCTCGGCCTTGAACGTCCGCTGGAGCTTGCCTTCAGCGTCGAAATACTCTTCCTTCAACGGCAACCAGCGTTCGCGGTCGACCCAGGTCAAACGCTTGCCATAGCTGGCGGCTGCCTTGGGTTTGCTCTCGACGACGAACACCGGGCGGTCGCCGAGGCTCTCTTGGCGGACGAGCACGTGCTTCTCTTCATCGGCATCGCGCCCGGAGATGTCTTCATAGGTGAAGTCCGAGCCGACGAACGACGAGCGCTTGTCGTCTGCGGCCACACGCTTCACGGCCTTGAGCGCGGGGAAGTACAGCCAGCGGTCGTCTTCCTTCTTGGCGTACTTCCAGACCAGGAACCCCATGCCGCGCACGTCGGCCGGTGCATCGAAGGTGATGAGGTAGCGCTGGTCACCTTGCGAGCCAACGTTGATGCGCAGCATGTTCATCACGCGCTCGCGCTGAGAGCCCTGGGCATTGGTCAGCTTCATCGTGACCTTGCCCTGGAAGTCTTTGCCGGCCAGGTAGAACGCGGCCAGTTGCTTTTGCACGATCTCTTCAGCAGACGGCGCAGGAGTCTGGGCCATGGAGTGGGTGACCGACAACATGCCAATCAGCAACAGCGCCTTTGACATGGCGTGGCGAAACAGAGAGAGGTTCATGGGGTACAGCTCCAGAATCAAAGACGGAAGGTCTTGATGAGCGCTGGCAGCAGCGTGAGCGATGCCACGGCGCTGAGGCTCATCATCAAGACGATGAATGCGCCCACGGTGATGTAGGGCGTGAGGGGGGCAGCGAGCATCACGGCAAAGGCGACGGCAAACATCAGGGCGTTGCGCACGATCCCTTTGCCGGGCCACTGGATCACCCACTTCAGCGCGTCGTGGCGCTCGGCCTCGGTGAGCGGCCGGGTGGCCGCGATGCTCTGGCACCGCTGGCGATAGCGGGTGACGAAGTGGATCGCAAAATCAACCGCCATGCCCAGCGACAGGCAAGCCAGCACGGCCACCGGCATGTCGATGGTCTTGCCGACCCAGCCGAGCGCGCCAAAAATGATCAACACCGTGCCGAGCAGCGGCACATAGGCCACCAGGGCCCACTTCAATGAGCGGAAGTCGGCCGCCAGCACACCAAAGACCACCACCAGCGCAATCGCGAAGCCGAGGATCATGTCTTTGAGCACTTCCTGGTTCCACACCAGGTTGAAGTGGGCGGGGCCAGCAGCGGTGACGGTGAACGGCATGCTCTGCTCTCGCACCAGCGTCTGCACACGGTCTTCGACACGCTGCATCAGCTGTGCGTCACCGCTGCGCAATTGCAGCAACACATTGGCACGCTGATAGTCGTAGTCGACCACGCGGTTGAGGTCGCTCGGCCGTGCCCCCATGGAGAAGGCCATCAGGTACTGCCCCGCCATGGCCGCATCACTCGGCAGCACATCGGCGCTGGGCGCCTCGGCGTTGAGCACGAGGTTGATTCGGCGCAGGTAGTCGGCCACCGACAGACTGGTGCCGACCAGCTGCTGGCTCGCCAGGTCTTTCTGGATCGCCTCGATGGCCTTCAGCACTGCCGGGTCTTTGATGCCGTCGGGTTTGCCGGTATCGACCACCAGCGAGGCCGGCATGGCGCCGCCCATCTCGCGGCTGAAGAGCGCGTCGGCCTGGCGCACCTCGCTGCCCTCCTTGAACCAGCGCAGCATGTTGTTGTCGACAACCGACTTGGAGGCACCCCACACGCTGAACAGCATCAACAGCACGGCGATGCCGATGGTGAGCTTGGAGGCGCGCACCGCCCAGGTGGCAACCCAGCCCGTGAGGCGCGACAGCACATCGTCATTTGGTTGCACGGGCGGCAGCGGTACGAGCATCAGGCAGGCCGGCACCAGGTAGAAGCTCAGCAGGCGCAGCACCACGGTGCCCAAGACGATGATGCCGCCGAACACCTGGACGGGCACGATGGTCATGAACAGCAGCACGGCGAAGCCGAGTGCGGTGGCCAAGGCCGTGTAGCGCACCGGCCGCGAGACAGCGCCAATGGTCTGGCGCACCACCTCTGCGCGGTTCATGCCAGGTCGATAACGCTGGAAGAACTCGTTGAAGATGTGGATGCTGTCGGTGGCAATGGCCATCAGGAACACCGGCGCCATCGAGCTCATGATGTGAACCGGGAACCCGAGGGCAATGCCGGCACCCATGGCGACCATGATGCTGACCATGGCGGTGAGCATCATCACGCCCGCGAGCCACCAGCTGCGGAACATCCAGAACATCAGGCCCATCATCAAAGCCCCGGCGATCGGCGCAAACAAGCCCATCAACTTGAACATCTCGGCTCCGAACAGGTCGCGCGCCACCGGGTCGCCGGTGATGTAGATCTGCTGGGGCGTGAAGCTCTTGAGCGCGGCCTCGCGGATGGCCGTGGCGAGCTTGGCGCCGTCTGCGCCCTTCTCCAGTGGCACGTAGACGGCGGTGGTCTTCTCGTCGCGTGAGATCAGGCGGTCGACGAACAGGGTGCCCTCGAAGAGCTGCTTGCGAAGCGCCTGCACACCATCAGCGCTTGTCGGCGCAGCGGCCAGCAGCGGTGCGATGCGCAGCGAATCGCCACTCGCGGTGACGTTGTCCACCGTGTAGAGCGAGGTGACATCGCCCTTGACGATGCCTTGCAGCCCGAGCACATCGCTGCTGAACTGCTGCAGCTTCTTCAGGCTCTCGGCATTGAGCACGCCGTTGTCGGGCTGGATGGCCACGACGATGGTGTCTTCATGCAAGCCGAAGCGCTGGTTGACCTGATCGTTCCAGACCCGCACCGCCGATTCAGGCGGCAGCATGTTCTTCGGGTTGGTGTCGATCTTGGCCCAGGGAAAGGCCGCGCCGAAGAGCATGGCGATGCCGACGCAGATCAGGATGGTCAGCCAGGGCCGGTCAACCCCCAGCGCAGTCAAGCGAGTGGTTTGGGTCATCGAGGGGTGATCGCTCGGAATCGCGCTCATGCGGGCAGCCTTGTTGTCAGTACATCTTGTTGAGCCACAGCTTCTCGAACATCACTTTTCCCAAGTGATTCCAAGGGCCGGGGAAGGAGAGATGGATGTCGGGCTGCGGCTCGGCGTAGAAATTCCCCGAGCCGCGACCGGCGATCACGCCGCCCATTTCGACAAAACACTGGCCGTGCCCGTCAAAGCGATGTGACGCCTCGCGCCCCAGAAGTTCGTCGGCAATGTTGCGAGCAGCAGCCTCGGCTTGGCCATGCGCGAACACGCCGGCCTTGGGCAAAGACTTGCCATTGGCGAGCGGGATGCCCACACAGTCACCGACCGCGTACACCCCAGGGAACTTGGTGCGCATGGTGTAGCGGTCCACACTGACCCAGCCACCCGCCGCGGCCAGCCCGGCCTCGACCAGCAGCGCAGGCACGCTGTGCTTGGGCACGTAGGCCAGGTGGTCGAACTCGGCGTTGGTGTCGCCGAAGTCCAGCCGGCCCTGCTCGTCCAGGCCCTTGATCGTGTGCTTGGGAAAGTAGCTGATGCCCTTGCCGGTAATCATCTGCACCATCTGTGCAGAGACCTTCTCGCCCGCCACCGGCATGGGCCCGGGTTCGGGTGTGTAGATGGAGACGCGGGTGTCCTTGCCGTGGCGCTTCAGGCTCTTCTGCCAGATCATGGCTGCCTCGTAGGGCGCAGCCGGGCACTTGAATGGCATGGAGCACACGAGCACCGCGACGCGGCTGCCAGCCGCTTTGCTACCCAGATCGTGAAGTGCTTGTGCACCCTTGGCCGTGTAGACGTTGTGGCCGACTTTGGCGACGCTCTCCAAGCCGGTCATGTGCGTGTTCGCGCCGAGCGAGATCAGCAGGTGATCGGCCTCAAGCGTTCCTTTGTCGGTGGTGACGACCCGCGTTTGCGGGTCGATCGACAGCACCTTGCCGTGGTGAAACCGGATGCCCTTCTTGGCAATGCGTGAGATGGGCACCGAAATCTGATCCAGCGTGCGCGTGCCCGCCAGCATCCATAGGTAGGACGGCGAGAACTCGTACTGCGTGGCCTGGTCCACGACAACGATCTCGTGCTTTCCGTTGAGGCGCTTCACCAGCTCGTTGGCTGCGGCAATGCCACCGATACCCGCACCGAGGATCACAATCCGTTGGGTCATGAGGAGTCCTTAAACGCTCGAGAACGCGAGCTTCTTTTCGTAGATGACGCTGTTGCCTGAACGCTTCTCGATGCGCGGCTCGGTGAAAAAGTTTTCCAGCCCGCCTTGGCTGGCCGGAACCATCTGGATGTCTCGGCCGCGGCTCACCATCACACGGTCTTCGTCGATCGCGCCGAAGAAGTAGTCGCGCTTTTCGGGGTGACGAGACGCCTCGGACACGTCGGCCGGAACCCAGCCGAGTTCGGGCACATAGAAGCGCACCCAGCAGTGGTAGCCACACTTGTAGTCGGTGATGTCGCCGCCTTGCAGGCCTGTGGGGAAGGCCGCACCGATCTCGAACTCGCAGGCCACGCCGCAGCAGCGCAAGATGGCAAGAAACAGCGTGTGGAAGTCGGTGCAGTTGCCCTTGCCCATGGAACAGGCGTACTCGGTGTCTCCAGCGCCCCACCCTTCGCCCGACTTGTCGTAAGTCATCGTCGCCAGCACATGGTCGTAGGCCGCGCGGGCGATGTCGAGGGCGTTCTTCTTGGACGAACGAATCTCCTGCGCCGCTTTCACGATGTCGGGCAGGAAGCGGATCTTGCGGGTCTCAATCAACTGAGGCAGCAAGAGGTTCGCGTCTTGTGGCACCGCAATCGCGCGCGGTGCGTTCAGATCGACCTTCCACTCCTTGCGCTCGATCAGCGCCCGGTAACCGATGCGAACCGGCCCACTGTTGGTGCCGTCGCTCGTCGCGTGCAATATGGCGTTGCCGAACACGGGGTCGAAGCCGATGCTGGCTGCAACCGTCGAATCGGACTCCATGGAAATCACGTCCTGATGCGGCGTGGACGAAGGCAGCGGCAGCCAGACCTGGATCGGATCGCCTTGGTCCTTGGGTTCGGGAAGTACCAGCTGGAAGCGCAGCTCGACGGTTCTGGACTTGCTCATCGCTCGCCCCTTACTTCAGCAAGCCGGTCGAGCGGCCCACTTGTTCGATGACGAGAAAGTCTTCTTCCTTCGCCGGGACGAACTTCTTGGCGCCTTGCAGGTCGAGGACGGCCCGATCTGCCGGTTTGGCCATGTCCAGGGTCAGGAAGGCCGCAGCAAACTTCTTGACCGTCTCGGGCGGCAGGTCTTTGCGCGCCGTCCAGACGTAGTCCACAAAGGGAGGCGTCGTCCAGATGGGCTTGACCTTGGCCAGATCCACCTTGTTGTTGTCCAGGAGGCGGTTCCACACCTCGATGTTCAGGGCGCCAACTTGCACCTTGCCGGACTCGACCATCTTGACCGTCGCGTCGTGGGCGCCGCTGTAGACCGGCGCGCCCGCGAAGTCGCGGTCGGCATCGATGTTGAAGTTCGTCTTCAAGAAGTGACGCGGGAACAGGTGCCCCGACGTTGAGCTCTTGGCGCCGAAGGCAAAGCTCTTGCCGCGCATGTCTTCAGGCTTGTTGACGCCCGACCCGTTGTAGGCGATGAACACGCTCTTGAACTCTCGGTCAATGTCGCGCATGACCACGGGTTTGGCACCCGACATGACCTTGGCCTGCACGTAGGTGAAGCCACCGAGCCACGCGAAGTCGATCTTGCCGGCGCCCAGTGCCGAGACGGCCGCGCCATAGTCGATCACGGGAACGTAGATCACCTTGACGCCGAGGCTCTTCTGCAAGTGATCGACGAGTGGCTGGTACTTGCGCGACAGCTCGGTGGGGTTTTCATCCGGAATGCCGGAGACGCGAATGATGTCTTCTGCGTGCGCCAGCGATGCGAATGAAACGGCGACGGTGGCCAGGCAGGCCTGGGCGAGATGCTTGAATGCTGAAATGACCATGGGAATGCTCCCTTTCAAATGGGTTGGTAGTGGGGGTTCGTTGCGAGCCCGACCGAGGGCGGTACCTGATCGGACACATCGAGCTGCCAATCCGTGTCTTGGTAAGACTGGACAAGTTGGCTGGCATCTGCGTTCGTTTCGCAGGCGGCCAGCTGATAGCGGAAAGTTGTTTCGTTGTCGCCCGCATCGGGGCTCTGAACACGTGTGGCGCGCACCACCAGGCCGGGCGCCTGAACTCCGAGAGGAAGATCGGGCTTCAGCAGGAAGCACGAGCCTTCAGGGATCTCTTGTTCTGTGCGCACCACCAGCCGCTGCGGGGTGACCTCTTCAAACGCGGCGACGGAGATCGGCAACGCGCCATAGTTGAACGGCATCGCCTGCGTGTTCTCGAAGGGTGTTCGAATCTCGTCGTGTGGCAAGGCGGAGGGCTTGACGCGCAGGATGCGGGCTCGCATGCGGTCGCCCACCGCGTCGACCGCCGACACCACGACCAGCATGGTGATGAGCAGCAGCGTCAGATCACGCATGTGGAAGAGGCTGATGGCGGTGTGCAGCGCGTCGCCGATGCCGCCGGCTCCCACAAAGCCAACCATCGCGGTGGCACGCACATTGACTTCAAACCGATAAAGCGTGAAAGCCGTCATGCGTGCGCCGACCTGCGGCAACACACCGAACAAGAAGGTTGCGAGCGGGCTCGCGCCCTGCGCCTGCAAGGCCGCCGGCGGCCCCGGTTCAACCTCTTCAAGCACATCGGAGTACAGGCGCCCCAGAACCCCGATGTTGTGCACGGCAATGGCCAGAATGCCGGCCAGCGGCCCGGCCCCCACCCAGACCACGAACACCAGCGCGAGGGTCAGCTCGGGCATGGCACGGGTGACTTGCAAAGCCCAGCGAGCACACCACTTGATGGACTGGCTCAGCCACATGCCGATGCCGTGACGGCGCACCGGGTCGGGCAGGTAGCTGCTCGTCATCAGATGGCTCGCCGCCATCGGCGCCAGCACAAACGCGATCACGCCCGACACGACGGTGGCCACCCAGGCCATCATCAACGTCTCGCCCACCTGACCGAGCGCGACCTTCAAGAAGGCCGAGTCCACCGACAGGTCGGTGAAGGTGAACATCGATCCACTGCTGCCACCGAAGAGGTCGCTCCAGGGAATGTCGAGCATGAAGACCGCCGCCAGCGTGCCAAGCGACGCAAAGCCCACGGTCCAGCGGAAGTTGCGTTTGCGCAGCTCTGCGCTGACGATCTCGAGCGCCACCACGAAGGCGAGCACCGCCAGCAGCGTGGTGGCCAGCTTGTCATATTGGAAGTAGCGAATGCTCAGCGCGATCTCGCTGCCGAGGCCGCCTGCGCCCACCACCCCAAGGATGGTGCCACTGCGGATGTTGCATTCCAGGCGGAACAGCGCATACGCGATCCACTGGCGGCCCACCTGCGGCACCACCGCGAACAGCAGGATCGCCCAGCGCGAGGCGCCGGTGGCTCTGAGCGCGTGAACCGTGCGCGGGTCGACCGCTTCAGCCAGCTCCGAATAGAGCTTGCCAATGCTTCCACCCACGGTGAGTGCAATGGCGAACACAGCCGCGCCCGGCCCCAGGCCGAGGATTCGCACGAAGATGTACGCCCAGACGATCTCGGGCACCGAGCGGAAGAAGCCGAGCAGAAACCGGGCGAGCCAACGCACGAACTCGGCGCCATAACGAACCGGCTTGGGCGCGTGGCGTGGCGGGTTGGGAAGATCGGGCACGCGGATCGCAAAGAACGCCAGCACGCCGCCCACACCAACAGCAAACACAGTGCCGAGAATGCCGATCAACAGGCTCTCGACCGAAAGCTCCAGTACGCGGCCCAGGAAGTCGGGCGACATGTCCGGGTTCGCAAAACCCTGCAAGATGGACGCGGCATTGGACAAGCCATCGGCATCCAGCAACTTGCCCGGCTGAGCGTTGGTCAACTCAAGGCACAGGATCACCGACAGCGCGACGGCCATCCAGACCCAATAGCGGCGCAACTCGCGCCGGCGGTCAAATCCGTTCGCCGCTGCCTGCATACAAGTCCTCCAGACGTCCGTCGGTGATCTGATCCGGTTCGCAGTCGAAGACGATGCGGCCGGCGCGCAAGCCGAGCACCCGCGTGCAGTCGGCTCGCACGATGTCAAACCAGTGGGTGCAGAACACCAGCGACATGCCGCGCGACTTCGCCAGGTCGACCAGTTGTTTGGTCACCGACTTGGCGGTGTTGGGGTCTAGTGAGGCGGTGGGCTCATCGGCGAGCAAGATGGAAGGGTCGGAGATCAGCGCACGGGCAATCGCCACGCGCTGCATCTGGCCGCCGCTCAACTCGCCAGCACGCGACCACTGGTGGTTGCCGATGCCCAGCTGGGCCAGGATGGCGCCCACCCGCTCCCGCTCGATGGGCATCAAGGCTGCCAGCAAGGCGCGGTGCCAAGGCCAGGTGGACAAGAGCCCGGACAGCACATTGCCGTGGACGCTGCTTTGCGGCACCAGCAAGCTCTGTTGCTCGACGATCCGGCAGGCGGAGCGGTACTCCTGGATCTCGCGCCACGAAAAGTCAGCCATCACGCGGCCACCCACCTCAACCACCCCCGTGGTAGGCCGCAAGGCGCCGGCAATGATCCGGATCAGGGTCGACTTGCCTCCCCCCGAAGGACCGATCAGCGCAACGCGCTCGCCCGGCTTGAGCGACATGGTGATGTTCTCGAGCGAAGGCCGCCCTGACCACGACCGACCGATGCTTTTGAGGTGGAGTTCCGGCACCACGTCACGCACTCCGGAGGTTTTCCCGAAGCGGGAGCAGCCGTAATTGATTACAGTTCATATGCGTTTAGTTGTTAGCATGTTCAAGCGAACTGAAGAATAGATGGCCGGGTTCTCCCTTGCACTCCCTAACATTAGGCCCAATTCAATTAATTAACTGTTCAAGCGAACATTAGAATAGATCGTATGAGCGACATCCCTTTCCTGTCAATACGTCAATCCAAAACCGAGCTGTTCGAGCAGTTCGCCCGCGTCGGCAAAGCCCTCTCCAGCGGGCTGCGGATCGAGATCCTCGACCTGCTGGCGCAGTCGGAACGCAGCGTCGAAGCGCTGGCGGAGATCCTCAACCAGTCAATTCAGAACATCTCGCGGCACCTTCAGGTGCTGAGGCAGACCAAGCTGATCGCCTCCCGCAAGGAAGGCAACTTCGTCTTCTATCGCCTGGCCGACCCGGATGTTTGTCAGCTGGTGGGCATGGTTCAGGGAGTCGCGCACCGCCACCTGTCAGAGGTCGAAGAGATAGTTGCCCGGTTCGGTTCACACAAGACCGAGTTCGAAGCGCTGGCGGCACCCGAGTTGTTGAAGCGCGTCGAACGAGGAGACGTGGTGGTCGTCGACGTTCGCCCGCGATTGGAGTTCAATGCTGGGCACTTGCCAGGCGCACTGAACATCCCGTTGCCGGAGCTGGAGCGCCGCCTCAAGGAGCTGCCAACCGACGTCGAGGTCGTGGCCTACTGCCGCGGCCGTTACTGCCTCATGGCCTATGCCGCCGTGGACTACATGACGGCCAAAGGCGTTGCGGCCATGCGAATGGGGATGGGCATGTCGGAGTGGCGGCTCGACCAGCGGCCCACGGTCGTGGAGACCGTTGTAGCGGAGATGCTCCCCTCACCTCGGCCGCGCTCCCGCGATCAATAATTCGCAAGCGAGCAAGCCACT
The DNA here is from genome assembly GCF_018780185.1 of Rhizobacter sp. GTDB lineage: Bacteria > Pseudomonadota > Gammaproteobacteria > Burkholderiales > Burkholderiaceae_C > Rhizobacter. Next base: position 50,831 of record NZ_JADMJX010000109.1, read on the forward strand.
GCAGGGCTGCGGCGTCTCATAGATTGCCAACCGCAGGGGCGCTGGCCTTCAGCCCACCGGGTATCCTAGTTTCGCTTGGGCACCTTACCCGCGGCACGGCGCTTTGCCTTGGCTAAGCTCTGCTCCACCCGCTTGACCAGCGCATGGCCTTCCATGCCAAGAGCGCTTGCAATCTTCAAGGCGAGTCCCTCTGAGCCCGACGGACTTTATTGCTCAGAT
>NZ_JADMJX010000403.1 GCF_018780185.1 Rhizobacter sp.
ACAACTGCAAGACCAACCTGCCCAACGTCTGGGCGGTCGGTGACGTGGTGCGCGGCCCCATGCTCGCGCACAAGGCCGAAGAAGAGGGCGTGGCGGTCGCCGAGCGCATAGCGGGCCAGCACGGGCACGTCAACTTCAACACCATCCCGTGGGTCATCTACACCTCGCCCGAGATCGCCTGGGTGGGCCAGACCGAGCAGCAGCTCAAGGCGGCCGGCCGTGCCTACAAGGCGGGAACTTTCCCTTTCATGGCCAATGGTCGCGCACGGGCGCTGGGTGACACCACCGGCATGGTGAAGTTCCTGGCCGATGCGACGACCGACGAGATCCTCGGCGTGCACATCGTCGGCCCGATGGCCTCGGAGCTGATCTCCGAAGCCGTGGTGGCGATGGAGTTCAAGGCCTCGGCCGAAGACATCGCACGCATCTGCCACGCTCACCCGAGCTTGAGCGAAGCCACCAAGGAAGCAGCACTCGCCGTCGACAAGCGCACGCTGAACTTCTGACCGTGGACGCCGACGTGGGGGTTCGTGCGCTTTACGAGCAGACCCTCGCAGAGCGGGGCTACACCGCCGACCCCGCGCAACTGCGCGCGGTCGACGCGCTGGAGCGGTGCGAAACCGAGTGGGCCGACTACAAGGCCCGCCGCAGCAACGCACTGACCAAACTCGTGGTGCGCCCACCCATTCCGCGTGGCGTGTACATGTATGGTGGGGTGGGGCGGGGAAAAAGCTTCCTGATGGACTGCTTCTTCAACGCTGTGCCCCTCACGCGCAAGACGCGGCTGCACTTTCACGAATTCATGCGCGAGGTGCACCGCGAGCTGGCCGAGTTGCAGGGCACGGTCAACCCGCTGTATGAGCTGGGCAAGCGCATCGCACGCCGCTACCGGCTGATCTGCTTCGACGAGTTCCATGTGGCCGACGTCACCGACGCGATGATTCTTCATCGCCTGCTCGAGTCGCTGTTCGAGCACCGGGTGAGCATCGTCACCACCTCGAACTTCAAGCCCGACGACCTGTACCCCAACGGCCTGCACCGCGACCGCATCCTGCCGGCCATCGAGCTGCTGAAGGAGAAGATGGAGGTCATCAGCGTCGACAACGGCACCGACTACCGTCGCCGCACGCTGGAGCAGGTGGCGATGTACCACACGCCGCTCGGCAAGACGGCCGATGCGGCGATGACCGATGCCTTCAACCGCCTGGCAGAGAGCAAGGACGAACCGCCGGTGCTGCACATCGAACACCGCGAGCTGCAGGCCCGCCGCAAGGCCGGCGGTGTGGTGTGGTTCGACTTCAAGCAGCTGTGTGGTGGCCCGCGTTCGCAGAACGACTATCTGGAGCTGGCCACGCAGTTCCACACCGTGCTCTTGTCCGACGTGCCGCAGATGTCGCCGCGCCTGGCCTCGGAGGCGCGGCGCTTCACCTGGCTGGTCGACGTGCTCTACGACCGGCGCGTGAAGCTCATCATGTCGGCCGAGGTGGCGCCCGAGTTGCTGTACACGGACGGGCCGTTGTCGCATGAGTTCCCACGAACAGCGTCGCGCCTGAACGAGATGCAGTCGGTCGAGTTCTTGTCGCTGGCACGTCGTGACGTCGACACCTCCTTGACCTGACATGAACGCCCGTTGGGTCTGGTTGCTGTGGGTCTTGTGTGGCGTGGCGCATGCCGACGATGCGGCGCAGCGCCAGGAACTCAAGCGCCAGCGCGCAGAGATCGAAGCGCAACATGCGCAGCGCGAAGAGGCCTGTCGCAAGCAGTTCGTGGTCACGCCCTGCCTGGAGAAAGTCCGTGTCGACAAACAAGCGGCACTGGCAACTGTGCGTACCCAGGAGCTGGCGCTGGATGAGGCACAGCGCCGCCAGCGCGCCGAGGCACAGGCTCAGCGTGTGGCCGACAAGGCGAAGGAAGCCCAGGCTCGACACGACACACCTGCCAGCGCACCCCGTCCGCACAAGGCACCACCTGCGAAGAGCCCCAAAGTGGTAAAGGCCGCTGCGCCGAAGGCGTCGGCGCCTGAGCGTGGTGCTGCAGAGAAGCGCAAGCAAGAAGCCTTCGAGGCGCGACAGCGCGAGATCCAAGCGCATCGCGAGGCGGTGATCAAGCGCAACACCGAACGTGCCGCGCGCAAGCCACCCAAACCGCTGCCCGTGCCGGCCAGCGCAGCGTCACGCCCCTGAGTCGTTCAGCTCAGCGGATCGAGTCGCACCAGGGCGAGCGAGAGGTTGTCACCCGACCCGCGCGCACGCTGGCGTGCCTTGCTCACCAGCATCTCACTCGCTTCACGCGGTGGCAGGGTGTGCACGATGGCACCCAGCTCCTTGGGCGTGAAGTAGTGCCACAGCCCATCGCTGCAGGCGAGCATGGTGTCGCCGATTTCCAGGCGGTCGATGTGGTGCAGGGTGAGGGGAGGGTCTTGAACGGTGCCCAGGCAGCCGGTCAGCAGGTTCGACTGCGGGTGGCTGTTGGCCTCGTCTTCGGTGATCTGGCCTTCGTCGACCAGGCGCTGCACGAACGAATGGTCGATGGTGCGCTTGACCATGTCGGGGCCACGAAAGTGGTAGATGCGCGAGTCGCCAGCGTGAATCAAGTCACATTCGCGCGACGGGCTGATCAAAAAAGCGGTGACCGTGCTGTGCGGCTCTTCTTCGGCCGTGATGGCCGTGAGCTTGATCATCAGGTGCGCTTCGAGCACCAGTTGCTTGAGCAGCTCGGACGGGTCATCCTGGTTGGGGCTGTAGCGCTCGAACAACTGCTTGGCAGTCAGGATCACCTGGTCGGCGGCCTTGCGCCCCCCGCTTTTGCCACCCATGCCATCGGCCAGCACGGACAGCGCGCAACCGGGAACACGGTGGTGGGGCAGGATGTCGACTTGGTCTTGCTGGTAGGCGCGGTCACCGCGGTGAATGCCGGTGGCCGCCGACAACCGATAGCCTGGGGGGGTGCTCATGGTCGAAAACTATAATCGCTTTGCTTCCCTGTTCCCATTCCTGCTCTCATTCGCGCTCACATGGATGACAACCTGCATTCGCCACAGCGCCGACTGATCGAGCTTCGCATGGAGCACGCCGACCTCGATTCACTCATCGACCAGAGCTCTGGAGAACGCCCCGCTGACGATCTCGCTCTGCGCCGCCTGAAGAAGCGGCGGCTTGTGCTGCGCGATCAGATCACCAGGCTCGAATTGCAGCTCGAACCGCCCGAGCCCGCATGAGCCAACTTTCCGACGAAGTGGCGCAAGCCTTCGCGCCAGGGGGCGCTTTGGCGCTCGCCGATGAACGCTATGTCGAGCGTGAAGTGCAGCAGCGCATGGCGCAAGACGTGGCCGCCGCCATCGACGAGCGACGCGCACTGGTGGCCGAGGCAGGCACGGGCGTTGGCAAAACTTTCGCCTACCTCGTGCCGACATTGCTTTCGGGCAAACGCGCGCTGGTGAGCACTGCCACCAAGAGCCTGCAAGACCAGCTGTTTCTGCGCGACCTGCCGCGCCTGCGTGATGCATTGCAACTGCCGGTGACCCTGGCCTTGCTCAAGGGGCGCGCCAGCTACCTGTGCCAACACCGCCTTGGCCTGGCACGCCAGGGGGCCGAGCTGCCGGACCGCTGGGCCGTTCGCACGCTGGCCAAGATCGAGGTCTGGGCACGTGCCACACAAAGTGGCGACCTGGCTGAGCTGGAGGGCTTGGACGAACGCTCCAGCGTGATCCCGCTCGTCACCTCCACCCGCGAGAACTGCCTGGGCAGCGAGTGCCCCGAGTACCGCCAGTGCCATGTGATGAAAGCGCGCCGTGATGCGATGGCTGCCGATCTGGTGGTCGTGAATCACCACCTGTTCTTTGCCGACATGGCCTTGCGCGACAGTGGTGTGGCCGAGCTCTTGCCCAGCGTCGAGGTGGCGGTGTTCGACGAAGCGCACCAACTGGCCGAAGCCGGCGTGCAGTTCCTCGGCAGCACGCTGGGCAGCGCGCAGGTGATCGATTTCGCGCGTGACATGCTGGGCGCTGGCTTGCAGCACGCCCGTGGCCTGCTGGCCTGGCAAGACCTGGCGGGTGCGTGTGACCGTGCGGCGCGTGAAATGCGACTGGCCGCGGCCGGCACGATCCGCGACGTGCGCGGCGCCTTCAAGCTGCGCTGGGAAGAGCGTGCCGAACAAGACGCCTTCATCGAGGCCTTGCAATCACTCGCCGAGGCCTGCGACTGCGCCAAGCTGGCCCTCGAATCGGTGGACGAGTTGGCGCCCGACTTCACCAAGCTCGCCGAGCGTGCCCAGCTCTTCGTTCGCCAGGCGAGTTTGTTCAGCGGCGCGGTGACGCCGGGGCGGGTGCGCTGGATCGACCTTTCACCGCACCAGGCGCGCCTGGTCGAGTCGCCGCTCGACATCCGCGAGGCCTTGCGCGAGCAGATGGAGGCTGCGCCCAAGGCCTGGATCTTCACCTCGGCCACGCTGGGTGATGACGAGCGCCTGAGTTGGTTCACCGAGTCGGCGGGCCTGGACGACGCGGTCACCTTGCGTGTGGGCAGCCCGTTCGACTACCCGGCTCATGCGCGGCTCTACATCCCCGCCGGTTTCCCCAAGCCCAATGAGCCGGGTCACCCGAGCGCGGTCGCCACCTTGGCCGGGCGCTGCGCTCGTGCGCTGGGTGGACGCACCTTCGTGCTCACCACCACGCTGCGCGCGCTGCAAACCATTGGGGAGAAGCTGCGCGAAAGCTTCGAGGCCGAGGGCGACAACATCCAGGTGCTGGTGCAAGGCAGTGCGCCCAAGCGTCAGTTGCTGCAACAGTTTCTCAACCAGCCGCGGTCGGTGCTGGTGGGCTCGCAAAGTTTCTGGGAAGGCATCGACGTGCCTGGCGAGGCGTTGCAGTGTGTGTTGATCGACAAGCTGCCGTTCCCGCCGCCCAACGACCCGCTGGTCGAGGCTCGGGTCAAGCGCCTGGAGAGCGAAGGCCGCAATCCGTTTGCCGATTACTTCGTGGCCGAGGCGGCGGTGTCGCTCAAGCAAGGGGCAGGGCGCTTGATTCGCAGCGAAACCGACCGAGGCCTGCTGGTGATCTGCGACCCGCGCATGGCCGGCATGAACTATGGTCGTCGTTTGCGCGAGGCCTTGCCGCCGATGACGCGAGTGTCTACCGAAGCCGAGGCCCTGGCCTGGTTGCAGAGCCTGTCGGCCGCCTCGTTGCCGTTTTGAGAGCGGCTTATTTGCCGGCAGGTGCGGTGGCGATGAAGCTGCTGTTGGGGAAGTTCTTGCGCAGCACGCGGTTGGTGTCGTCGCGCAGCTGATCCAGGCCGAGCTTGTCGTAGCTTTGCACCATGATCACGAGCGCCTCTTCGGCGGCGGGCGCCTGCTGGAACTCTTGCAAGGTCTGCTGCGCGCGGTTGACGGCCGCGAGATAGGCGCCACGGCGGTAGTAATAGCGAGCCACGTGCACCTCGTAGGCCGCAAGCGAGTTGACGATGTAGCGCATGCGCACCAGCGCGTCGGGCGTGTACTTCGACTTGGGGAACTGCTCGACGAGCTGCTTGAACGACTGGTACGAATCGCGCGAGGCCTGCTGGTCGCGCTCAGACAAGTCCTGGTTGGCGAGGTTGCCGAAGATGCCCAGGTTGTCGTTGAAGTTGATCACGCCCTGCAGATAGAGCGCATAGTCGAAGGCCGGGCTGGTAGGGTGCAGCTTGATGAAACGCTCGACGATGGCCAGCGCCTGGGCCTTCTCGCCAGTGCGGAAGTTGATGTAGGCGCGCTCCAGCTGGGCTTGTTGCGAGAGCAGGGTGCCTGCGGCGCGGCCTTCGAGGCGCTCGTACAGCTTGGCAGCGCGCTCGTAGCTGCCGGCGGAGGCTTCCTCCTTCGCCTCTGCATACAATTTCTCCACGCTCATGCCGGCGGTTTCGTCTTTCGGCGTGGTGTTGCAAGCGGCCAGTACGACGGCCAACACTGCCAAGCTCCAGGCGCGGCCTAGCGAGCGATTGCGATTCATGAGCTTCATGGCGCCGCGGGAGCGGCGCTTCCAGAGAAAAGAAGAGAGCGAAGTTTATATGGTTCAACCCCCGCCGCAGACCGACAACCCCTCGCTCACCGAGCCCGACGACGATGATGCGCCCGAGCGGCGCACGGCCGTGGTCAGCCGCGAGTTGCACGGCGTGCGCCTGGACAAGGCCCTGGTCACCATGGCCGACGAGTTCTCGCGCAGCCACCTGCAAAGCCTGATCGAGCAGGGCCACGTCTGGGTGAACGGTGTGGTGGCCAACTCGGCCTCGCGCAAGGTCCTGGCCGGGCAGCAGATTGATGTCGACCTGGTTCCTACACCTGAAAGCCGCGCCTTCCGGCCCGAAGCGATGGTGCTGCCCATCGTGTTCGAAGACGAGCACCTGATGGTGATCAACAAGCCGCCCGGCCTGGTGGTTCACCCTGCGGCGGGCAACTGGTCGGGCACCTTGCTCAATGGCGTGTTGGCCCATCACCCCACGGCGGCGACGCTGCCACGCGCGGGCATCGTGCACCGGCTCGACAAAGACACTTCGGGGCTGATGGTGGTCGGCAAGACCTTGCCCGCGGTGACCGCACTGGCCCGCGCGATTGCCGCGCGCGAGGTGCACCGCGAGTACCTGGCGCTGGTGCACGGCCACCTGGGGCAGGCCTCGTTTCGCGTTGATGTGCCGCTGGCGCGCGACCCGCAGTCGCGTGTGCGCATGGCAGTGGTGGCCAGTGGCAAACCCGCGCAAACCGATGTGACGCGGCTGGCCGTGGCCGAAACGGCGGACGGCCCGGTGAGCGCCATTCGCTGCAAGCTGCACACCGGGCGTACGCATCAGATCCGCGTACACATGGCCTCGCGTGGCTACCCGCTGGTGGGCGACGTGATGTATGGCGGTCACCCGGCCCTGGGGCTTCGGCGTCAAGCGCTGCACGCAACCCGCCTGGGCCTGGCCCACCCGCAGACGGGCGAGATGCTGTGGTTCGACGCCGCGCCCCCAGCCGATCTGGCGCTGGCTTGGCAACAGGTGGATACGCGGCATGGCGGCCCCTGAACAAGGGCTATACAATGCCCGTCAACCCCTTTCCTGGTGCATGAGCGTTAGACGCTGCGCATTGCGCCCACCAACGGAAGTGAGCGCGCCGAATGAGGCGCGACAAGTGGTTCGCCGCGGAGAACGCATCGAACCTTGAGGTCACCCACTCAGCAGCCATTGATGTGGATTCGCCGCCAGCCGGTTCGTCCGTGCGAAAAGCCGCTGTGAAAGAGCCCGATCCCAGAGAGCCCTCTGGCCCTCCCGACTGAGGATGTAGACGAAGTCCATGAACACACAGGATGCAAAGCGCGTCCTCGAGACCGCGCTCATCTGTGCACAGCAGCCCCTGCCCCTGAGGGACATGCGCACACTCTTTGCCGATGAACTCGGCCCCGACAGCCTGCGCGCCTTGCTCGACGAGCTGATGCGCGACTGGGAAGACCGCGGCGTCGAGTTGGTGGCGCTCTCCACCGGTTGGCGCTTCCAGAGCCGCCCCGAGATGCGCGACTACCTCGACCGGCTCAACCCTGAGAAGCCGCCCAAATACTCTCGTGCGGTGATGGAGACCTTGGCCATCATTGCCTACCGGCAACCGGTGACGCGCGGTGATGTGGAAGACATCCGCGGCGTCACCGTCAGCAGCCAGATCGTCAAGCAGCTCGAAGACCGCGGCTGGATCGAAGCCATCGGCTACCGCGAAGCGCCTGGTCGCCCGGCGCTGTTTGCCACCACCAAGCAGTTTCTCGACGACCTCGGCTTGGCCAGCCTGGAGCAGTTGCCAATGCTCGATGGTTCTGCGCCGGGCATTGCCGCCTTGGGCGAAACGCTGGGCGATCAACCCTCTTTGCTGGAAGAGCCCGCACAGGCTGCACTCAGTCTGGAGGGCGAGCCCGAAGTTGTCGCGGAGCCTCCTGCCGAGATCGAAGCAGAAGCACTGTTGCCCGAACCGGTCACCGACGTCGAGCCCGTGCAGGCAGACGCCACCCCCCTTGAAGACGTTCAGCCTGAAGCTGAAGTCATACCCATTCACCCCGAGCCTGCGGCCGATGCCGCTCCGATGGATCCAGAAGCATGAATCACCCCGACGACGACACCCCGGCCGACTTGACTGCCGCCGCGCCCGCAGACGCACCGCAGGCCGAGGCCAAGCCCGTGAGGCGTCGCCGTGCGCCCAAGGCCGAAGTACCGGCAGGTGACGAGGCTAGCGCGGCTCCCGCCGTCGAGGCTTCGGAAGAAGCGCCGGCCAAGCCCGCACGCAAGCGTCGTGCGGCAGCGGCCAAGCCGGCCGAAGGCGCAGCCGACACCGAGATCCATGCCCCTTCGCTGGGTGAAGTGTTTGCCGCGCCGCCTGTGGCTCCAGCGGCTCCCGTAGCGGCAGTGGCCGAAGCGGCGCCTGTGGCTGTGGCTTCGGGTGAGAGCGACGGTGAAGGCAACGCAACCCCGCAAGAGGGTGGCGAAGAAGGTGAGGCCGGCGGAGAAGACCGCCCCCGCTCGTCTCGCAACCGCCGCCGTGGCCGCAAGGACCGGCAGCGTGGTGAGGTGCGTGAAGGGGGTGACGCGGTGGTGGCGCCCGTGCAAGCGGCCGCAGCCCAGGCCGGCGAGGTGTTTGCCCAGGTGGTGTCGGGCGACTTCGATGTGGAAGCCCCGGCTACCGAAGAAGAAGTCACTGAGGAGCCTGCCGAATACAAGCGCGTGCTCGCCGCCGAACCCGATGCGCCCAAGCTGCACAAGGTGCTGGCGCAGTCAGGCATCGGTTCGCGCCGCGACATGGAGCAGCTGATCGAAGACGGCCACGTGACCGTCAACGACGAACCGGCCCACGTGGGCCAGCGCATCTCGTTTGGTGACCAGATCAAGGTCAACGGCAAGCCGGTGCGCGTGCGCATCGTGCCGCCGCCGCCGCGCATCATTGCGTACCACAAGCCGGTGGGCGAGGTCGTGACGATGGAAGACCCGGAGAACCGGCCCACCGTGTTCCGCCGTTTGCCGCGCCTGCAGCAGGGCAAGTGGCAGTCGGTCGGGCGTCTCGACCTCAACACCGAAGGCCTG
>NZ_JADMJX010000100.1 GCF_018780185.1 Rhizobacter sp.
CGCACCGGCACCGGCACCGGCACCGGCACCGGCACCGGCACCGGCACCGGCTGGCGCAGTCACCTATTACTTCTCTGATTGCCAAGCTGGCGCAGCAGTGGGTTGCCTGCCAGGCAGCAACGCCAACCCCGGCACCCAGGCGGCACCCAAGCAGAACCTTTCCGGCATCAGCGTCAACACGCTGCCGGCGGGCTCGCGCCTGCTGTTCGCCCGCGGTGGCGCATGGGCCAACGTTGCGATCTCTTTGGAGAACCTCAACGCGACGCCGGATGCCCCGCTGGTGTTCGATGCCTTCGGCAGCGGCGCCTCGCCGCTGTTCAGAACCGCCAGCGCCAACACCTTCCAGCTCGGTGGCCGTTGGGGCAACACCTCCAACGACGGCGGCTACGCCATCCGCAACATTCGCCTGGACGGCATGGGCACCGCCGACCGCGGCCTGTGGCTGGTGCAGAACGTGCGTGGCATCACGCTCGAGAACGTGGACATCGAGAACTACCGCTTCGGCATCGAGTCGTCTGCCGGCACGCCTTACCGCGTCACTGGCCTGACGATCCGCAACTCGCGCATCAGCAACAACCGCTCCATGGGCATCCTGGGCAGCTACAGCGATTCGTTGATTGAAAACAGCACTTTCGAAGGCAACAACAACATCACCGGCAGCACTGGCAACCACGCCATCTACTTCAGCCACGGCGATCGGGTGACCATCCGCAACAACAACTTCACCCGGAACTCGGTGGTCAATGGCTCTTGCATTGGCGGCAACGTGACCGTGCACGGCGTCGTTGACGGCTTGCTGATCGAGGGCAACACCATTCGCCAGACAGCGTCGGCAATCTCCTGCTACGGCTTTGCGATCACGGCCGGCTACACCACCGCCGAGTCGTTCCGCAACGTCGTCGTGCGAGGCAACACCATCATCAACGTCGGCATGACCAGCATCGCGGCCAACGCTTCGCCTGGCATCGTGGTTGAGAGCAACAAGATCGTCAACACGCAGGCTGCAGGCCAGTACGGCATCTGGATTCCGGCCAACGGTGGTGCAGACTCGGGCGATGCCGCCGACGGCAACCCCATCGTGCGCAACAACACCATCTGCTTCGCCCAGGCCCAGGGCAGCGTTGGCGTCAGCGCCAATGTGCAAGGTGCGCAGTTGACCAACAACACCGTGATCACCGGCGCCGCTGCCTCGACGGGTGTTTGCGCTCTGTGATGACAGTCAGGTTCGGCAACTCGCCGAACCTGTGCTCTGATCGATGAAGTCTCTTGCCGCCGACAGCCCTGTCGGCGGCATTTTCTTTGGTGGGGCGGGTTCGACGCATGCCACCGCCGGCTATGCCAGCTTGGCCCGAATCAAGGGCAGCTCCCGAATGCGCCGGCCTGTGGCCTTGAAAATGGCGTTGCACACGGCCGCTGCAATCGGCGGCAGGGCCGGCTCACCCAGCCCACTGGGCGGGTTGTCCGACCTCAAGAAATGCACCTCGATGCGTGCTGGCGCCTCAGCCAGTCGCAGCAGCCGGTAGTCGTGGAAGTTGCTCTGAACGGCCCGCCCGTTCTGAAAGTCGACGGCTTGGAACCAGGCCGCGCTGAGCCCGTCGACGATGGCGCCTTGCACCTGTTGCTCGGCACCGCTCAGGTTGACGATCTGCTCCCCCACGTCGCACACACAGACCACCCGGTCGACCCGCAGCAGACCCTCGGGTGAGACGCTCACCTCGGCCACTTGCGCCACGTAGCCGCCATAGCTCGCATGAAACGCCACGCCCTGGCCTTGGCCATGCGGCAGCGTCTTGCCCCATTCGCTCTTTTCGCCCACCGCTTGCAGCACGCGGCGCATGCGCCCGACCTGGTAGCCCTTGCCGCGCGACAGCAGCTTGCCGATGGCAAACCGGCTCTCGTCGCCCAGCAGCTCCAGGCGGAACGCCAGCGGGTCGCGTGCGGCCGCGAAAGCCAGCTCGTCGATGAACGACTGGATGGCCCAGGCATGCACGTTGGCACCGGGTGCGCGCCAGGCGCCGGTCGGGATGCGGCAGTCGATGACCGTTTGCTCAAGCGTGAAGTGATCGACCCGTTGGGCGGGGAACTCCGCCTCGTCCAGCGGCGCAGCCGGCTGCTGGCCTTGGTGGCCGAAGGTCACGCTGTGGTCGTGCCATGCGACGACCCGGCCGCTGGCGTCGAGGCCGCCCCGCAGGGCATGCACGCCACCGGCCCGAAAGTGGTCGTGCTGCATCTCGTCTTCGCGCGTCCACATGAGCTTCACGGGGGCTGACACACGCATTGCAATGGCTGCGGCCTCGACGATGAAGTCGCTGCTCAGGCGACGGCCGAACCCGCCGCCGCTGCGCAGCAGATGCAGGCGGATCTTTTCTTTCGGCACGGCCAGCGCACGGTGAATGTGGTCGACCGCCCACGCAGGTGCCTGCGAGCCGACCCACAGCGTGAGCGACCCATCTTCAAAGGCCGCCGTGCAGTTCAGCGGCTCCAGCGCCGCGTGGCAGATGAAGGGGTAGACATAGGTCGCTTCGACGAGCTTGGCTGCGCTGGCGAGTGCGCGCCCGGCGTTGCCGTCCTGGCGCAGCACCTTGGCGCCTGCCTGTTGGGAGGCGAGCCTGGCTTGTGCGGCCAGCTCGGCCCAGCTCGTGCGGGCGGCCTGGCCTTCGGTCCAGCGCACGCGCAGCTTTTTGCGCGCGCTCAGCGCCGCCCAGGTGGACTCGGCGACGATGGCCACGCCGGGCATCAGGCTTTGCAGGCCCCCGCTTCCTTCGAGCACGAAGGCGTCTCGAACGCCGGGCAGCGCCTTGATTTCAGCCAGATTGGCCTCGGCCACCACGCCACCAAACACCGGGCACCTTTCATAGCTGGCGTGCAGCATGCCGGGCAGCTGCAGGTCCAGCCCGTACAGCGCTTCGCCGCGCACGATCCTGGGGCTGTCGACGTCGCCCACGCGGGTGCCCAGCAGCTTGAAATCCTTGGGGTTCTTGAGGTGCACTGCGCGAGCGCTTGGCACGGCCAAGGTGGCGGCCTTGCTCGCGAGTGCGCCGTAAGCGAGAGACCGGCCGGTGGCGGCGTGATGGACTGCGCTGCGCTCGGCATGGCACTCGCGTTCAGGCACGCCCCAGGTTTGCGCGGCGGCCGTCACCAGCATGCTGCGCGCGGTGGCGCCGAGCACGCGAAGAGGTTGGTAGTTCTTGAGCACCGAGGTGCTTGCGCCGGTGAACTGGCTGCCATAGGCCGCGTCGAGATCGCCTTGCTCGACGACCACGTCTTTCCAGTCGACCTCGAGCTCTTCGGCCAGGATCATCGGCAGCGAAGTCTTGACGCCTTGGCCGACCTCCATTTGCTTGGCGACCAGGGTCACCACGCCCTCGGACGATATGCGAATGAACGCGTTGGGCTGGAAGCCCGAGCTCGCCCGTGCGCCGGCGGTGCTGCCTGTTGATGCCCCCTCGGTCGAGCGCAGAGACAGCCCCAACACGATCCCGCCGCCGGCGAGCGCCGACACGGCAAGAAAAGCGCGGCGCCGAAAGTGAGGCGAGGCGTGCGTGGGAGGAGGGGGCGCGTTCGTCACGAAATGGCTTGGGTGTGCAGGGTGCGAACTATTTCACCGCTCTGTGTTTCATTCGTTGTCTGACAGCCTGCCACACGCCTATCTAGGGGGTCTGGAGGGGGCTTGTTGCCGCACATAATTCCCGGGGTTTTTGCACAGCTTCTAGCGATTGTGGCCCTGATGTGGGGCCATTTTTATTGTCAAGTCATGGTGCCCGCGCAAGCCATTCAGACGAGCGCTCGAGCGCTTGCGAGGCCTGGCCCGAAGAACAACAAGGCAATGACAAGAGGATGAGTCACGTGATGCATACCGCCACCGAAATTCGCACCCCGGCACTTGCCGCAGGGCAGTCCGCATGAGCGGGGTGAACGATAGCGACATCGCCATCGTGGGCATGGCGATCCGGGTTCCGGGTGCATCCAACCCCGAAGAGTATTGGGCCAACCTGAAGAACGGTGTCGAGGCCACGCAGCCCTACACCGACGAACAGTTGCTGGCCAAGGGCGTGTCGCAGGGCACGCTTGCCGACCCCAACTACGTGAAGGCCGGCATCACCCTGCAAGACATGGACGCCTTCGACCCCGAGTTTTTCGGGTTCAGCCAGAAGGAAGCCGCCATCCTCGACCCGCAGCACCGCCAGTTCTACGAGGTGTGCTGGGAAGCGCTCGAACGTGCCGGCCACCCGCCTGAAAAGTTCGACGGCGCGGTGGGCCTCTTCGCCGGTTGTGGCATGGGCGCCTACTTCACCTTCAACCTGTTGACCAACCCCGAGCTGGTCGATTCGGTGGGGCTCTTCCTGCTGCGCCACACCGGCAACGACAAAGACTTTCTGTCGACCCGCGTGTCGTATGCCTTCAACCTGCAGGGCCCCTGCGTCAACGTGCAGACCGCGTGCTCGACCTCACTGGTGGCCACCCACTTGGCGGTGCAAAGCCTGCTCTCGGGCGAGTGCGACATGGCGCTCGCCGGTGGCGTGACCATCGAAGTGCCGCACGGCGTGGGCTACCACTACAAGGAAGGCGAAGTGCTGTCGCCCGACGGCCACTGCCGCACCTTCGACCACCGTTCCAAGGGCACGGTGTTTGGCAGCGGTGCCGGTGTGGTGGTGATGCGCCGCCTGGCCGACGCGTTGCGCGACGGCGACCACGTGCATGCCGTCATCAAGGGCAGTGCCGTCAACAACGACGGCTCGCGCAAGGTGGGTTACCTCGCCCCCAGCGTCGACGGCCAGGCCGCCTGCATCTCCGAAGCGCTGGCGGTGGCGGACTGCGGCGCCGACACGCTGAGCTACATCGAATGCCACGGCACCGCCACGCCGGTGGGCGACCCGATCGAGATCGCCGCGCTGACTCAGGCGTTTCGCGACACCACCGACCGCGTGGGCTACTGCAAGGTCGGCTCGGTCAAGACCAACATCGGCCACCTCGACACCGCCGCTGGCGTGGCCAGCCTGATCAAGGCCACGCTTGCCCTCGAGCACAAGCAGATCCCGCCCTCGCTCAACTTCGAAGCACCCAACCCGCGCATCGATTTTGCAAGCAGCCCCTTCACCGTGGCGGCCCAGCTGAGCGACTGGCAGGCCAACGGCACGCCGCGCCGCGCCGGTGTCAACTCACTCGGCGTAGGTGGCACCAACGCCTTCGTGGTGCTCGAAGAAGCACCCGCCCGGCCGGCCAGCCCGATCGACGATTCGACGCAGCTGCTGGTGCTGTCGGCGCGCAACCGCAAGGCGCTCGAAGACAACGCCAAACGCCTCGCCACCTGGCTCAAGCACAACCCCAAGACCCCGCTGGCCGATGTGGCGTACTCGCTGCACGTGGGCCGCCGTGGTTTCGAGCAGCGCCGCGTGCTGGCCTGCGCCAGCCACGAAGAAGCGATCGCGCTGCTGGAGTCCAACGACGCCAAGCGCGTGTTCAGCCACATCAACGAACTCGATCGCCCCTCGCTGGTGTTCATGTTCCCCGGGGGTGGCGCGCAGTACGTGCGCATGGGCGCGGGGCTCTACGACAAAGAGCCGGTGTTCCGCGAGTGGGTCGACAAGGGCCTCGCCATCCTCAAGACACGCTTCGGTGCCGACCTCGGGCCGGTGCTGCTGGCCAAGGAGGCGAGCCCCGAGTTGTCGGAGCTCCTGGCCAAGCCGGCATCGCAGTTGCCGCTGACCTTCCTGGTCGAGATCGCGCTCACCAAGCTGTGGGAGTCTTACGGCATCAAGCCCGAGGTGGTGATCGGCCACAGCATGGGCGAGAACACGGCGGCTTGCATCGCTGGTGTGTTCTCGTTCGAAGACGCGTTGGGCCTCTTGCTGCTGCGCGGCCAGCTGGTCGAGCAGACCCCGCGCGGCACCATGATCAGCGTGCCGATGGCTGCGAAGGATCTGGTCCCGCTGCTGGGTGAAGAACTCGATCTCGCCTCGGCCAACAGCCCGCAGCTCTCGGTGATGTCGGGCCCCTTGCCGCCGCTCGAAGCCTTGGCAGCGCGGTTGGCCGAGCAGGGCATCGACACGCAGCGCGTGAAGGTCGATGTGGCAGGCCACTCGCGCTTGCTCGACGGCATCTTGCCGCGCTTTCGCGAGTACCTGCAAAGCATCAAGCTCAACGAGCCGAAGCTGAAGATCGTTTCCAACTTCACCGGCAAGTGGCTCGACCCGGCACGTGCGCGCGACCCTGAATACTGGGTGCAGCACTTCCGCAACTCCATCCTGTTTGCCGATGGGGTCGACACGCTGCTCGAATCCGACAACCACGTGTTCCTCGAAGTCGGCCCCGGCAACATGCTGGGCTCCTTCGTGCGCCAGAACCCGCGCTCACCGATGCAGCGTGTGCTGTCGTCGATGCGCCACCCGCAAGACCCGATCCCCGACCACGTGTACTTTCGCACCGTGATGGGCCGGCTGTGGGCGCTGGGCGTCGACTTCGACGTGGCACGCCTGTGGGGCAACGGCCGCAAGCGCGTGCCGCTGCCGACCTACGCCTTCCAGCATGCTCGTTACTGGATCGAGCCCGGCGTGGGCACCCTCGGTGCGTCGCGCGCCGAGGCCGAGCGCCCGCTGCGCCAGCCCGAGATCAGCGACTGGCTGCGCAAGCCGCGCTGGGTGCAACAAGGCATCCTCGAATCGACTGACGAGCCGCACACCTGGCTGGCTTTCCATGGCCGCGAGCCGATGTCGCAGAGCGCGGTGGCGAGCCTGCGCGAAGCCGGTCACACCGTGATCTCGGTGCTGCCCGGCGACACCTTCGCGCGGGTCGACGACCACACCTACACGCTCGCTGCCGAAGCGGGCGGCGTGGGCTACCCGGAGTTGCTCGATGCGCTGGCCGAGCGCGAGATCGTGCCCGACCGCATCCTGCACACCTGGCTGGTCACACTCGACCGCAACTTCCGCCCTGGCTCGACCTTCTTCCACCGCAACCAGGAACACGGTTTCTACTCGTTGTTCCACCTGGCGCGTGCGCTCGGCAAGGCCGGCCTCACCGACCACCCCCTGCACATGACGGTGGTGGCCAATGGGTCACAACGTGTGGGCGACGAAGCCCTCTTGTTCCCCGACAAGGCGACGGCCCTCGGCCCCTGCGCCGTGATCCCGCGCGAGTTCCCGAATGTGACGTGCGCGTTCATCGATGTGGATCTCGGTGACGCCCAGGGCAACGGCAAGAACAAGGGCAAACGCAACCTGCAGGCCGAGGCCGCCGCGGCGCGTGTGGCGGGTGACGTGACGAGCGAGCTCTTCGCCCAACCCGGTACCCGCGTCATTGCCTGGCGCAATGGCGTGCGCTGGGAGCGGCACCTTGCTGCGTTCAAGCAACCCGCGGGCGCAGCGCCCGTGCAGCGCCTGCGCCAAGGCGGTGTCTACCTGCTCACCGGTGGCCTGGGTGGCATTGGCGGCGTGATGGCCGAATGGCTGGCACGCGAGTACAAGG
This sequence comes from Rhizobacter sp., assembly GCF_018780185.1. Lineage (GTDB taxonomy): Bacteria > Pseudomonadota > Gammaproteobacteria > Burkholderiales > Burkholderiaceae_C > Rhizobacter. Next base: position 7,465 of record NZ_JADMJX010000100.1, read on the forward strand.
CCAAGCTGGTGCTGGTGGGCCGCACGCCGCTGCCGCAACGCAGCGACTGGGACGACTGGCTCGACAAGCACGAGGCCAGCGACAGCATCAGCCAGGCCATCCAGAAGGTGCGCCAGCTGGAAAAATTGGGCGCCACCGTGTTGCCCGTGGCGGCCGATGTGGCCGTAGCCGAGCGCATGAAGGAAGTGGTGGCCGAGGCGCGCGCTGCCTTCAAGGAGATCCACGGCGTGTTCCATGCTGCCGGCGTGATCCGCGACAACCTGATCCAGCTCAAGAGCCCGCGCGACATCGAAGACGTGTTCTCGGCCAAGGTCTACGGCACCCAGGTGCTCGACGAGATCTTCCGCGATTCGGCGCTCGACTTCATGGTGCTGTTCTCGTCCGCCAGCGCCTACATCGCGCCGACCGGGCAGGTGGACTACGTGGGCGCGAGTGCCTTCGTCAACGCCTTTGCCGAATCGTGCCGCGACCAGCGCAAGTACCCGGTGACCGCCATCTCCTGGGGCATCTGGAAAGACGTGGGGATGGTCGGCCTGTTGGCCGGGCCTGCCGAGTCGACCACGGCCCAGACGCTGCCGGTCGTCAGCCCGCACTTTCAACAACGCCTCGCCTCGCGCGACGGCCTGGCACAGCTGGAGCTGCTCACCGGCACGCTGTCGTGCAACGACTGGGTGATCGACGAGCACCGCCTGGGCAGTGGCGAAGCCCTGTTGCCTGGCACCGGCTACCTTGAGCTGTTCCGCGCCGCGCTGGCCGAACTCGGCAACCCGGGGCCGTGGCAGCTGAGCAACCTGGTGTTCGAGAGCCCGCTGTTCGTCAACGAGGGTGCCACGCGCGCCTTCCGTGTCAGCCTGCGCGGCGACGATCAGCGCTGGGACGTCGAAATCCAGGCCGAAGGCGATGCGCCGGGCAGCTTTGTGCGCTGCGCTTCGGCGCGTGTCACGCCGGCCAAGCAGACCGCTGCGGCCTCGGTGCCACTGGCCGAAGTCGAAGCGCGCTGCCACGGTGCCGTCTCGGCAGCCGTCGGTGCGAGCGCCCTGCGCACGCGCCAGGAGGCGCACCTGCAGTTCGGCCCGCGCTGGCGTGTGCTCAAGCGCCTGCACCTGGGCACCAAGGAAGCGTTGGCCCACCTGCAGTTGCCCGCCGAGTTCACCAGCGACCTGGCGGACTGGGGCCTGCACCCCGGCTTGCTCGACATCGCCACCGGCTGCGCCATGGACCTGATCCCTGGCTACGCCGACCAGGAAGAGGCACAGAACCTGTGGGCGCCGATTTCCTACCGCGGTTTGCGTTTCCATGCGCCGCTGGAAGCCGACATCTACAGCTGGATCCGTCTGTCCAGCGACGGTTCGGTGGCGAACGATTTCGCTGCCTTCGACGTGACCATGACCGACGCCCACGGCAAGGTGCTGGTCGAGGTCGACCGCCTCACCTTGCGCCGCCTGGATGGGCCTTGGCATGCGCCCAAGGTGGCCGGTGGTGACGGCGCAGGCGAGCCGGCCGCGGCGCGCGCCAAGCCGCTGTCGCCGGGTGAGATGGCCTTGCGACACAACGTCAGCCAGGGCATCACGCCGGCCGAGGGCCTGCAGGTGCTCACCCGTTTGCTCAGCGGCAACATGCCGGCCGAACTGATCGCGAGCACGATGAAGGTCGATGACCTGATCGCTCAGGCGGAGTCGCTCAGCCGTGCCTCGATGGCCAGCAACGACGCCCGCTTCACGCGACCGGAGCTCGACAACGACTTTGCGCCCCCGCGCGACTCGTTCGAAAAGGGCCTGGCCGAGCTGTGGGGCAAGTTGCTCGGCGTCGAAGGGGTCGGCATCCAGGACAGCTTCTTCGACCTGGGCGGCCACTCGCTGATTGCGGTGCGCCTGTTCAACGAGATCACCGACAAGTTCAACACCGACCTGCCGATCTCGGTGCTGATGCAGTCGCCCACGATCGAAGGGCTGGCCACGCTGGTGCGCGGTGGCCCGTACGTCGAAGGCGAGGGCGGCGAGGCTTCGCCGGCCGAGGCCGGCGCCACGCGCGACGCGCCGGCGCTGCGCTTCCGCCACGTGGTGCCCATGCACCCCGGGCCGGTGGCGGGGCGCACACCGCTGTTCGTGTGCGCCGGCATGTTTGGCAATGTGCTCAACCTCAGCCACCTCGCGCACCTGCTCGGAGAGGAGCGGTCGTTCTACGCGCTGCAGGCGCGTGGCCTTTACGGTGACCTGGCTCCGCACGAGAGCTTCGAGGAGGCCGCCCGCGACTACATCGAGGAGATGGTGCAGGTGCAGCCCCACGGGCCGTATCTGTTGGGCGGGTTCTCGGGCGGTGGCCTGATTGCATTCGAGATGGCGCGGCAGCTGCAGGCCCGCGGTGAGCGTGTGCTGGGCGTGCTGATGCTCGACACGCCCGCGCGTGCATTGCCGCACTTCAGCTTTGGTGACAAGCTTTCGATGTTCATGCAAAGCGCGCAGCGCGAAGGCTTCAGCATCGTGCGCAAGAAGATCGAGGCGCGCATCGCGTGGGCGCAAGAGAAGGAGCGTCGTCGTGCCATTGCAGCCGAGCAGTCGCAAGCGCAGGCCACCAACTTCCAGTCTCAGCGCATTGGCGACGCCTTCGTGCGCGGCCTGGTCAAGTACCAGATCCCCAAGGTGCCGGTGAACGTGGCGGTGTTCCGGCCCAAACTGGATGTGAAGTTCCGCCTCAGCGGTGGCCGCCTGGTCGACTCGTACCGCAACTATGTGAGTGCAGACAACTTCTGGACGCCGCACGTGGCCAACCTGCAGGTATTCGAGGTGCCCGGAAACCACGACAACATGGTGCTCGAGCCCAACGTGCGGGTTCTGGTGTCACTGCTCAAGCGGGTCATCGACGGCATTGAACAAGGCAATACCCATGAGTGAGACCAAGAACCTCTATCAACTCGGCGAAATGCCGCCGCTGGGCCACGTGCCCGCGCAGATGTACGCGAGCGTCATCCGCAGCGAGCGTTACGGCCAGCCGCGCGACGCCTTCCAGATCGAAGTGGTCGACGTGCCCAAGCCCGGCCCCAAGCAGGTGCTGGTGTGGGTGATGGCCGCAGGCATCAACTACAACAACGTGTGGGCCGCGCTCGGCACGCCGGTCGACGTGATTGCTGCGCGCCGCAAGGCCAACCCGGCCGAGCCCGCGTTTCACATCGGCGGGTCTGATGCCTCGGGCATCGTCTGGGCCGTGGGCTCCGAAGTGAGCAAGGTGAAGGTGGGCGACGAGGTCGTGTTGTCCTGCGCCACCTGGGACGAAAACGCCCCCGACATCCTGGCCGGCGCCGACCCCATCACCAGCACCAGCGCCAGGATCTGGGGCTATGAAGAGAACTGGGGTTCGTTTGCGCAGTTCACGCGTGTCGACGAGTACCAGTGCCACCCCAAGCCACCCAAGCTGTCGTGGGAAGCCGCTGCGGCCTACATGCTGGTCGGCGCCACCGCCTATCGCCAGCTGATGGGCTGGGCACCGAACACGGTGAAAGAGGGCGACCCGGTGCTGATCTGGGGCGGCTCGGGTGGCCTGGGCTCGATGGCGATCCAGATCGTCAAGGCCAAGGGTGGCATCCCGATCGCGGTGGTGTCGTCCGAGAGCCGTATGGAGCACTGCTACAAGCTCGGCGCCAAAGGCGTGATCAACCGCACCGACCCGGCCTTCACCCACTGGGGCCGCTTGCCCGACACCAGCGATGCCGAGGGCTACGCCGAGTGGATGAAGGGCGCCAACGCCTTCCGCAAGAAGTGGTCTGAGGTGCTCGGCTCGCGCCAGGGCCCGCGCATCGTGCTCGAGCACCCGGGCGAGTCGACCATCCCGACCTCGGTGCTGGTGTGCGACAACGCCGGCATGGTCGTCATCTGCGCCGGCACCACCGGCTACAACGCCGACGTCGACCTGCGCTACCTGTGGATGCGCCAGAAGCGGCTGCAGGGTTCGCACTTTGCCAACGCCGAGCAATGCAGTGCGCTCAACGACATGGTGATCGCCGGTCAGGTCGACCCGGCGCTCGCGCGCACCTTCGACTTCGACCAGGTCGGCACGGCGCACCAGCTGCTGCACGAAAACACCCACCCGCCGGGCAACCTGGCGATCCGGGTGAATGCATTGGCATGACCGCAGAAGCGAAGTCCGACCGGCTGCTGATTTCGATCGTTGCCTGGAAGGGAGCTGACCTCACGATCGACTGCCTGCGCTCCATCGAGCCCGAGCTCGACTCGGTGCCGGGCACGCGCGTCATCGTGGTCGACAACGCGTCGCCCGATGGCTCGGCCGACCGTGTTGCGGCGGCCATTGCCGAGAACCACTGGGGCAGCTGGGCGACGCTGATCCGCGCGCCACGCAACGGTGGCTTCGCCGCCGGCAACAACATCGCCATCCGCGAGATGCTGGCCGAAGCGCAGCCGGCCGAGTTCTGCCTGCTGCTGAACCCCGATACCCTGGTGCGACCGGGCGCGTTGCGCATCCTGCTCGACTTCCTCATCGCTCACCCGAAAGTCGGCATCGCCGGTGGCCGCAGCGAAGACCGCGATGCGACGCCGCAGATGTGCTGCTTCCGCTTCCCCAACGCCGTCAACGAGTGGCTGGGCTACCTCGGCATTGGCGTGCTCGATCGCCTGTTTCACCGCCACCTCACGCGGGTGGGCATCCCCGAGCAGCCGCGCGAGGTCGACTGGGTGTCGGGCGCGTTCATGCTGATCCGCAAGGCGGTGATCGATGACATCGGCCTGATGGACGAAACCTACTTCCTCTACTTCGAAGAGACCGACTACACCCGTCGCGCCCGGCTTGCCGGATGGGGCTGCTGGCATGTGCCGCAAGCCCGCATCGTGCATCTGGTGGGGCAGAGCAGCGGCGTGACGGTGCGTGGCCAGCCGCGCAAGCGCGTGCCGCGCTATTGGTTCGAGTCACGCCGCCGCTACTTCGCCACCCACCATGGTCGCCTCTACGCGGCCGCGGCCGACCTGGGGGTGATCCTGTGCTACCCGGTGGGCCGCCTTCTCGATGTGCTGCGGGGCAAGCCCAACCGCTCGACGCCGAACTTCCTGAGCGACTTCGTTCGTTACAGCGCGCTCTTTCACGCTGAAGCCACGCCGCGCATGGCGCCTCGGAGCTCGGTATGAACGCGCCCGTGCGGGTCCAGGTGGCCATCGTCAACTACCGCACCGGCAGCCTGGCGGTGGATTGCCTGCGCTCGCTGCTGCCCGAGATCCAGGCCGTGCCCGGCACCCAGGTCACGGTGGTCGACAACTGTTCAGGTGATGGTTCGGCCGACCTGATCGAGGAGGCCATCGCGGCCGAGGGCTGGTCGGGCTGGGCCCGGCTGCATCGGGCTCCCGTGAACGGTGGCTTCTCCTACGGCAACAACCAGGTGGTGCGCCCCGCGCTCGCCGCAGGCGACCCGCCGGCCTACTTCTGGCTGCTGAACCCCGACACGCAGGCGCAACCCGGCGCCTTGCGCGCCCTGGTCGACTTCATGCAGGCGCACCCGCGTGTGGGCATCGCCGGCAGCAGCTACCTGCTGGGCAATGGCGAGCCGTGGCCGTATGCGTTTCGCTTCCCGTCGATCTGGAGCGAGCTGGCCAACGGCCTGCGCCTGAGCTTCGTCGGCAAGCTCTTGAAGAACCGTGTCGGTCTGCGCCGCATGAGCGACCACCCCGAGCAGGTCGACTGGCTGCCTGGCGCCAGCATGCTGGTGCGGCGTGAGGTGTTCGAAGCCGCGGGCTTGATGGACGAAGGCTACTTTCTCTACTTCGAAGAAACCGACTTCAGCCTGGCTGCACTCCATGCGGGCTGGGAAACCTGGTACGTGCCCCAAAGCTGCGTCAAACACTTTGTCGGCCAGAGCACGGGGGTCAGTGGCCACCATGCAGGGGTCAAGCGCCGGCCGCAGTACTGGTTTGATTCGCGTCGCCGCTACTGGGTCAAGAACCATGGCCGCTTCTACGCAGCCGCCACCGACGTGGTGTGGGCAATGGCCTTCAGCACCTGGAAGCTGCGCAACCTGATCCAGCGCAAGCAGGCCGATTACCCTCCGTACTTCTTTCGCGACCTGCTTCGCAATTCCGCCTTGTTCCACAGCGGCCTGCCCACCAGCACGGTCGCCTCTCAGACTGCCCATGGCCATTCAAATCATTCCGCACAGCGCTGAGCGCAGCGCTGCCGTGAAGGAGTTCAACCAGCGCATGAGCGCCGGCGGTTCGCCCTGGAACTTTTATGTCGATCCCGAGCCGAGCTGGATCCCCAAACGCGAAGGCCAGAACGTCTGGCGCGAGTACTACCTGGCGGTCGAAGACGACGTGGCCGTGCGTGGCGCCTTTGCCCTCAAGCCGCAAGACTGGCTGATCAACGGCGAGGTGAAGGTGGTGACCGACTGGCAGGGCCCGTTCTCCGAAGGCGCCATCGACGTGCGCCACGGCACCTTGGGCCTGCGCATGATCCGCGACATGCTCAAGAAGCGCCCGCTGCTCTACAGCTGGGGCCATGGCGGCGACGACCAGCCGGTGGTGCAGATGCTGCGCAAGATGAGTTGGCTGCTGCACCCCACGCCGTTCTGCCTGTTCGTGGTCAAGCCGTTTCGGTTCTTGCGGCTCAATGCCCAGCTGCGCAAGTCGGCCTTTCGACGCGTCGTGCTCGATGTGGCGGCCTACAGCGGCCTGGGTTGGCTCGGCTTGCGCGCCATGCATGCACTGCTGCGACTGAAGGTGGGCGGTGGCGGTTTCAGCGCCACTGCCACCGAAGTGGCCGAGTTCGGCCCCTGGGCCGACGAGTTGTGGAACCGCTGCAAAGGCAGCTACCGCGCCATCGCGGTGCGCGATGCGGCATCGATGAATGCCCTGGCGCCGCAAGGGGCATGGCCGCCGGTGACGCGCTTGCGCATAGACCGTGCTGGACAGGTCGTCGGCTGGGCGCTGGTGATGGACACGCAGATGAAGGGCGAGCACCGTTTTGGTGACCTGAGGGTCGGTTCCATCGTCGACTGCCTGGCCGACCCTGCCGATGCAGGCGAGGTGGTGGCCGCGGCCACGCGCTTTCTCACCCGGCGTGGCGTGGACATCGTGGTCTCGAACCAGGCCCACCCGGGTTGGGCAAAAGGGTTTGCGCAAAACGGCTACGCCGTGCTGCCCGACAAGCGGCTTTTTGCCGCTTCACCGGCCTTGCAGGCGGCGCTGGAACCCATCGACCAGGTGTCACAAGGCCTTCATCTGACAAATATGGACGGTCACGGCCCCATGGCGCTCTGATCACGCCAACTTGCGGGGTTGCACAGGCCGGCAATTCCTGCGGATACTTTCGGTTCACCTATTTTGGTAGTCAACGGGAATCCACCGTGGAAACCGCATCCGACCTCGCCACCCGCCTCACAAAGGCCTCGCGCAAGAAAACCTGGGACGTCTACAACACCTTCAACTGGCCCGACGCGCTGGAAGAGGGCGTGTGGTACATGCCGCCCGAGCTGATCTCGATCTACGGCACCCCGGCCTACGAGGCCCTCACCGAAGAGCAGCAAAAGAAACTGAGCCTGTACGAGCTGGGCAATTTTTTCAGCCTGGTGCTGCAAGGTGAGCGCCCATTGGTGGCTGGTCTCGTCGACCGCCTCTACGCCAAGGGCAACAGCGTTTCCGTCAACGAATATCTGCACCACTTCGTCGACGAAGAAAACAAGCACATGGTGATGTTCGGCGAGTTCTGCAACCGCTACATCGGCAAGGTCTACCCCGAGAAGAAGATCTCGCTGCCCAAGGCGTATGCCAAGGGTGAAGAAGAAGTCGCCTTCTACTGCAAGGTGATGGTGGTCGAGGAGCTGGGCGACTACTACAACCTGGCCATCGAAAAAGACGAACGGGTCGACGCGCTGGTGCGCGAAGTCAACAAGGTGCACCACATCGACGAAGCACGCCACCTGGCCTTTGGCCGGGTGCAGCTGGCCGAGCTGTTTGCGAAGTATTCGCCCGAGTGGTCGGCCGAAACGCTGGCGGGTTTCCGCGAGTGGCTGGTGGCCTATCTGCGCGCCTCTTGGGGCGACTACTACAACCCGGCCATGTACCGCGACGCGGGCCTGGCCGATTCCTACGAACTGCGGCAGATGGCGATGGCGCACCCGGTGTGCGCCGAGCAGCGCAAACGCGCGTCGGCCAAGGTCGTCAGCTACTTCATCAAGACAGGCTTGCTGGCTGAGGAGCCCTCGCTTTAAGCGAGGCCAACGCGCGAGGCGTGAAAGAAACAAGAATGCAAGAAAGCGAAGTCAGAGCCAAGCTGCGCGACTGGATCGTCAAGCACACCAAAGCCCCATCGAAGGCGGCCTTCACCGATGAGACACACATCCTCGAAGAGGGCATCCTCTCTTCGCTCGACATCGTCGAGTTCGTGTTGTTCATCGAAAGCCTGCGCGGCGAAGACGTCGACACCGACGACATCGAGCCCCAGGTGTTCACCAGCATCAACACGCTATACGCGGCATTCTTTGCCCAGGTGACCTGATGCCGCAGGAGCAGCGCAGCCTTCGCAGCGGGTTTCTGCGTTCGGTCGAACAACACCCCGACCGGCCTGCCTTGCAGCTTGATGCGACGGTGCTCAGCTACACCGAGCTGCGCGATCGTGCAGCGGCGATGGCGCAGACCTTGTCGGCGAATGCGCCTGCGGGCGAGCCGGCGTTGACGGCGGTGTTTGCCCACCGCTCGATCACGGCCTATGCGGGCGTGCTGGCCGGCCTGCTGCGCGGCCATGGCTATGTGCCACTCAACCCCGGCTTCCCGACCGACCGCACGCGCGGCATGCTGGTGCGCTCGGAGTGCCGCAGCCTGATCGTCGATGTGCATGGTGCACGCCAGCTCGACGAGGTGCTGGACGGTGTCGACACACCGTTGCTGTTGCTGCTGCCTGAGCACGACGACGTGAGCGAGTTGGCCGCGCAGTGGCCGCTGCACCGCTTCCTCGGCGCACGTGACCTGCTCGATGCTGGCGCATGGTCTGCCGGCCCGGTCGACGCCAACGGCATCGCCTACCTGCTCTTCACCTCGGGCAGCACCGGCCAGCCCAAGGGGGTGATGGTGGCGCACCGCAACGTGGTGCCTTACATCGATGCGATGGTCGAGCGTTATGCGGTCACCGAGCAAGACCGTTTTTCGCAGACCTTCGACCTCACCTTCGACCTGTCGGTCCACGACATGTTCGTCGCGTGGGAGCGTGGCGCCTGCTTGTGCGCACCGACCAACGGGCAGAAGATGTTCCCCGGCAAGTACATCACCGACTGCGGCATCACGATGTGGTTCTCGGTGCCCTCGACCGTGGTGCTGATGAGCCGCCTGAAGATGCTCAAGGCCGGCAAGTACCCGGGGCTGCGTTTCAGCCTCTTTTGTGGCGAGGCACTGCCGGTCGAGATGGTGCAGAAGTGGGCCGAGGCCGCGCCGCAGTCGGTGCTTGAAAACCTCTACGGCCCGACCGAACTCACCATCGCCTGCACGCTGTACCGCTGGAACGCCGAGACCTCGCCTGCACAAAGCGAGTTTGGCGTGGTGCCCATCGGCGAGCCCTATCCCGGCATGAAGGTGCTGGTGGCCGATGAGCAGCAGAACGAAGTCGCCATCGGCGAAGCTGGCGAGCTGTTGATGACCGGCCCGCAGCTCACGCTCGGCTACTACAAGGACCCTCAGCGCACGGCTGCCGCCTTCGTCACGCCGCCGGGCCGCAGCGAGGTCTACTACCGCACCGGTGACCGGGTGCGCCGCCCCGCCGTCGGCCAACCCATGGTCTACCTGGGCCGCGTCGACAACCAGATCAAGATCCAGGGCTACCGCGTCGAACTCGGCGAAGTCGAGGCGATTCTTCGGCAAGAGGCCGGGGTCGATGTGGCCATTGCCGTCGGCTGGCCCGTCACTGCGAGCGGGGCCGATGGCATCGTTGGCTTTCTTGGCGCGGACAGTGCCGACACCGCTGCCATCCGCGAGCGGGTGATCGCGCGCCTGCCGCCCTACATGCACCCGAGCGAGCTGCGCCTGGTGTCGGAGTTCCCGCTCAACGCCAATGGCAAGGTCGATCGCAAGGCACTGCTTGCCAGCCTGGCCGCCCAGGCGGAGCCGGCTTGATGAGCGGCCGCCCCGACTGCGCCTTGCCCGCGCAGGCCACCGCACTCGCCACCGCCCCCAGCGACACCTGGTCGGTGCTGGGCGTGCCCGTCACCGACGTGACCATGGAGCACGCTCTTTCGCTGTTGCATGGCCTGCTGCAACAGCAGCCAATACGCGCCCACGGCATCTATTTCGTCAACGCCCACACGCTCAACACGGCGTGTGACGAGCCCGACTACCGTGAAGTGCTGCAAGCGGCCGACCGTGTGTTCGGCGATGGCACCGGCGTGCGCTGGGCGGCACGCCTGATCCATGGCGCCAAGCTCAAGGACAACGTCAACGGCACCGACCTTGTGCCACTGATGTTCTCGCGCTGGGCCGACCGCGGCCTGCGCTACTACCTGCTGGGCAACACCCCCGAGCGCATCGAGCAGGCGGCGGCTTATGCACAGCGCGCCTTCCCGGGCTGGACGCTCGCCGGATGCCACCACGGCTACCTCGGCCCAGACGACCACGCCGGCGTGGTCGAGAAGATCAATGCCTCGGGCGCGCACCTGCTGCTGGTTGGCATGGGCAACCCCAAGCAGGAGCGCTGGATTCACAACCACCGCGCGCAGCTGAAGGTGCCGCTGTGCCTGGCCACCGGTGGCCTGTTCGACTATTGGGTGGGTGATCTGGTACGTGCGCCCCTGTGGGTGCGCCGCCTCGGCTTCGAGTGGCTGAGCTTGCTCATCCGCCAGCCGCACAAGGCCCGCCGCTACCTCATTGGCAACCCGCTGTTCCTGCTGCGCGTGGCGCGAAGCAGGCTGTCGGGACAAGACAAGAAGACAAGACCATGACCGTATCCGTGCACCGCTGGGTGATCAAGAAGGCCGCGCGCATTGCCATGGTGCTGGGCAGCTTCGTCACCGGCTCGCTGGTGTTGCGCAAACTGCTGGGCCGCGGCCCGACGATCCGTGTGCTGACCTATCACCGCTTTGGCGACGCCGTGCGCGACCCCTGGTGCGTGAGCGCGGCGGTGTTCGAAGAGCAGATGCGCTGGCTGGCCGAGCAAAAGCTCGCCGTGTCGCTCGACGACGTGGAGCGCTTCGTGCGCGGCGAGACCCAGTTGCCCGACGGCGCCGTGCTCGTCACCATGGACGACGGCTTCAGCAGCGTGCTCCACATTGCCGCGCCGATCATGCAGCGCCACCGCATTCCGTCGGTGGCCTACGTGACCACCAGTTTCATGGGCACCACCAGCATCTCGGGCGAGCGCTACCTGACCTGGGACGAAGTGAAGCGCCTGCCCGTCGCAGGTGTGACGGTGGGTTCGCACGCGCACACCCACCGCTCGGTGGCCAAGCTGAGCCCGCAGGCTGCGCTCGAAGAAGGGCAGCGCTCCAAGCAACTGCTGGAGCAGCACCTGGGCGGGCCGATCCGTTCGTTTGCCTACCCCTTCGGCATGCGCACCGATGAGAGCGCCGAAACCGCGCGCATGCTCTCAGGCTGCGGCTACAGCTCGATCTTCATCGCCCAGCACGGCACGCTGCGGCCCGGCGCCGACCTCGCGCGCTTGCCGCGGGTGAAGGTCGAAGGTGGCGAGCCGCTGTGGATGTTCAAGCTCCTTTGCCGTGGTGGCATGGACGGCTGGAAGCTCTTCGACGACACGCTCTGGAAGCTGCAGCGCCCCGCGCCGGCCGAGCAGGCGCAGTGATGGTGGAGGCGGCGCAATCCCTGGCGGGTGTGGCCGTGGTCGCGATCGGGCGCAACGAGGGTGAGCGGCTGCGCGCCTGTCTGACCTCGGTGGTGCGATCGGCGCAGATCGTGGTCTACGTCGACTCTGGCTCCACCGACGACTCGGTCGAGATGGCTCGGCAGATGGGTGTCGAGGTGGTGGTGCTGCCCAAGGACGTCGTGTTCACCGCCGCGCTTGCTCGTAACGCCGGCTGGCGGCGTGCGCTGGAGTTGGCACCCGAGATCGAGTTCGTGCAGTTTGTCGATGGTGATTGCGCCGTCGATCCGTCGTGGCTCGCCACCGCACGTGCTTTCCTGACCGACCATGCCGACGTGGTGGCCGTCTGCGGCCGCCGCCGCGAGCGTTTCCCGGAACGCTCGATCTACAACCTGCTGTGCGATATCGAATGGGCTGCCACCCCTGGTGAATCCAAGGCCTGTGGCGGCGACGTGATGATGCGCGCCGTGGGCCTGCAGGCGGTGAATGGCTACAACCCGCGCCTGATCGCTGGTGAAGAGCCCGAGCTGTGCCTGCGCCTGCGCAACAAGGGCTGGCGCGTGTGGCGGCTCGACGCCGAGATGACGCTGCACGACGCTGCGATGACACGCATCAGCCAGTGGTGGAAGCGCTCGATGCGCGCGGGCTACACCTTCGCCGAAGGCGTGCACATGCACGGCGCCCCGCCCGAGCGGCACCGTGTGGTCGAGTCGCGCCGAGCCTGGGTGTGGGGGCTGGTGATTCCGCTCGTCGCGTTGCTGGGCGCATTGCTGATTCACCCTTGGGCGTTGGCTCTGCTGCTGGTGTATCCGCTGCAGATGCTTCGCTTGTTCCGCGGCTTTCGCGGGCCCTACAAACAGCGTGCGGCGCGTGCCATGTTCATGGTGCTCGGCAAGTTCGCCGAGGCCTGCGGGCAGCTCAAGTTTGTCGCTCTGCGTTTGTCGGGCGGAACCGCGCGGCTGATCGAATACAAGTGAGCCGCATTGCGGCATTCATTCGGGGGGGAACCCCCTCGTTTCCACCCGTGCCGCGAGGCAGTTTCAAGACCTGCCGGGATACACTCGCTGCGCTTCAAACAGCCTCGCAAGGAGGGATTCAATGTCCCATGAAGATCTGAGCCGAGAAGACGAGGTCGAAGGCTCTTCCGACCGCGCATTCGGTTTTGTGTTCGCCGCAGTGTTTCTCATCATCGCCGCATTTCCGTTGCTTCATGCCGGTGCGCCGCGTTGGTGGTCGGTCGGTGTTGCCGCGGCGTTCGGGTTGGTGGCCATCGTCAAGCCCGTGCTGCTCGCCGGGGCCAACAAGCTCTGGATGAAGTTCGGTCTGTTGCTCGCCAAGGTGGTGAGCCCGATTGCGCTGGGCATTCTTTTCTACCTCGTGTTCATGCCCATCGGCTTGCTGATGCGTGTGTCAGGCAAAGACCCGCTGCGTTTGAAGTTCGACCCCGCGGCCAAGTCGTACTGGATCCCGCGCGAGCCCCCCGGCCCGCCGCCGACGTCCATGACCAACCAGTTTTAGGAACCAACCATGTCGATGATCAAAGAGCTCTGGGCATTCCTGCGGGTGCGCAAAAAAATCTGGATGTGGCCCATCTTCGGGATGATGGCCGTGCTGGGTCTGCTGATCGTTCTGGCCAAGGGCTCTGCCGTGGCTCCGTTCATCTACACGCTCTTCTGAGCACGCTGACCGATGCGGATCCTTGGCCTCTCGGCTTACTACCATGACAGCGCCGCGGCGTTGATCGAAGACGGCGTCATCGTCGCGGCGGCTCAAGAAGAGCGGTTCACGCGCAAGAAGCACGATTCCGGTTTCCCCACGCACGCCATCGAGTACTGCCTGAGCCAGGCCGGGGTCGGCATGAAGGGCATCGACCGGGTCGTGTTCTACGACAAGCCGTTCCTGAAGTTCGAACGGCTGCTCGAGACCTACCTCGCGTTTGCGCCGCACGGCTTCCAGTCGTTTCGCATGTCGATCCCGCTGTGGCTGAGAGAGAAACTCTTCCTCAAGGACTTGCTGCTCAAGGCGCTGAAGAAGGTCGACACCACCGGTGGCTGGAATGGCGAGCTGCTGTTCAGCGAGCATCACCTGAGCCACGCCGCCAGCGTGTTCTTCCCGTCACCGTTCGAAGAGGCCGTGGTGCTGACGATGGACGGCGTGGGCGAGTGGGCCACCACCTCGGTGGCCATCGGGCGCGGCCACAAGCTCGAGGTGCAGAAGGAAATCCACTTCCCGCATTCGCTTGGCCTGCTGTATTCGGCCATGACCTACTACACCGGCTTCAAGGTGAACTCGGGTGAGTACAAGGTCATGGGCCTGGCGCCCTACGGCGTGCCGAAGTACGTCGACCTGTTTTACAAGCACCTGATTGACGTGAAGCCCGATGGCTCGTTCCGCATGGACATGAGCTACTTCAACTACGCCACCGGCCTCACGATGACGAACGCCAAGTTCGCCAAGCTGTTCGGTGGGCCGGCGCGCAAGTCGAGCGAGCCGCTGACGCAACACCACATGGACCTGGCGGCCTCGCTGCAGGTCGTGACCGAAGAGATCGTGCTGCGCCTCACACGCGCGCTGCGCCAGGAAACCGGCATCAAGAACCTGTGCCTTGCCGGCGGCGTGGCACTCAATTGCGTGGCCAACGGCAAGATCCTGCGCGATGGCGCCTTCGACAAGATCTACGTGCAACCGGCGGCCGGTGATGCCGGCGGCGCACTCGGAGCGGCGCTGGTCGGCTACCACATGCAGATGGACCAGAAGCGCGTCGTCAATGGCGACGCGATGAACGGCTCCTACCTCGGGCCGCAGTTTGCCCAAGCCGACATCGAGGCCCGTTTGAAGGCCGCCGGTGCGCGCTTCCAAACGCTTGACGATGCCAACCTGATCAACAGTGCCGCCGAAGACCTGTCGCAAGGCAAGGCGCTCGGCTGGTTCCAGGGCCGCATGGAGTTCGGCCCGCGTGCGCTCGGCAACCGCTCCATCCTGGGCGACCCGCGTTCGCCCTCGATGCAGAAGACGCTCAACCTCAAGGTCAAGTACCGCGAGTCGTTCCGCCCCTTCGCACCGTCGGTGTTGCGCGAGAAGGTCAGCGAGTGGTTCGAGCTCGATGGCGACAGCCCCTACATGCTGATGGTCGCCGACGTGATCAAGTCACGCCGGCTGGAAATGACACCCGAGCAGCAACAGCTCTTCGGCATCGACAAGCTGAACGTTCCGCGGTCCGACATCCCCGCCGTCACGCACGTCGACTACTCGGCGCGCATCCAGACGGTCGAGAAGAGCGTCAACGCGCGTTACCACGCCTTGTTGACGGCCTTCGAAAGCAAGTCGGGTTGCCCGGTGCTGGTCAACACCAGCTTCAACGTGCGTGGCGAGCCGATCGTGGGCACGCCGGAAGACGCCTTCCGGTGTTTCATGGGCACCGAACTCGATGTGCTGGCGGTCGGCAACTGCTACCTGCGCAAAGAGGACCAGGACCCGGCGCTGAAACAGAACTACGAAACCGCCTTCGAGCTCGATTGAGCCTTGAGGCCCAGGAAAGCAGGGCAATGAACAGTCCCATCAAGGCCAAGCTGCTGTCCGCCGGGGTCGCCCTGGGGGCAATCGTGGTGGCGATTCTGCTGGCAGAGGTGGCGTCGCGCTTCCTCGTCGATCCGGCCGATTTCTTGACGGTCGTGCCGGTTCAGGACAAGTTCCTCGGCCACAAGCTCGGGCCTGGTGCGGGCGGCCACGACGCGCTCGGGTTCCGCAACAGCGAGGTGCCCAAGCAGGCTGCCATCGTTGCGATTGGCGACTCGATGACCTATGGCTCCGGCGCTCCGCGCGACGGCTCCTGGCCGCAGCAACTGGGCGCCTTGAGCGGCGAGACGGTCTACAACATGGGGCTGGGGGGTTACGGCCCGTTGCAGTACCTCCACCTTGCAGGCGGCTTGGCCAAAGAGTTCAAGCCTCGCCAGTGGGTCGTTGGCTTCTACTTCGGCAATGACCTCTTCGACGCCTACAACGTTGCGCGCACGCTCCCGCACTGGCAGGGCTGGGCCGACAGCAATGCGGCGTCCGCACCCAGCAAACCAGCAACCGACACGGCGGTCGTCCCTCAGCGCAAGGGCGCAGCCCTGCGCGATTGGTTGGCCCGCAAGAGTGTGCTGTACGGCTTGTTGCGCGCCACGGTGCTGGAGCCATTCGCTGCCATGGAGCAGAAGAATCTGGCGGGCCAGATGTCGGCCGATCGGCGCATGAGCTGGTCCGACCCCTCCGCGCCCTCGGTGATGACGGTGTTCACCGCGCAGCACCGGCTGGCTGTGCAAGACATGTCGGAGCCAAACGTTCAAGAGGGCATGCGGGTCACGAAGCGCGCATTTGCCGCGCTCAAGGATGAAGCCGACAAACAAGGCGTGGCCTTGCTGGTCGTCCTGATCCCGACCCGCGAGCGGGTGTACTGCCCGTACCTCAAGGCCACTGGCGCCAAGCTCCCGGCGACGCACCTGAAGGTGTGCGAGGTCGAAGAGGCGACCAAGGCCGACCTGGTGCAGGCGTTGAACGCCAAGGGCATCTCTTATGTCGACTCGGTTGGCGCACTGGAAGCCCAGGTAGAGCGGCACATCCAGATCTACCCGCCGACCTCCGACGGCCACCCGACGGCCCTGGGGCACCGGGCGATCGCAGAGTCGGTGCTGGCCGCCTTGAAGAAACAGCCCGCTAGCGCGGCCGCGTCGGCCCCGAAATAGCGTCAGCGCTCGCCCGGGGCGGGTTGTTGAAGGGCTTGTGCAAGCAGGCCCATGCCATCGTCCCAGGCTTGGGCCATCGGTGCAAAGGCCACGGCGGCATCGAAGGCGCGCTGGGCATTGACCACGCGTGCCACCTTCAAGATCAGCGACTTTGAGTCTTGGGCAATGACGTCGAAACGTTCGGCAGCGTTCGCCAAGCGAGCGTCGTCGTGTGGCGCGAGCCAGCGCAAATGGTGCGAAAGCAATTCGAAGGCTGCTCCCAACTGACGCAGCGTGGTGAAGGCCCAGGCGTGGTAGTGGGCCAGGCCACGCGCGTGCAGCTGTGGCAGATCGGCATTGAAGCGTTCGGCAAAACGCGGCAGCGGGTTGTGGGCTGGCCTCCATTCGAAGTGGCTTCGCAACAGCCGGGCCGAGATTTTCGCCAGCTCCGGCTCAGGCCTGCGAAGCAGGCGGTCGATTCGGATCAGCTCGGCATACAGCGGCAGTGCAGACGCATCGCCGCAGCCATCCAGCCTGAAGGTCTGGCGGAAATCTTCGCCCTCCAGGCTGAAGTAGCCGGCGTTGTGGAAGTACCCCAGCCGCTGGTTCGCGAGATCCAGGTCGTTGAGCACGATGGTCGTCTTGACGTGCTGTTGGCGGTAGTCGGTGCCTGCGGTGTCGGGCAACCAGAAGGCATTGGCCTCGGTGGCGATCAGACGGCCATGGGCCAGGTGTTCTGCGGCGTGGTCGGCCAGGGGGCGCCACACGTTGAGCTCTTGCACGTCGATGCCGTAGAGCGAGCGCAGGTCAGCCAGCGGCGGCTTGAAAAACGTCCAGTGATCGCCTTCGAAGTCGACCGCCAGGGTGAAGGGCATCAGCGCCGCGGGCTCCAGTTGCAACGAGTGCAGCAACTCGACCCAGACGTCGGCGTAGCAGTTCTTCTCGACCCACATGCAGCTCTCGGAATGCAGCGCATTGGCTTGATAGCCGGTGGCCGACAGGCCGGGCAGGGCGCACCAGCGGCTCATGCCGGCACTCACAGCGACAGCTGGGCACGCACCGCTTCGGGCCAGCGCTGCGGGTCGTAGCCGTGGGCCTTGATGAGTGCGAGCGTCACCCGCTCCAGTCCGAAACCCAGGCAGGCGGTGCTGGCCAGCGACTCATCGGCGTTGCGGATGCCGAACTTGCTGGAGAAGTGGTCCTGGTGCCAGTTGAAGGAGCAGATGGCGGTGGGCTTCTCTTCAGAAATCACAGGCACGAGGATCTCGAACTTGAGCCGCTGGTCGACCTGGTTGGCCGCCATCATCTTGCCGGCCCGGCCGAAGAAGGGATCGGAGGCCACATCGCTTTGCGCGGCCAACCCCAGCCCGCGCAGCAGCTCGAGCGAGCGCAGCAGCCAGGCGTCGCGCCAGGCCACCACGTCTTCGGAACGCCCGACGCGGATGTACTCACGCATGCGAAACGATTGCAGCCGCGTGGGCTCGTCAGAGGGTTCATGGCGGTACACCCAGTTGAGCACCGTCACCAGCCGGCCCCCGTTGGGCAGCAGGCCGCTGAACACGGGGTAGACGGGGTAGCAGGCAGCCGGGGTCAGCATCACCTCGGTGATGTCGAGCAGGTCTTCCCAGCGCTCGCCGGCTTGCGTGCGTGAGGTGATGTCGCGGGCCTGCGCTTCGTTGCCGAAGAAGCTGTGCACCGAGCCGGCCAGCTGCGGAAAGCTGTTCATGTAGCCGACCTTCTCGATCAGCGTGCGTGCGACGATGGGCGGGAAGGTCATTTCTTCGGCACCGTCGGGTGCGGCGGTGCGCGACACCAGTTCGTTGAAGCCGCGAAGAATCTTCTCGAACACGGCGCCTCGCCCATAACCGCCACGGATGCCGGTGGGCAGGATCAGGCCGTGTTCGACCAGGCCTGCGTAGAACGTCTCGATGTCGTACATCGGTCAGAACCCCTGTGCATCTTTGTGCACCAGCAGCATGGAGGCGCTCTTGGCGGCGATGCGTTCGTTGGAGATCATCAACGAGGCAGACAGCACGTCGCGGTAGTGGCGGCCCAGGCTGAAGGGCGTGTCGTTCTTGTAGCCAAGCACTCCGACGATCTGCAGTGCGCGGTGCACGATCTGTGGCGCGGACTCGGAGCAACTGATCTTCAGGTTGTTCAGGCGCAGCGCCCAGCCCATGCCGAGCAGCTCCTGCTCCCCGCCGGGGGTCGTGCCCGCGTTGTCAAAGGCCTGTGCCACCGACTGCCATTGCTGGCGCATGGCGTGCAGCTGCGCCGAGGCCTCGGCCAGCCGCGTGGCCGTCGGCGGCACGGCGCCGGGCTTCTTGCGTGCTTCGCTGCGGACGTAAGTGGCTGCGCGGGCGACGGCGTCTGCGGCAATGCCCCACCACAGCGACGACCACAGGATGTGCGAGTACGGCACCATGGTCTGCGCCGAGCTGTCGGCAAACGAGCCGGGCAGGATCTGCTCGGCCGGGCCGTTCGATTCGAGCCGGAAGCCCGGGCTGCAGGTGCCGCGCATGCCCAGCGTGTCCCAGGTGGTGGTTTGTGTGAGGCTGCCGTCGCCGCGCTTGACGAGCACCAGCAACTGGTCGCTGGCGGGGGCCTCGGCGTCGCGCCGGCAGGTGACGAGCATGGCGTCGGCGTGCGCGCAGTACGAGCCGGTGGTGGCGTCCTTGTTGAGCACGAAGCGCCCGCCGCGCCGTTCGACGGCGCAGATGCTGGAGCGGGTGTCGCCGTAGGTGCCGACCTCTGAGGTGATGGACGCCAGCAGGTATTGCTGCTGGACCATCTCGCGCAGGTAGTGGGTGAAAAACTCGCTGCCCAGGCCGTGGCGTGTCAGGCAGGCGAGCTGGCTGTAGTGCATCGCGAGCACCATGCCGCTGGAGCCGCAGCCTTGGGCGAGGGTCGCGCACAGCTGTGTCAGCTCTTGCATGTTGCAGCCCCCCCCACCCAGGTGGGCGGGCACCGGCGCCGACAGCACGCCCGCGCTGCGCAGGGCGTCGATGGTTTCGGTGGGGAAGCGGGCTTGCTGGTCGACGTCGGGCGCATGCTCAGCGGCAATGCCGCTTGCGATCGCGCGGGTGGCTGCCAGCAGGGCGGTGAAGGGCTGGGTGGAGTCGTTACGGGTGTGATTCACGACGGCGAGCATAGCTTCGCGCGTCGGGCATCAGAATCCCGCAAATGCGGTTGCACGACCGTGCACAAACGTCTAATCCGCGGAATAGTGCGCAGTCTCGCCGCCACATGGGCGCCTTACCCTCAAGGGAGGGGATTTCACACCGGGGCTGTATCGACGATGCTTGTTTCTTAGCCCGTTGATGCACGTTCGACACTTTTATGCTGCCAGCCTTTCCCGATCTGACGACCCTGCAGCCACAGACCCAAAGCCTGCGGGTGGGCATGGACGTGGTCGACATCCGGCGGATCGATGAATCCATTCACAAGTTCGGTGAGCGCTTTGTTCGCCGCTTGTTCAGTGCCAACGAGATTTCCTATGCGCTGGAGGGCGAAGGCCACACGGCGCAACGTCTGGCGGCGCGTTTTGCGGCCAAAGAGGCTGCGATCAAGGCGTTCGATCTCGGCGAAGTCGGCATCAACTGGCGCGACATCGAGGTTCAGAAACTGCCCGGTGGCGCATGCAGCCTCACCTTGCATGGCAAGGCAGCTTCGCAGGCGAAGCAGATGGGTGTGAGCGAGATCGCGGTGAGCCTCAGTCACGACGGTGACTACGCGGCTGCCGTGGTCACGGCACTGGTCGCAGCGGCACCTGCCCAGCCCTATCTTTCTTGAGGTTCCCATGAGCACGGCCCATCACATCGAGACCCAGATCCGTACGGTGCTGCGAGAGCATGCCCGCCTGAGCAAGCCAATCGACACGATCGATTCGGCAGCCGACCTCTATCAAGCCGGCATGACATCGCACGCCAGCGTGAACGTGATGCTCGCGCTCGAGAGTGCGTTCGACATCGAGTTTGCCGACCACATGCTCAAGCGCAGCGTGTTCAACAGCGTGGCGTCGATTCGCGACGCAGTGGCCGAACTCACACACGCTTGAACCATGCGATGAGGCTCCAAGCCCGCTGTGTTGGCTCCGGTCAACGGGAGCGCATTGCCGATGGCTGGGAAATTTGCGCCACCGCCGCGGGCCAGTTCAAATCCCCTGCCGAGGTTTCCGGCCTCGCTGCGTCTCAGTGGATCAAGGCGCCCGCGCTGGGGTCGGCCGCTTCTGTGTTGCGCTCCCTTGGTCTGTGGAGCCTGGACGGCCCGGCGCGGCGCTTTGACGCCGAAGACTGGTGGTACCGGGTCGAGTTCGGCGCCCCTGCCCTGCAGGCCACAGATGAGTTCTGGCTGGGCTTCGACGGCCTCGCGACCGTGGCCGATGTGTGGTTGAACGGGCAGCCCCTGTTGCATAGCACCAGCATGTTTGTGGCGCATGAGTGCGATGTGAAGCCTCTGCTCCAACCCGGCTTGAACAGCCTGGTGCTTCGCTTTCACTCGTTGGACGCCCTGTTGGCAGCCAAGCGCCCGCGCCCGCGCTGGCGTGCACCGATGCTGGCGCACCAGCAGCTGCGCTGGTTTCGCACCACGCTGCTCGGGCGCACGCCGGGCTGGTCGCCCCCGGCGGCCGTGGTCGGCCCGTTCAGAGACATCTGGTGGGAGCGCCGCAGCGGCTTGCGCGTGACGCCGTCTTCGCTGTGCGCCAAGGTGGGGCTCGATGGGGTCGGCACGGTGTCGCTGGCGTGCTCGGTGCAGTTGGGCGCCGATCAGCAGCTTGATCGTGTGGAGGTGGAGGTCTCGCGCGGTGGTGATGTGCGCCGCG
This sequence comes from Rhizobacter sp., assembly GCF_018780185.1. GTDB lineage: Bacteria > Pseudomonadota > Gammaproteobacteria > Burkholderiales > Burkholderiaceae_C > Rhizobacter. The sequence goes on from NZ_JADMJX010000100.1 coordinate 28,777, forward strand.
AGCGCCTGCAGGGTGACCTTGGCACAGGCTTCAGCGGTGCCGTGGCGGTGGCCCAGGCCGCGCTCTGGTGGCCTCACACCCATGGTGAACCCGCGCTGTACCGGGTTCGCTTGTTGACTTATCTGCGAGACGTGCTGGAACCGCTCGCCACCGAGCTGGGTTCGACCGGCTTTCGCCGCCTGCACCTCGACACCCGCGATGGCCGCTTTGCCTTGCAGGTGAATGGCGTGCCAGTGTTCTGCCGTGGCGCCTGCTGGACACCGCTCGACGTGGTGGGCCTGCAGGCCTCACCCGCGGCCACACGAGAGGCGGTGGCCCAGGCGCGGGACGCGGGCATGAACATGCTGCGTGTGGGCGGCACCATGGCCTATGAAGACCAGGACTTCTTCAACGCCTGCGACGAGTTGGGCGTGCTGGTGTGGCAGGAATTCATGTTTGCCAACATGGACTACCCCGAACAAGATGCTGCGTTCATGACCGATGTGCGCACCGAAGCCCATCAGCAGCTCCAGGGCTGGCAGGGCCGGCCTTCGCTGGCGGTGCTGTGCGGCAACAGCGAGGTGGAACAGCAGTCGGCGATGTGGGGTGTCGTGCGTGAGCTGTGGAGCCCGCCGCTGTTTCACACCACGCTGCGCGAGTGGGTGCAGGCGGCGCTGCCGGATGTGCCGTATTGGCCGTCCAGTGCGCATGGTGGCGCTTTCCCGCACCAGGGCAATGTGGGCACCACGTCGTACTACGGTGTCGGCGCCTACCTGCGACCACCTGAAGATGCGCGCCGGTCTGAGCTCAAGTTCGCCACCGAATGCCTCGCTTTCGCCAACGTGCCCGATGAGCGCACCCTGGCACGCATGCCAGGCGGGCTGGCCCTGCGGAGCCATCACCCGGCCTGGAAGGAGCGCACCCCGCGTGACCTGAATGCCGGCTGGGACTTCGAAGACGTGCGAGACCACTACCTCGTGCATCTCTTTCGGGTCGACCCGGTGGCTTGCCGAGCCGTCGACCACGACCGCTACCTGGCGCTGAGCCGCGTGGTCACCGGCGAGATGATGGCGGGGGCATTTGCCGAGTGGCGGCGGCCCGCATCGAGCTGCGGTGGTGCCTTGGTGTGGTTTCTCAGAGACCTCTGGGCCGGCGCGGGCTGGGGGCTGGTGGATGACACAGGCCTGCCCAAGGCCTGCTTCTACGCCTTGCGCCGAGCGCTGCAGCCAGTGGCTGTGACAATCACCGACGAAGGCAACAATGGCCTGTATGCCCACGTCATCAACGAGCCCGCTGAAGTGCTGAACGCCACGCTGAAGGTCACGCTGTACGGCCCGGGCGACGTGCAGGTCGGGCAGACACTGCATGTGCTGAGCCTGGCCGGCCGGGGCCAGACCAGCCTTGCCCTTGCCGAGGGCCTGGAAGGGTTCACCGATCTCTCTTACGCCTATCGTTTCGGCCCACCGGGTGTCACCCTGGTTCACGCCCGCTTGTGTGCGACCGATGATGCGGTGCTGGGCGAGGCGTTCCACTTCCCGGCCGGGATGCCCTCGCAGGTGCAGGGTGATGTCGGTCTGACGGCGAGCCTGGACGAAACACGTGGCGAACTGGTGGTGGCGACGCGGGGCCTGGTGCAGCACCTGCACATCGTCCTAGACGGCTACACCGTGGCCGACAACGACTTTCACTTGGCACCCGGCACCCAACGTCGCATCGCGCTCAAACGCAGCGGCACACAAGCCGCCAGAGGCCATGTCTGGGCCTTGAATGCGGATCGCCCAGTTGCGATCTCGGTGGTGTCATGAGCCTGCACGAGCCCCAGCCGTTCTACTTCGGGCCCGAAGGCGCCGCGCTTTTCGGTTGGCTGCACGCGCCTGCGACCACCGCGCGCCAGGGCCTTGGCTTGTTGATCGTCAACCCCTTCGGGTTTGAAGAGGTCTGTGCGCACCGCAGCCTCAGGCACTTCGCCGAAGCTGCCAGCGCGGCTGGTTTCCCCAGCATGCGCTTCGACCTGGCCGGTTGTGGCAACTCCCAGGGTGATGAGTTCGACGCCAACACCCCCACGAAGTGGCTGGGTTCCGTGCATGACGCCATCGACACGCTGAAGACCGCAGGCGGTGTCAGCCAGGTGCTGGTGTTGGGCGTGCGCCTGGGTGCGATGCTGGCCACGCTGGCCGTGAGCGAGCGTGACGACGTGGCCGGCCTGATCGCGATCGCGCCCGTGGTGCGCGGCAAGACCTATGTGCGCGAGTTGACGATGCTCGGCCAGACCGGCTCGCCACCTGGCGAAGGCATCAACGGCGCACTCGAATCCGCGGGGTTCCTGATGACGCGCGAAACCGCCGCATCTGTTTCCCAGGTCGACTTGCGTGCACTGACGCAGCGGCCGGCCCCACGTGTGCTGATCGTCGAGCGAGACGACGTGACCGGCACGTCGGAGTGGGCACCGTTGCTGCAGAAGCTGGGCGCAGACGTGCGCGTCGGGCGTTGGGCAGGTTATGCACGCATGATGGAAGACGCACAGCGTGCCGTTGTGCCCGAAGAGATGGTGGCAGGCGTTCTCGCCTGCATGAGGGTCTGGGCGTCGCAGATGGCCTTGGCGCCCGTGGCTGCCGAGGCGCCACGCCGCCTGAGCGTGCGATGCCGGGCGACAACGCCCGGGGGCAAGCCAGCGCAGGTGCTGGAGACCCCGATTCACATCGACACTGGCACGGCCGCGCACTTGTTCGGCGTGCTCGTCACACCGGAAGCGGCTGGCCCGCGCCCGGCGGTGCTGATGCTCAACTCGGGGTCCATTCACCACATCGGCCCCAACCGGCTGTGGGTGCGCCTGGCGCGGCAATGGGCGGCGCGTGGCATGACCGTGCTGCGGTTGGACATCGCCGGTATCGGCGACAGCCCTGCGCGGCCGGGGGCGCAAGAGAACGTCGTCTACTCACCCAGTGCCACCCAAGACGTGGCGGCGGCGCTGACCTACCTGCGCACGCACGCGGGCGCGAGCGAGTGCCACCTCGTGGGCCTGTGTTCGGGTGCCTATCACTCGCTCAAGGCGGCCGTGGCCGGCCAACCCGTGACCTCCGCGTTGATGATCAACCCGCTGACCTATTTCTGGAAAGAGGGTGCCCAGCTGGGCAGCGTGCAGGAGCACGAGGTGCCTGAGCTCACATCGAAGTTTCGCCACAAGGTGCTGACCCTCGAACCCTGGCAGAAGCTGTTGCGTGCCGAGCTCGATGTTCGGCTGGTGACCGAGGTGGCGGTGCGCCGCGTATGGGGCATGGTCGCGCCCCACCTGTTGGAGCTGGCGCGGCGGCTGCGGATTCCATTGCGCCACAACCTGGCGCGTGAGCTCGAGACCGCGGTGCAACACGGCATCCGGCTGCACTTCGTCTTTGCCGATCGTGCACCGGGGTTTGCGCTGCTGAAAAAACAAGGCGGCAGCGCGGTGCAGCGACTGCTGGAGCAACAGGCCGCGTCGATCGACTTCGTGCCGAATGCAGACCACACCTTCACCCGCATAGAGGCCCGTGAGCGTCTCGTCGCGGTGCTTGACCGGCTCATGCCAATGCCCACAGAGGGCGCACGCACCCAGCCATGAACCGAGGTGACTTTCGCGCCGACCTCAACGGCCTGCGCGGGGTCAGCGTTGCGCTGGTGTTGGCCTTTCACCTGCAGGCCAAGGGCGCGGCCGGTGGCTTCATCGGGGTCGACGTGTTCTTCGTCATCTCGGGCTACCTGATGACCCAGATCGTCTGGGGCGGCCTCACCGATTCGAGCTTCAGCTACTGGCGCTTCGTGGTCGCACGGGCTGCCCGCATCTGGCCGGCACTGGCGGCCCTGGTGCTGCTGCTGTTGGCGTTTGGGGCGTGGCGACTGCCGCCGTTCGACCTGCAGATCCTGGCCGAACAGGCGCGTGCTGCGCTGCTGTTCACCTCGAACCATCACTTTCTCGAACGCACGGGCTACATCACCCGCGCCGGTGACACGCACTGGCTGCTGCACACCTGGTCGTTGTCGGTCGAATGGCAGTTCTATCTGTTGTACCCACTGCTGTTGATGGGGCTGATGAAGCTCACCCCACGCAAGCAGGTCGTGGCGGCGCTGGTGGCGGGTTTGATGCTGTTGTCGTTCGCCTGGCAGTTGCTGCAAGCACGAACGCAGGCCGACGCGAGCTTCTTCTTGCTGCCAGGGCGTTGCTGGGAACTGCTGGCCGGTGGTCTGGTGTTTTTGCTCATGCCTGACTCGACTGCTGCACCCGGCAGGTGGCGCGCCCTGGCGAGTTATGCCGGCCTGGCGCTGGTGCTGGGAGCGGCGCTGGCCATTGCGGGCTTGCGTCTTCGCCCGGTGGGCATCGGGCCTTGGCTGCTGCTGCCGGTGGCCGGGGTGATGCTGATCCTGTGGTCACGCCACCAAGGCAACATCGTGCTGCGCAACCCGGCCTTGCAGCGCCTGGGCTTGTGGTCGTACTCGGTGTACCTCTGGCACTGGCCGATCATCGTGGGCCTGCGCATGACCGAGTACCCACTAGACCACCCGCTGCTCACGACGCTGGCCACCGTTGCGGGCTCGCTGCTTCTGGGCTGCTTGTCCTACACCTTCATCGAACGACCGTGGTCGGCGCGCGGCGCGTCGCTGTGGCGGCTTGCCCGCAAACCCGTGCTGGCCATGCTGTTGGTGTCTGTTGCAGTGTGGGTAGCGACCGCCACCGAAGGCCTGTCGTTCCGGCAGCGCAGTGGCCCCGACTTTTACGCCGGCTATTGGGCGACCATCAAGCCGCTCTACTTTCCAGACGAGTGCAGCAACTTCAAGAAACCGGTCGCTGCTCTGACGACCTGCACGGTGCGCAAGGGCACGCCGGCTCGCACGCTGGTCATCGGCGACTCGCATGCCGATCACCTGTACGCCTGGTTCGCCAAGCACAGCACCGAATCGGTCGACTTTCTCACTGCCGCCGAATGCCCTCCGGTGCCGCACTTCGAGCGCACACAAACCGGCTACGCGTGCAAGGACTTTGCCGCCGTGGCGTGGGGCAAGGCGATGTCGGCCCCCTACGAGACGGTGGTGGTTTCGGCGCGCTGGCTCACGATCGGGCTGGCGGGTGCGCCTTACTGTCATCAGGCGGTGGGCAAGGCATGCATCGCTCCTGCTTCGTTGAAGGCCAAGCAGGCCTTGGTCATCGTCGAACTGCAGACCGCCATGGCTGCGGCGCTGAAAGCAGGCAAGACCGTGGTGGTGGTCGACGGTTCGCCGGAGTCGCGCTTTTCGGTACCGGAGCGTCTGGCGCGCGAGCGGTTCTGGTACGGCGCCCCGAGGCTGTCGATTCCCGTGTCGACCTTGATCGCGCAGACCACCTGGTTCGAGCCCTTGTTCGAGGCGTTTCAGGGCACGCCCGGCTTTCACCGCATCAGCCTGCGCGACAAGCTCTGCAATCGGGCCAGTTGTCGTGCGTTTGACGAGACCTTGCAGCGCCCGATCTTCCTCGACGAGAGCCATTTCGACCCCATCTGGATCGCGCAACAGGCCGAGCTGTTTGCCGCCTTCGTGCGCAACGACTGACTCACGCCGGAGCGTGCGCTTTGTCTCATTTGTTGTGGAGCAAACCACCTTAGTTAGGGGGTGAAACACCTGGGATGAAAGGGGGCGTTCACGCCGCCCGCCAATACAATCTTGCGAGGTTTCCAAAACACGTTGAAGCGAAGAAAGAACCCCATGACCAAGCAAGCCAAGGCCCCGAAGATTCAAGAGAAGAAGACACCGGGCCTCGCCGCGTCGAACATGACCGGCACCGGCCCTGGGGGCTTGTCGGTGCGAGCCTTCGGCGAGTGGTACCGCGATCGTGAGTTGGAGCAGTGGGCGCAGTTCGATTTCGCCGCGCTGGAAAAGATCGCCAAGCTGATCGAAGCGGTCGAGAAGAAGGGCAAGCAGATCTTCGTGATGGGCAATGGCGGCTCGGCTGCCACCTCGTCGCACATCGCGACCGACTGGTCGAAGACCGCCGAGCGTGTGGGCAAGCCGCTGATCCGCTGCATCTCGCTCAACGACAACACCGCTTTCATGACGGCCGTAGGCAACGACCTCGGCTATGACGAGATCTTCGCGCGCCAATTGCGCAACCTGTGCAACAAGGGTGATCTGGTCGTCATCATCTCGGGCTCGGGCAATTCGCCCAGCGTCATCAAGGCCGCCGAATACGCCGACAGCGTGGGCGCCACGACCGTGGGCATGACTGGCTTCACCGGCGGCAAGCTGCGCAAGATGGTCGACGTGTGCTTCCACGTCGAGAGCGACCAATACGGCGTGATCGAAGACATGCACATGGCCGCAGGTTCGATCCTCGCGTTCTACCTCAAGCAACGCAAGTGAGCGGCTGCGCAGCCGTTGCAGCGGGTGCCGCACGATGATCCACTACGTTACGCAAAACGGCATCGGCAATGCCTGGGTCGCCAACGAGCTGAGCCGGGTTGAAGCCGCCGGCCTGCCGGTGGCGCTGCATGCGATGCGCGCCCCCGACAAGCTGCTGCACGACTCGCCTTGGGCGGTCGAGATGAACCGCCGCACCGAGCTGATGTACCCGCTGCCGCTGGTGGCGATGTTCTTCTCGCTGCTGGCTGCGCCGTTCCGGTTCCGCGGGCGTTTCTTCTCGGCCTTGTGGAATGCCTTCTTCGGCCGCCGCGAACACATCCGTGCCCGTCTGGCCGGCATCGCCCACCTCGTGGTCGCGTGCCACTGGGCAACGGGGCTGCAGCGCAGCGGCCGCGCGGTGTCGCAGATCCATTCGCAGTGGATCAACTCCTGCGGCACGATCGCGATGTATGGCGCCTGGCTGCTCGACGCGCCATTCAGCTTCACTGGCCATGCGACCGACCTGTTCCGCAACCGTTCGGCCCTGCTCGACAAGATCGAGCGCGCGAACTTCATCATCTGCATCTCCACTTTCCACCGTGACTTCTATCTGCAGCACGGTGCGCGGCCTGAGCAACTGGTGATTGCCTATTGCGGCATCGACTTGTCGTGGTTCTACCCACCTGCCCCGGGAAGCCGCGACACGAACCGCCCCTACCGCATCCTGTCGTCGGGTCGCCTGGTCGAGAAGAAGGGCTTCTGCGACTTGATCGACGCCTGCAAGCTGCTGGCCGACCGCGGCGAGCGTTTCGACTGCGTGATCGGTGGCAGCGGCCCGCTCGAAGCCGAGCTCAAGGCGCAGATCGCACGGCTGAACCTGAGCGACCGCATCACCGTCACCGGCAAGGCGCTGCTGCAGGAAAAGATCGTCGACTTCATGCATGAAGGCGATGTCTACGTGCTGCCCTGCGTGTGGGCCGCCGATGGTGACGTCGATGGCTTGCCGCAGATGATCATGGAAGCCATGGCCAGTGGCCTGCCGGCGATCAGCACGCGCCTGGTCGGCATCCCCGACCTCATCCACCACGAAGAGACCGGCCTGCTGGTCGAACCCAACAACCCGGCGCAACTGGCCGATGCGATGGCGCGCCTGATGCACGATGCGGCGCTCGCGACGCGTTTGTCCGAGAACGGCCAGCGCTTGCTCAAGCAGACCTTCGACCTCAACAACTGCCTGGAGCCGCTGATCGATAAGTTTCGACAGAGCCTGGCAAGAGCCGCGCCGGGCCAGCGTGCTGCCGGCTCACAAGCACAACAGAGCAGGGTGACCTCATGATCATTTCTCAAACGCCCTACCGTGTGAGCTTTGCCGGTGGCGGCACCGACCTGCCGGCCTTCTACCGCCAGGAATACGGCGCAGTCCTGTCGATGGCCATCGACAAGCACATGTACGTGACGGTCAGCCCGCGGTTCGAGAAGACCACCCGCGTGGCCTACACCAAGGTCGAGATTGCCGACTCGGTGAATGACATCCAGCACGAGCTGGTGCGTGAGGCGCTCAAGATCACTGGCCTTGGCCGCCACATCGAGATCACCACCGTGGGCGATGTGCCCTCGGGCACCGGCATGGGCTCGTCGAGCTCGCTGACGGTGGGTGTGCTGCAGGCGCTGTATGCCTACAAGGGCCAGATCATCAGCGCGAAGAACGTCGCCGAGCAGGCCTGCCAGATCGAGATCGACATCCTCGGCAAGCCGATCGGCAAACAAGACCAGTACGCCGCCGCCTTCGGTGGCCTGAACTACATCCGTTTCAACTCGGATGACACCGTTGACGTGGAGCCGGTGCCGGCGCCGCGCGAGACGATGCAGGAACTGTCGAGCCGCATGATGCTGCTCTACACCGAGCAGCAGCGCGACGCCGACGGCATCTTGAAGCGCCAGAGCGAAGGCACCAAGGACCGCATGCCGGTGCTGCGCGAGATGCGCGACCTGGCGCAGGAGATGCGCGTGGCGATCACCGGCGCCAACGGGCTCGATGAGTTTGCCAAGCTGCTGCACCACGGCTGGGAGCTGAAGCGCTCGCTCGGCTTCGGCATCAGCATGGAGCGCGTGGATTCCTGGTACGAACAGGCCCGCAAGCTGGGTGCCCAGGGCGGCAAGCTGCTGGGCGCGGGTGGTGGCGGTTTCCTGCTGCTGGTGGCGCCGAAGGAGCGCCACAACATGATCCGCGAGGCGCTAGGCAACCCGCGCGAGCTCACGCTCGACATCGACCGCCGCGGTGGCCGTGTCATCTTCATCAGCGACCATCAGCGTCTGCTTCACAACCAGTGATCCGAGGAATCAACAAGTGAGAGTTCTCATCACCGGCGGGGCCGGCTTCATCGGTTCCCACACCGCCGACGCGCTGCTGCGCGACGGCTACCAAGTGCGTGTGCTCGACTCGCTCGAAGAGCCGGTGCACCCGGGCCACGCCGTGCCGGCGTATCTGGATTCGCGCATCGAGTTCATCCGCGGCGACGTGCGCGATGCGACGGTGCTGCTCGATGCGCTGCGTGGTTGCGACTTCGTCTACCACTTGGCTGCGTTCCAGGATTACCTGCCCACCTTCAGCCGCTTCTTCGACGTCAACGTCACCAGCACCGCGCTGATCTACGAGCTGATCGTGCGCGAGAAGCTGCCGGTGAAGAAGGTGATCGTCGCCTCCAGCCAGGCGGCCTTGGGTGAAGGCCTGTACCTCGATGCGAACGGCAAGCCGGTGCTGCCCGACATCCGCCCGACCGAGCAGTTGGAGCGCGGGCTGTGGGACGTGCAAGCCCCGAGAGGTTTCACCGGCCCCTTGCAGTGGCAACGCACCGACGAGACCGTGGCCAACCCGCAGAACCAGTACGGCCTGTCCAAGATCGCCGAAGAGCGTGTGGCGCTGTCGCTGGGCAAGCGTTATGGCATCCCCAGCGTGGCCATGCGCTACTCCATCGTGCAGGGCCCGCGCCAGAGTTTCTACAACGCCTACAGCGGCGCCTGCCGCGTGTTCAGCTTGAGCTTCCACCTCGGCCGCGAGCCGATGATCTACGAAGACGGCCAGCAGATCCGCGACTTCGTCAACGTGCAAGACGTGGTCGACGCCAACCTGCTGGTGCTGCGCGACGAGCGGGCCGACTACGAGATGTTCAACGTGGGCGGCGACATCCCGCACACGGTGGCGTCGTTCGCCACGGTGGTGGCCGATGTCTTTGGCGCCAAGGGCTACAAGGCCGAGCCCTGCGGCAAGTTCCGCTTCGGCGACACGCGTCACATCTGCTCTGACGTGAGCAAGTTGAAGAACCTCGGCTGGAAGCCCACGCGCACCGTGCATCAAAGCGTGGAGGCCTACAAGGGCTGGCTCTCGACCGCCGACAACGCCGCGCAGATCCTCGACTACTGCAACCAGCAGATGGCCGCGCTCAACGTGGTGCGCTCGGTCAACAAGGCGTGAGCCAAGCCGCACCGCGTCGCACCAAGGCCTTGCTGCTGGCAGGCGGGTTGGGCACGCGGCTGCGGCCCTTGACCGAGACGGTGCCCAAGTGCCTGGTCGAGATCGCCGGCAAGCCCTTGCTCGACTACTGGTTCGACGCGCTGCGCGACGCCGGCATCCGTGAGGTGCTGGTCAACAACCACCACCTGCCGGAGGCCGTGCGTGCTTACCTGGCCGAGAAGTCGCGCCAGGGCTTTCACGCGGTCGAGGCCTACGAACCGGTGCTGCTGGGTTCGGCCGGCACGCTGTCACACAACCGCGCCTGGGCCGACGACGCCGACGACGTGCTCATCATCTACGCCGACAACCTGTCGGATCTCGACGTGGGGGCCTTCATGCACGCGCACCGTGCGCACGGGTTGCCCATGACCATGTTGCTGTTCCACGCGCCGAATCCGCGCGCCTGTGGCATCGCCGAGCTCGACGCCAGTGGTCGGGTGATCGACTTCGTGGAAAAACCGGCTGAACCCCGCTCTGACCTGGCCAACGCCGGCGTGTACGCTGTCACGGCCGAGGCCTGGCGTGAGATGGCCGACCTGCAGGCTTTCGACCTGGGCTTCGACGTACTGCCCAAGTTCATCGGCCGCATGCAGGGCCATGTGCACACCGGGTACCACCGAGACATTGGCAACCTCGAAGCCCTCGACGGCGCGCGCCTTGCTGCGCCCCAGGTCTTCGCCCACCGATTCAACTGATCGAACTGACTGAAGGAATACACACCATGAAAGTGCTCGTCACTGGCGGAGCGGGGTATGTGGGCAGTGCCTGCCTGCGCAAGCTGCTTGCCGAAGGCCACGATGCCATCGCCTTCGACAACCTCTCCGAGGGGTATGAGGCCGCTGTGCCCGCGGGCAAGCTGGTCAAGGGCGACATTGCCGACACGGCCGCCCTTGTGAAGGTCATGAAGGAGCATGGCAGCGAGGCGGTGATGCATTTCGCCGCGGCCACCTACGTGGGTGAGTCGGTCACCAACCCCGACCACCACTACAGCAACAACATCGCCGGCACACTCAGCCTGCTGCGCGCGATGCGCCAGTCGGGCATCCAGCGCATGCTCTTCTCCAGCACCTGTGCGACCTATGGCGACAACCCGGTGGTGCCGATGAACGAGACCGCGGCGCAGATCCCCTGCAGCCCGTATGCACGCACCAAGCTCGCTGTGGAGTGGATGATTCGCGACTTCGCGCATGCCTATGGCCTGGGTTTCACCCTCCTGCGTTACTTCAACGCGTCGGGCGCCGACCGTGACGGCGAGTTCGGCGAGGCGCACGACCCCGAGACGCACCTCATCCCGCTGCTGCTGCAAGTGGCCCTGGGCCAGCGCGACAAGCTCATGCTCTACGGCGACGATTACCCCACGCCCGACGGCACCTGCATCCGCGACTACGTGCACACCGACGACCTGGCGCAGGCGCACATGCTCGCCATCACGGCGACCACGCCGACCACGGCCGAGGTGTTCAACATCGGCACCGGCAACGGCCAGTCGGTGAAGGAAGTGCACCGCGCGTGTGAAGAAGTGACCGGCCGCAAGATCCCGCTGGAGATCACCGCCCGCCGCCCTGGCGATGCGCCCGCCTTGGTGGCCGACCCGACCAAGCTCAAGACGCAGCTGGGCTGGAAGCCGGAGTTCTACGACATCAAGCGCACCGTGGAGACCGCCTGGGCCTGGCACCAGAAGTACCCGAGGGGCTACGCCGACAAGGCGGCAGCCAAGCGCTGAGCTGGCCTACGCAGCCACCTGCTGCGGCAGGTGCGCATGCACCTCGGCGTGCGAGCTCACGATGGCGTGCGCCAAGGTCGTGTCGGGCCGGAGGTGGTCAGGCGGGGCGAACAGCAGGGTGCGCCCGACACCCGCACGGCGGCCGGCCTGGATATCGGTCTCCATGTCGCCCAGCAGCACCGATGCCGCCAGGTCCACATCGAACTCCTGCGCCGCCTGCAGGATCATCCCCGGGTTCGGCTTGCGGAACGGCGACTCCTGCTTGTAGACACCCACACCGTGCTCGGCGTGGTACGGGCAGAAGTACACCTTGTCGATGGCCGCACCGCGTGCGGCGAACTCCGCGCACATCCACTCGGTGAGCGTGTGGAAATCGGCCTCGGTGTACTTGCCACGGCCGATGCCGGCCTGGTTGGTGATCACGAAGACGAGGTAGCCCCGCTCGCGTGCCGTGCGCACGAGGTCGAAGATGCCGTCGACAAAGTCGAAGTCTTCGCGGCGGTGCACGTAGGCGTGATCGATGTTGATCACGCCATCGCGGTCGAGGAACAGGGCAGGGCGGCTCACTTGTGGCGGTCGTAGGTGTCCTCGAAGCGGACGATGTCGTCTTCTCCCAGGTAGCTGCCCGACTGCACTTCAATGATCTCGAGCGGCACCTTGCCAGGGTTGGCCAGGCGGTGGGTTTCGCCCAGGGGGATGTAGGTGCTCTGGTTCTCGCCGAGCAGGATCTTGCGGTCGCCGCAGGTCACCTCGGCCGTGCCCGAAACCACGATCCAGTGCTCGGCGCGGTGGTGGTGCATTTGCAGGCTCAGGCTCGCGCCGGGCTTGACCATGATGCGTTTGACCTGGAAGCGTGGGCCGGCATCGACGCTGTCGTACCAGCCCCACGGGCGGTGCACCTGGCGGTGCAGGGTGTGCTCGCTGCGGCCGGAGCCTTGCAACTCGCTGACGATGTGTTTGACATCTTGGCTGCGGCTGCGGTCGACCACCAGCACCGCATCGGGTGTTTCGACGACGACCACATTGCTCAAACCCACCACGCCGACCAAGCGGCTGGTCGCATGCACCAGCGTGTTGTGGCTGTCGCGCACGATGGTGTCGCCGACCGTGGCATTGCCATGCGCGTCTTTGTCGCTCACTTGCCAGACAGCGTCCCAGGCGCCGAGGTCTGACCAGCCGGCGCTGAGAGGCACCATGCGAATCGTGAACTCGCTGGATTCGGGGCACTTCTCCATCACAGCGTAGTCGACCGATTCGCTGGGGATGGCGGCAAACTCGGCCTTGCCTGGTCGCACGAAGCTCGCGTCGACGGTATGGGCTGCCCAGGCACTGCGGGTGGCGGTGGCGATATCGGGGCGGAAGCGTTCCAGCGCTTTCAGCCACACCGAGGCGCGCACCACGAACATGCCGCTGTTCCAGAAGTAGCTCCCTTCGGCCAGGTACCGCTGAGCGGTGGCAGCATCGGGCTTCTCGACGAATCGGGCCACACCGAGTGTTTGCGAGCCCCCTGTCGGTGCGTTCGTGCGGATGTAGCCGAAGCCGGTTTCAGGCCGATCGGGTGCGACCCCGAGAATGACAAAGGCACCATTCGCGGCCTCGCGCACGGCCTCTTGCAGCGCTGCCGTGAAAGCGGGTTCGTCGGTGACGGTCTGGTCGGCCGGCGTGACCACCAGCACGGGGTCCGCGCCACCGGTGCTGGCCTGCAGCGCGGCCAAGGTCATGGCCGGTGCCGTATTGCGGCCCATCGGTTCAAGCAAGACGGTTGCCGGTGGCAGCGCCAATTCGCGCAACTGGTCGAGGATCAGAAACCGGTGTTCTTCGTTGCCGACCACGCTCGGCGCGGCGATGCTCAAGCCTTCGGTGGCCAGTGCCGCCAGCCGGGTCGCAGCCTGCTGGAAGAGGCTGCGGTTGCCTTGCAAAACCAGGAACTGTTTGGGGTAGTGCGCACGCGACAGCGGCCACAGCCGTGTGCCGCTGCCGCCGGCCATGATGACGGGTTGAACGGTGATATGAGACATGAGTGCGGGCGCCGTAGGGGAACGAGAGCGTAGTGTGCCAGCGGCCCGTGCCGCCCGGCGGGCACGCCTATCGCAGCGTCAGCTCGCCGGAGCAGCCGGTGACGGTCGCGTTGTAGGCCGTTGCTCCGGCAAGGCGCCGTTGTTCGCGCATGACGTTGCAGCTGAGCGAGATGGTGCGTGTGGGCAGGTAGCTCACCGCCAGCGAGTAGCCTCGGGTGGTGTCGTCCGTCGAGTCGCTGGAGCTGCCGTCGCGCTGGCGAACGTTGGCGCGAAGAGAGGTCTTGCCCGTGAGCGTGTACCTTGCGTCCAGGCTCAGGCTGTTGCTGATCCGGTTCCTGTCGGCCTGCAAGGCGGTCGTGCCGCCAGGCGCGGTGCCGAGAAAGGTGGTTTCGGTGCCGGTGTCGCGGCTCAGCGAGGTCGTGAAGTTCAGCCTGCTGGTGGGAGCGTAGTCCCAGCTGAGCGTACCGGTGGTCTCGGAGAGTTCTCCGATGGTGGCCAGCGAGCGGGTCTCTCGGGTGGCGCTGATGCGGGCATTGACGGTGCTGAAAGCGCTGGGCCGCCAGGCTGCCGTGAAGTCGATGTCTCGGCGCTTCAGCTCGTCGGCACGTGGTGGCGTCGGCGCAAACTCGGGGGTGGTGCCCTTGGTCGAGCGAGCACCGACACCCAGTGTGAGTTTGGTGCCAACAATCCAGTTCACACCTGCGTTGACGGTGTCTTGAGAGTAGTTGCGGTTGGACAAGAGGGGGTTCTTGTAGTCCAGCCGGCGGTGTGCATAACCTGCCTCTAGCGCGAGAAACGACGCCAAGCCGTAGCGCACCGAGGCGTTGTACTCCTCAGTCACCTGGTCACTCACCGAGGCTGCACCGCCAGTGGTTCCGAGATCCGCGAGACTGTTGCGAGTGGCGAATCTCAGGACCCCCGAAAGAAAACCGATGGTCTCCCAGTCGAGTTCGGCCGTCGCGGCATAGCTCTTGTTGTTGAGGCGGTCGTCGGAGTTGTAGCGATTGGTCTGAGCCGAAGCGTCGGCGAAGAAACGCTGGCGACCAAAACGCTGATCCACACCGACCAGCACACCCGTGCTGGAGATCGTCTCGCTGACTTCGTTGTCGAGCGTGCGGTACACGTTGGAGTCGTGCGTGAACGCCTGGCTCACGCCGATGTAGTAGGGGCTGCGCTCCTGAGCCACGGCGCCGGTGGCTGCCAGCGAACAGGTCACGGCCAGAAGCGGCAGGCAGAAGCGGCGGTGAGCGCGGTGGCGTTGTGGCATGCGGTGTCCTGGAGTGGGTTGGCTGCGGTCGCCGGGAAGCAGCGTGGTGCCGCTCAGTAAGCGTTGCGGTCGAAGAACACCAGCCGGATGGTACGCACAATGATCTGCAAGTCGAGCCCGAGTGACCAGTTGCGCAGGTATTCGAGGTCGTACTCGACCCGTGCCTGCATCTTGGCCACCGTGTCGGTCTCGCCGCGCTGGCCGTTCACCTGGGCCCAGCCGGTGATGCCGGGCTTGACCTTGTGGCGAACCATGTACGCCTTGACGATGCGGCGGTATTCCTCGTTGTGCGCGATGGCGTGCGGGCGGGGGCCGACGATGCTCATGCGGCCTTGCAGCACGTTGAAGAACTGCGGCAGCTCATCAAGCGAGGTGCGGCGAATGAACGCGCCGAAGGGTGTGATGCGCGCGTCGCCCTTGGTCGCCTGCCTGACCACCGGGCCGTTGTCTTGCGAGGTCATCGAGCGGAACTTGTAGACCGTGATGTCTTCGCCGTCGAGCCCGGTGCGGCGCTGCCTGAAGATCACCGGGCCCGGCGAGCTCATCTTGACGCCAATGGCAATCGCCAGCAGCAGCGGCGAGATCAGCAGCAAGATGATCGAGGCCAAGACGACGTCGCTGACACGCTTGACGAGCTCGTTGGTGCCGGTGAAGGGTGTTTCACAAATGCCCACCACCGGCAGGCCGTTCATGTCTTGCAGCCGGCCCTGGATGATGCTGATGCCGAACACGTCGGGCACGAAGAAAAGCGAGGCGGTGGTGTCTTGCATCTGCTCCAGCAGCTCGACGATGCGAGGCTGCGAGCCGAGCGGCAGCGTGATGAAAACCTCGCGGATCGACTGGCGGCGGATGCAGTCGGCCACGTCTTTCAACCCGCCCAGCACCTGCTCCATGGCCAGGCCGTCGACCCGCGCATCGGCGCGGTCATCGAAGTAGCCGACGAAGTCGATGCCCTCGTCTTCGCTCGCGGTCAGCGCGCGAGCCACCTTCACGCCCAGCGGGCCGGCACCCACCACGATGGCGCGGCGCCGTGCTTCAGGGAGCGCCGCCTGGCGGCGCACCACGCGCCGGCCGATCCACACCGCGGCCCATTGAGCCACCGGGGTCAGGAAGATCCAGATGATGACTGCGGTTTGGTCGAAGTAGTCGATGCTGCGGGTGACATAGCCGCACAGCAGCAGCACGCCGATCAACACCACCCACGACGAAATGATGTCGACGCCGGCCGCCACCATGTTCTGGCGGAAGCGGTTGCGCCCGGGGAAGGTGAGTGCAAAGACCAGCAGGCACAGGACGAGCTCGGGTCGCCCCACCATGGTGTCGAGGTACAGGTTGGCACCCAGGAAGGTGATGACCGTGATCGCCGGCTCCATGAACGCAGCCATCAGCGACGTCACCGACTGGGGGGCGCTGTAGAAGGTTCTCTTGTAAGGGCGTTCTTCGAACATCGCGATGGGGTGGTCCACGGGGCGCTGTCCTCCATGAGTGACAGATTGCTGGCAATGCCGCTGCAGCGGGTGTGCCGGAACTCGATTTGTCAGAGCGCTACACCAGGCGGATTCGGTGATGACTCAAGACGTAAAAACGGGCTCATGCAACGCGTGGATTCTCACTCAAGAAGGTCACCGGACCAGACCCGCATGTGTGGGGGGAGCCTGTGTTCTAGGGGCCGGGAATGCGGGCATGCGTCACGCTTTTCGGAGGGCTGCGTGCGCGAAAGCATGTGCGGGGAAGCTCCGGTTGGGGCCAACGGTGCCGAGATCGTGCCGCCTACAATTCCACGATGGCAAATGCATTCAATCCGGGTATCACCGCCGCGCTGGGCTCCGCAGCCATGGAGCGCATCACCTTGTTGCTCAACCACGTGATCGCGGCCGAACCGGTGGCCACCGAACGTTTGCGCCTGCACAGCGGCCGCAGCATCCAGTTGCAGTGGACGGGTTGGCCGAGCCTGCTGCCTGCGCCGCCCGTGGTCGCATTCACCATCACGCCGGCAGGGCTGTTGGAGTGGTGCGGCGAGCAGCCCCCCGCCCAGCCTGACCTGCGGGTGACGATCGATGCGTCGAACCCCTTGCGCCTGGTCGGGCAATGGCTGTCGGGCGAGCGCCCGAAGGTCGGCATCGAAGGCGACTCGGCACTGGCCACCGACGTGAGCTGGCTGATCGACAACCTGCGCTGGGACATCGAGGACGACGTCGCACGCATCATCGGGCAAGCGCCGGCACATGAGCTGGCCCGTGCGGCCTCGGCTCTCGGTGCCGGCCTGCGCGAAGCGGTGCGCGCGCTGCAAGGGCTGATGGCACGCGGCCCGCAATGAGGCACATCGCCCGGCTGCTTGTCATTGTCTTCACCGTCCTGCGCTTCGGCCTGGACGAGTTGGCGCTGTCGGGCTTCCGCCAGCGCTGGGTGCGCCTGCTGGTGCGCTTGATGACGCTCGGGCGCAATCTCGATGCGCCGCCCGGTCGCCGCCTGCGCGAGGCCCTGGAGCGGCTGGGGCCGATCTTCGTCAAGTTCGGGCAGGTGCTGTCCACCCGGCGTGACCTGCTGCCGCCCGAGGTGGCCGACGAGCTGGCCAAGCTGCAAGACAACGTGCCGCCGTTCCCGGCTGCCGTGGCACGCGCCCTGGTGGAGAAGGCCTACGGCCGGTCGATCGAGACGGTGTTTGCGAGCTTCGAGGCCGAGCCCGTGGCCAGCGCGTCGATCGCGCAGGTGCACTTTGCGGTGCTGAAAGACGGCCGCGAGGTGGCGGTGAAGGTGCTGCGCCCCGGCATGCTGGCGGTGATCGACGACGACCTCTCGCTCTTGCGCACCCTGGCGCGCTGGGTCGAGCGCCTGTCGGCCGATGGCAAGCGCCTGAAGCCGCGCGAGGTGGTGGCCGAGTTCGACAACTACCTGCACGACGAGCTCGACCTGGTGCGCGAAGCCGCCAATGCCGCCCAGCTGCGGCGCAACATGAGCGGCCTGAACCTGATCATGGTGCCGGAGATGGTCTGGGACCTGTGCACCCAGAGCGTGATCGTGATGGAGCGCATGAAAGGCGTGCCCATCAGCCAGACGCAGCGCCTGCGCGACGCCGGGGTCGACATCCCCAAGCTCGCCCGCGACGGCGTGACCATCTTCTTCACCCAGGTGTTCCGCGACGGCTTCTTTCACGCCGACATGCACCCGGGCAACATCCAGGTGAGCCTGGCACCAGGCACTTTCGGTCGCTACATCGCGCTCGATTTCGGCATCGTGGGCACGCTCACCGAGTTCGACAAGGAATACCTGGCGCAGAACTTCATCGCCTTCTTCCGGCGTGACTACAAGCGGGTTGCCGAGCTGCATGTGGAGTCGGGCTGGGTGCCGCCCAACACGCGCATCGACGAGCTGGAGGGCGCCATCCGTGCTGTCTGCGAACCGCATTTCGACCGCCCGCTGAAAGACATCTCGCTCGGGCAGGTGCTGCTGCGGCTGTTCCAGACCTCGCGCCGTTTCAACGTCGAGATTCAGCCGCAACTCGTGCTGCTGCAAAAGACCTTGCTCAACGTCGAAGGCCTGGGCCGCCAACTCGACCCCGAGCTCGACCTGTGGAACACCGCCAAGCCGTTTCTTGAGCGGTGGATGAACGAGCAGGTCGGTTGGCGCGGCCTGGTCGAGCGCCTCAAGAAAGAGGCGCCGCACTACGCCCAGCTGCTGCCCGAGCTGCCGCGGCTCGTGCACCAGGCGCTGCAGCCCGGCCGCAGCGGTCTCGAACCGCAGTTGCTGCAGGCGCTGCTCGCCGAGCAGCGCCGCACCAATCGCCTGCTGCGCTCCGTGCTGTGGGTGGGGGTGGGTTTCGTGCTCGGCCTGGTGACGACGATGATCCTGCTGCGCCCCGGTTACTGATCTCTCAGCGGTTGGCCTTGAAGTTGGTGAAGGTGCGTGTCTGCACGCGGCGGATGTCTTGCGGCAGGCTGTCGGGTGCGGTCATTCCGGCCAGGTCCTTGGCACTGAGGAAGATCGACTTGTTCTCGGCCACATCCTTGGCCACAAACTTCAGCGAGGCCTTGTTCGGGTTGGCATAGAACACCTTGTTGGTGAGCGAGGCATGCACTTCCGGGCGCAGGATGTAGTTGATGAACAGGTGGGCGTTCTTCGGGTGCTTGGCATCGGCGGGGATGGCCATCGTGTCGAAGAACAGGGTGGAGCCGCTCGGCGGCACCAGCGCTTCGATGATGTGGCCGTTCTTGGCCTGCAGGGCGCGCGAGCGGGCGATGTTGATGTCGCCTGAATAGCCCATTACGGCGCAGAGGGCACCACCGGCCAGTTCATCGATATAGCCTGACGATGAGAAGCGGGTCACGTAAGGGCGCACCTTCTTCAGCATCTCGCCGGCTGCAGGGTAGTCAGCGGCGGTGCGGCTGAAGGCGGGCTTGCCCACGTGCAGCATCGCCACCGGCAAGACTTCCGAGGCCGAGTCGAGGAAGTTGACGCCGCAGCTCTTCAGCTTGGCCGCGTACTTGGGGTCGAACAGCAACGACCACGGGTTTTGCGGCATGGGCATGTCGCCCAGGGCTTTCTTCACCTTGTTGACATTGATGCCCACGGTGACGTAGCCCCACAGCCAGTCGACCAGGTACTGGTTGCCCGGGTCGACCTTGGCCATCTGCTCCAGGATCGCCGGGTCGAGGTTGCCCCAGTTGGTGAGCAGCGAACGATCGAGTTTGCGGAAGAGGTTGGCCTCGATCTGCTGCTTGGCAAAGTGCGCGCCGGGCACCACGATGTCGTAGCCCGTCTTCCCCGCCACCAGCTTGGTGTGCAGGATCTCGTTGCTGTCGTAGTTGTCGTAGTTGACCTTGATGCCGGTTTCTTTCTCGAAGTTCTTGATCGTGTCTTCGGCGATGTAGTCCGACCAGTTGTAGATGTTCAGGACCTTGGCCTCCGGTGCCGCGGCGTCGGCGGCGCGGGCTGTGCCGGCAACAGACAGCCCGAGCAAGAGGGTGCTGGCAATGGACACGAGGCGTTGGGCGGTGATGCGGATCACGTGAAGCTCCTTGTGGGTACGGTGGCGTGGTGAACAACAATTATTCCAGAGGCTGCGGCGTCGCCCGGCGAAACGCCCAGGCCACGTATAATTGTTGGTTTTCCGTTTTGAATCAAAGGCTTAGCCATGCCCATCTACGCCTATCGGTGTGAGGCCTGCGGCCACGCCAAGGACGTGCTGCAAAAAATTTCGGACCCGGTGCTGACCGACTGCCCGGCCTGCGGTGCGCCGGCGTTCAAGAAGCAGGTGACCGCAGCCGGCTTTCAGCTCAAGGGTTCGGGCTGGTACGTGACCGATTTCCGTGGTGGCACCCCGGCCGCCGGCGAGCCCGCCAAGCCGGGAGCCACGGCCAAGCCCGACGCATCGAGTGGCAGCGAAGCCGCGCCGTCGGCCGCGCCTGCCGCTTCGTCGTCAGCGGCCCCAGCGGCCAGCGCTCCTGCGGCCGCCCCAGCGCCGGCCACGGGCGGCTCGTCGTCGTCGGGTGGCCAGTGAGCCCCGTGTCCACAACCCAAGGAACCTTGTGAAGAAATACTTGATCGCCGGCTTGCTGGTCTGGTTGCCGCTCGCCATCACGATCTGGGTGCTGCACTCGGTGCTGGGCCTGATGGACGACGTGTTCGGCAGCATCCTGTCGGCCTCGCAGGCAGTGCTGCCCGAGGGCGCACGCGAGTCGCTCGAAACCTTGCGCAAGATCCCCGGGCTCGGTGTGGTCGTGATGGTGGCCGGCTTGCTGCTCACCGGCGTGTTCGCGGCCAACATGGTTGGCCAGTGGGCGCTGCGCCAGGGGCATGTGCTGCTCAACAACATCCCCATCGTCAAGTCGATCTACAGCTCGGTCAAGCAGGTCTCCGACACCTTGTTCTCCAGCAGCGGCAACGCGTTTCGCGAAGCGGTGCTGGTGCAGTACCCGCGCAACGGGTCGTGGACGATTGCGTTCGTCACCGGCAAGCCGGGCGGCGAGGCGGCCATTCACTTGTCGGGCGACTATGTGAGCCTGTACGTGCCCACCACGCCCAACCCGACCTCGGGCTTCTTTTTGATGGTGCCGCGCCACGACGTGATCGCCTTGCAGATGAGCGTTGACGAAGCCTTGAAGTACGTCATCTCCATGGGCGTGGTGGCACCGCCCGTTCATCAGGCGCCCGCCGAACCCCGAAATCAGCCGGGCTAGGCGGTCAGGCAACCGCCCAGCCCTGACGGCTTGAAAGACAGCCTTTCAGCGCCTACTCCTACACCGTGCTGGTGCGCCCGCGGGCAGCGCCGCACAATCTCCCCCGTTTCCGGAGTGACTACAACATGAGCAGAACAACCTATTGCGGCCTCGTCAGCGAAAAGCTGCTCGGCCAGACCGTCACCTTGATGGGCTGGGCCCATCGCCGCCGCGACCACGGCGGCGTGATCTTCATCGACCTGCGCGACCGCGAAGGCCTGGTGCAGATCGTCTGCGACCCCGACCGCGCCGAAACCTTCGGAATCGCCGAAGACGTGCGCAACGAGTTCTGCCTCAAGGTCATCGGCAAGGTGCGCCCGCGCCCCGCCGGCACCGAAAACGCCAACCTCACCAGCGGCAAGATCGAAGTGCTGTGCCACGAGCTCGAGGTGCTGAACCCGAGCGTCACGCCGCCGTTCCAGCTCGACGACGAGAACCTGTCTGAGACCACG
The DNA here is from genome assembly GCF_018780185.1 of Rhizobacter sp. Classification (GTDB taxonomy): domain Bacteria; phylum Pseudomonadota; class Gammaproteobacteria; order Burkholderiales; family Burkholderiaceae_C; genus Rhizobacter. Next base: position 50,281 of record NZ_JADMJX010000100.1, read on the forward strand.
CGCCTCACGCACCGCGTGCTCGACCTGCGCCGCCCCGCGATGCAGAAGAACATGATCCTGCGCTACCGCGTGGCGATGGAGGTGCGCAAGTTCCTCGATGCCAACGGCTTCATCGACATCGAGACGCCGATGCTCACCAAGAGCACGCCCGAGGGTGCGCGCGACTATCTCGTGCCCAGCCGCGTCAACGAAGGCATGTTCTTCGCGCTGCCGCAGTCGCCCCAGCTCTTCAAGCAGCTCTTGATGGTGGCCGGCTTCGACCGCTACTACCAGATCACCAAGTGCTTCCGCGACGAAGACCTGCGCGCTGATCGCCAGCCCGAGTTCACGCAGATCGATATCGAAACGAGCTTCCTCACCGAAGAAGAGATCCGCGGCATGTTCGAGGGCATGATCCGCACGGTCTTCCGCAGCACCATCGGTGTCGAGCTGCCCGGCTACCCGGTGATGACCTACGCGGACGCGATGCACCGCTTCGGCTCCGACAAGCCCGACCTGCGCGTCAAACTCGAGTTCACCGAACTGACCGACGTGATGAAGGACGTCGACTTCAAGGTCTTCTCCGGCCCCGCCAACGCCAAGGATGGCCGCGTGGTCGCGCTGCGCGTGCCGGGTGGCGGTGAGATGAGCCGCGGCGAGATCGACGCCTACACCGAGTTCGTGAAGATCTACGGCGCCAAGGGCCTGGCCTGGATCAAG
>NZ_JADMJX010000379.1 GCF_018780185.1 Rhizobacter sp.
GGAGTTGTTTGCCAAGAACCGCGGCATCAACCTGCTGGCCGCCGCACGGGTGGCACTGTTCGGTGCGCGCGACGTGTGGTTCGTGGTGGGTGTGCCGGTCTTCCTGTACTCAGCGGGCTGGAACTTCACCATGGTCGGCGGCTTTCTGGCGCTCTGGACCATCGGCTACGGCGTGGTGCAAGGCCTCGCGCCCAACATCGTGCGCCGCAGTGACGATGGCCTGAGCCGCGAGGTGCCGGCCGCACGCGCCTGGTCGGCCGTGCTCGCCGTCGTGCCCATCGTGCTGGCCGGGCTGGTGCTGATGAAGGTGCCCCACCTGGAGTGGGTGGTGGTCGGCGGGCTGGCGGTGTTCGGCTTTGCGTTTGCCGTCAACTCGTCGGTGCACTCGTATTTGATCCTCGCGTATGCCGGCTCCGAGAAGGCGGCCGAAGACGTGGGCTTCTATTACGCCGCCAACGCGCTCGGCCGCTTCTGCGGCACCTTGTTGTCGGGCGTGCTGTACCAGGGCTTTGGCCTGAGTGGCTCGCTCATCGGCTCGGCCGTCATGCTCGTGGCGTGCTGGCTCATCACGCTGGGCCTGCCCGAGCGGGCCCTGATCACCCAACGCTGAAAGGCCCAACCCATGGACGAAAAAACCGCCGTCATCGCACTCGCCGCTTTGGCCCAGGGCATGCGGCTGCGAGTCTTCCGCGCGCTCGTGGGCGGCGGGCCGCAGGGCCTGACGCCGAGCGTGCTGGCGGCCACGCTCGACGTGCCGGCCTCCACACTCTCCTTCCACCTCAAGGAGCTGGTGAACTCGGGGCTGGTTTCGCAAGAGCGCGACGGGCGCCACCTTTTCTACCGCCCCGACCTCGCGCGAATGAATGGCTTGATGGCCTACCTCACGGCGCACTGCTGCCAGGGCGAGGCCTGCGAGATCGCGCCCGCATCGGGCTGCTCCACCTGCTGAGGCGCTTCAACTCCCCCACCACCAGGAACCGTCATGAGCGACAAGGTCTACAACGTTCTCTTCATCTGCACCCACAACTCGGCCCGCTCGATCCTGGCCGAAGGTCTGATGAACAGCCTCGGGCGCGGCGGCTTCAAGGCCTACTCGGCCGGCAGCCACCCGGCGGGCGCCGTCCACCCGTTTGCGCTGAAAACGCTGGAGCGGCTGCACATCTCAAGCGAGGGCTACCGCAGCAAGGATTGGTCGGAGTTCGCCGGCCCCGGCGCGCCGCAGATGGATTTTGTGTTCACCGTGTGCGACAACGCGGCCGGCGAGGTCTGCCCGGTGTGGCCCGGCCAGCCGATGACGGCCCACTGGGGCGTGGCCGACCCGTCGGCCTTCGAGGGCAGTGACAAGGACAAAGCCCAGGTCTTCTGGGACACGGCCGTGGTCCTCAAGCGCCGCATCGAGTTGATGCTCGCGCTGCCACTCGGCTCGCTGAACCGCCTGTCGATTCAGCGTGAGATCAAAGACATCGGAACGCGCTGAGCGGACACGAACAAGATGGGTCTCTTCGAGCGTTACCTCACGGTGTGGGTCGGCCTCGGGATCGCCGCCGGCGTCGCATTGGGCCTGTGGGTGCCAGGCCTGTTTCAGGCCGTGGCGGGGCTTGAGTTTGCACACGTCAACCTGGTGGTGGCGGTGTTCATCTGGGTGATGATCTACCCGATGATGATCCAGATCGACTTCGCGTCGATCAAGAACGTGGGCCAGCGCCCGCGCGGCCTGGTGCTCACGCTGGTCATCAACTGGCTGGTCAAGCCCTTCACGATGGCCGCACTGGCGGTGCTGTTCTTCGAGCACCTGTTCGCACCCTGGGTCGACCCAAAATCGGCGAGCGAATACATCGCCGGCATGATCCTGCTCGGCGTGGCGCCGTGCACCGCGATGGTCTTCGTGTGGAGCCAGCTCACCAAAGGCGACGCCGCCTACACGCTGGTGCAGGTGTCGGTGAACGACGTGGTCATGGTGTTCGCGTTTGCGCCCATCGCGGCCTTTCTGCTTGGCGTCACCGACGTCAGCGTGCCCTGGCAAACGCTGCTGCTTTCGACCGTACTCTATGTCGTGCTGCCGCTGCTGGCGGGGGTGGTCACGCGGCAGCTCTGGCTCAAGGCCGGTGGCACGCAGCGTGTGGCGCGCGGTGTGGCGGCCTTGAAGCCCTGGTCGGTGATCGGCCTGATCGCGACCGTGGTGCTGCTGTTCGGCCTGCAGGCCGGCACGCTGATCGACAAGCCGCTGGTGATCTTGCTGATCGCGGTGCCGCTGGTGTTGCAGAGCTACGGCATCTACGCCATCACCTTTCTCGCAGCCTACAAGATGAAGCTGCCGTACAGCATTGCGGCACCGGCCTGCCTGATCGGCACCTCCAACTTCTTCGAGCTGGCGGTTGCGGTGGCGATCTCGCTGTTCGGGCTGAACTCGGGGGCGGCGCTGGCCACCGTGGTCGGCGTGCTGGTCGAGGTGCCGGTGATGCTGTCACTGGTGGCGTTTTCCAACCGCACGCAGCGCTGGTTCCCGGCTTGACGGCCTCACCGCTCAGCCCGCCATCCACTGCCTGACCTCGGCCTGCGTCGGGATGCGCCCGCTGCTGACCAGCTTCTCGTCGATCACGAGGCCCGGGGTCGACATCAGGTCGTAGGCCATGATGTCTTTCATGTCGGTGACCTTGACGAACTGCGCCTCGATGCCGGCACTGGTGGCCGCCTCACGCGCCACCGCTTCGAGCTTCTTGCAGTTGGCACAACCCGAGCCGAGGATCTTCACGGTTTTCATCTTCACGCTCCTTGTGTGTTGAATGATCATGCTGCGGCGGCGGCCATGCGGCGCCTCAGCATCCAGCTGAGCAGCACCAGCAGCGCGCCCACGAAGCTGGCCAGGCCGACACCGATCCACGCCGGGTTCACGCCGTCGACCCAGGCGCCGTAGGTCAGGCCCGCCACCACGCTGAACACTGCCACCAGGCCGACGTAGGTGAAGGTCTTGGGCCGCCCGATCACCGCCACCACCATCAGAATGCTTTGCAGGCTCAGCTCGGGGTCGGCCATCAGGTAGGCCAGCAGCGGGCCGGGGTGCATGCCGAGGTCAAGAAACATGCGCGCGACCGGCACCTCGACCAAGGTCGGGAAGTACATGAACACGCCGAACACCACCGCCACCAGGTTGGCCGGCACATCGTTGCGGCCGGCCAGGGTTTGAATCCACTCGGGCTGGATCAGCTGGCGCACCATGCCGACGACGAACACGCCCACCACCAGCAACACGAAGATCTGCTTCACGAAGCGCCATGACTCCCACAGCCAGGCGCGCCAGGCGTCGGTTTCGAGCCGCCGCGCAAAGTGCAGCACGGCCCCCATCGCCGCCCCCACGGCCAGCGCACGGCCGGTGAGTGCAAGCTCCAACCCATCGGCACGCGGCGTGACCCTGAGCGCGGCCACCAGCAGCGTGGCGGCGGCGAGACCGAGCGCCACCCACGTCCAGCGGTTGGCGCCTTCGACGATGTTTTCCAGGCCCCGCCAGGCGGCCAGCCCGATCAGCACCAACAACAAGATCAGCATCGAGCCCTGCACGCTCACGCCCTCTTCGCCCTTGGCGGCATCGAAGGGCACCCACTGGAACAACGTGGCCTGCCAGGCTTGGGCCCAGGGCAGCGGCAGGGTCAGCGTGGCGACGCTGCCCGACAGCAACGACACCTTCAGCGTGCCGGCAATCAGCACCGCCACCAGCGACAGCAGCACGCCCAGCGCAGCCGGGGCGATGCTGGCCTGCTGGGCAAAAAGAGCATCGGTCTGTGCATCGTGGCTGGCGTCGTCGCGCCAGAAGATCACTGCCATCAGCATGCCGATGCCGATGCCGAACAAGAGGCACAACACGAAGCGCGCCAACGCAAACTCGGCCCCGAGGATGCTGCCGGTGTAGGCCAGCGCAAGAATGTTGCCCGCCGGCGCAAAGAACAGGAAGGTGATCGCCGGCCCGAGCCCGGCGCCCTTTTTGTAGATGCCTGCGAACAGCGGCACGATGGTGCAGGAGCACACCGCCAGCAACGAGCCTGCCGCCGCGGCCGCCGGGTAAGAGACGCGGTAGCGCGCATTGCGGCCGAGCCAGCGTGTGATGCTGGCCTTGGGGATCAGCGCCGCCATGGCGCCGGCAATGAAGAACGCAGGCAACAGGCACAGCAGCACATGCGCCGCGAGGTAGGCGGCCAGGTTGCCGGCGCCGCCGTTCAACAGGTGCAAGAAGGTGTCCATGGGCCGGACAGATGTGCGGTGGGCATCTGCCATGAGACCCCAGCTCACCGCGCCCGGTGTTGATCGCGATCAAGCGCCCGCGCGGGTCAAAGTCGATTCGCCCTGCTCGGCGCTGCGCTCACTTGCGGCGCAGCACCCCAGACAGATCCGTTCCCGGCATCACCGTATTGAACACCGTGCCGTACTTCTTGACGTTCTCGTGCAGCAGCGCGAGGCGGCGATCTTCTTCGTCGGTGTCGACGACGATCTCGTAGCGGATCGACTCCATCTTCGGTGGCACGTCCTGGCGCACGCCGTGCACGCGCACCTCGACACCGCGCAGCTCGAACCTGAGGATCGGCATCACGCGCTCGATGCCCTTGATCATGCAGGCCGACAAGGCGGCGAGCAGCAGCTCGGCCGGGTTGAAGGCCTGTGGGTTGCCGGCCATGTCGGTGTCGAGGGTGATCGTCGCCTCTTTGCAGCGCGCCTCGCTCGCATGCGCGCTCAGGCGCACCGACACCACGTCGAACTGCATCTTGGGTGGGTTGGGGCTGTTCATGGTGCGGGCCTCAGGTGGGTGCGAGGGCCACGAACTCACCTTCAAGGCGCCCGGCTTCGCGCCCCTGGTACCAGAGGGTCGATGACATGGTGATCCGGGCGCGGCCTTTGCGCGCGAACATGCGCACAAACGAGTCCCATGCTTCGGAAGAAGGTGCCGATGCCCTGGCCGTGAAGTCGCCGGCCATCGCATGCTCATAGCTCATCGAGTTGCGCTGGATGACGAGGCCTGCGCTGATGCCCGCCGCTGCGAGCTTCGTGTGCAGCATCGACCACGCCGCCAGGATGGCAACGGCGGAGGCACTGCCGCCGAACACGGTGTGCTGGTGGTTGATGTTGGGGGCCAGCGGGGCAGCGAGCACCACTTGCTGCGCGGAAACCTCGACCACGGAAACCTGCATCGCGGCTGACAAGGGAATCTGTTCGTGCAGGTAGCTCTCGAGTTCAAGCGGTTTCACAGCATCACTCCTTCAGGATTCGCGCGGCCAATCCAGCCGCACGGGCCATGCGGACGAAGTTGCCAGGCTGGGTCGCATCTTGCGGCCGGGTCAGGGGGCAGAGGATGCCTGATTCGTTGCGACCAGGGCCGGCCGGGCTGTCGGCAAGAACATCAGCGCAGTGAAGGCCAGCAGGCCCAGTGCGGCCGACATCGCAAGCACCTGCGGCCCCCAGCGGTCGAGCGCCCAGCCGAAGAGAAACGGCGCCATCGCCTGCGCACAACGCGCCGGCATCATCAGCCAGCCCTGGCGTGCACCGTAGGCCTGCGGGCCGAAGAGCACCAGCGGCAGCGTGCCCTTGGCAATGGTCAAGATGCCGTTTCCCGCGCCATGCAAGAGCGCGAACACCGGCGCCAGCGGCGCACCGAAGATCAGCAGGGCCACGGCACCGACCGGGTGAGCCAGCGCCGCAAGGCGGGCCGACAGCAGCGGGTGCACATGCCGCAGCAGCCCGAACTCGAGCAGTCGGCCCGCCACCTGCGCCGGGCCCACCAGTGCGCCGATGGCCACGGCCGCCGCCAGGCTGGCACCGGCCGCCTGCAACATGCGCGGAAAGTGCGCCGCCATCGCGGTGCTGATGAACCAGGTCACCGCGAAGACGAAGGCCAGCAGCACGCTGACCCAGCCGATGCGCGAGCTGCCGGATGCAACCGGCAGCTCATCGATGCGCGCGGTGGAGCTGGCGGGTGCCGCCAGCGGCGCGGCACGTGGCAAGCACGCATTCAACGGCAGGCCGAGCAACAGGTGCAAACCGGCCCACGCGAAACACGCGCCGCGCCAGCCCACCTGCGTCTCCAACCAGGCCGACAAGGGCCAGCCCAGCGTGCTCGCAAAACCGGCCATCAGCGTGATGCCGGTGATGGTGTTGCGCGCGTCGTGGCGGTACAGGCGAACGAGTGCGGCAAACGCGGCCTCGTACAAGCCCGCCCCCATCGCGATGCCGATCACGACCCAGGCGGCGAACAGCATCACCGGCCCCTGGGCGAGGGCAAGCGTTGCCAAGCCGGCGGCGAACACCAGGCTCGTCAGCATCAACACCGGGCGCCCTCCCCGCCGGTCGATGGCGCGGCCGGCCCAGGGCCCGACCACGGCCGACACGATCAGCGCCAGCGAAAACGCGGCAAACACCATCGGCACCGACACCCCGAGGTCTCGCGCCATCGGCGCGGCCAGGATGGCGGGCAGGTAATACGACGACGCCCAGGCCAGCGTCTGCGCCGCGCCGAGCGCCGCGACGGTGCCGCTGCGACGCTCGGTGCTCATCTCAAGGGCAGCAGGCCACGGCATCGGCCTTCACCGGGCCACCGCAGCAACCACCACGCTCGGCCGGCTGGCTCGGGCGTGAGAGGTCGACCGAGCACACGCCTGTTTCCGGCAGCTCCAGCTGCACGCTGTCGGCGGCTTGCAGATCACCCGCCAGGGCGGCAACGACCGAGCGGGCCTGCTCGTAGCCGGTGGCCATCAGGAAGTTGGGCGCACGCCCGTAGCTCTTGGCGCCAATGGCGTAGAAGCCCGGTTCGGGGTGCGCCAGCTCACGGTGGCCGTGCGGGCGCACGGTGCCGCAGCTGTGCTCGTTGGGGTCGATCAGCGGTGCGAGCGCGTCGGTGCTTTCGAGCCACGGGTCGAGCCGCACCCGAAGCTCGCGTGTGAGGGTGAGGTCGGGCCGCGCACCGGTCGACGCGATGATCTCGTCGACCCCTTCGATCGCAGGTTTGGTGGCATCGGCTGCCAACAGGCGCAGGCCTTCGGGCGTGCGCTCGATGGTGTGGATGCCGAAGCCGAGCTGCAGTTCGAGCCGCCCCTCGTCTACCAGCGCGCGCAGGCGCGTGCCGAGTTCACCGCGGGCCGGCAGGCCGTCTTTGGCGCCACCACCGAAGAGGCGACGCAGGTCATTGCCACGCACCGCCCAGGCCAGGCGCGTGCCGGGCGCCTGCTCGGCCAGCGTCGCCAGCGCCAGCAGGTTGCCCGCCGCCGAATGGCCGGCGCCCACCACCAGCACCTTGCGGCCGGCATAGCGCGCGCGCTCGGTGCCCAGGATGTCGGGCATGCCGTGCACGATGTGCTCAGCCGCCTCGTTCTCGCCTGCGGCCGGCAGGCCATGCACACCCAAGGGGTTCGGCTGCGACCAGGTGCCGGTGGCATCGATCACGGCCCGTGCACGCACTTCGTTCACGCCATCGCCCGCTTGAACCTTCAGCACGAAGTCGGCGCGCTCGCGGCCAGCGGTCTTCACCTTGTCGAAGCCGTCGCGCGAGATCGCCAGCACGCGGGCACCGAAGTGAATGTGCGGGGCCAGTGCCGGCGTGCGCGCCAGCGGCGCCAGGTAGCCGTCGATCAGCTGGCCGGCGGTGGGCAGCTGATCGTCATCGGGAGCGGCCCACCCCGCGGCAGACAGCAGCTCGCGCGCGGCGTGGTCGATGTTGTAGCGCCATGGCGAGAAGAGCCGCACCTGCCGGTAGCTCCCCAGGTGGGCCGCCACATCGGCGCCCGCCTCGAACACGGCCACGGGCAAACCGCGGCGCAGCAGGTGAGCGGCCGCGGCCAGACCGACCGGGCCGGCCCCGATCACGGCCACAGGAGAGGGGGAGACATATGGAGAGTTCATGATCGTCTTCCTTCGTGTTTCGTCGATGAACGAACGGTTGGATAAAAAGGGGGTGGAAATGGAGAGGAAAGAAGGCGCTCGCTCCATCAAAGTCAAAGCGCCTCGACCATGCGCTTGAGCAGCGCCAAGCGGTCGGGGTTGACGCAGTAGCACACGCGCTGCTCCTCGGCGGAGCCGAGCACCAGGCCGGCGTCTTTCAGCACCTTGACGTGCTGAGAGGTGGTGGAAGGCGCCAGCTCGACCACGTCGGACAGGCTGCCGAAGTAGCAGGTGCCGTGGCCCGCAAGGTGCTGGAGCAGGCGAATGCGCGCCGGGTGGGCCAGCGCCTTCAGCAGCACCGCCAGTTCCTCGGCATCGAGCTCTTCGCTCGCGGAGGGCGGGGCACAACGTGTCTTGGGCATGTGTTTGCTTCGTTATTCGTCGAACTACGAATAACTATAGGGGCTCACGTTTTGACCGTCAAGCCCTGATGGTCACGCTGCAGGTCGGCCTCCTTCTCCCTGTTCAGTGACCCACCAGCGCGCGCGGGGTGCCCGTCGGCGCTCGATCGTCGGTCGCTGCGCGGTCGCCCGGCCAACGCGCGGCTGCTGCCGATAGGCGAGGTACCACTCGACGAATCGCCCGACGCCCGTCGTCAACGGAACCTGCGGCTCGAAGCCCAGCTCGCGTTTCGTCTCAGAGATGTCGGCGCAGGTCACCGGGACGTCGCCAGGCTGCATCGGCAACTCTTTCTTGCGGGCTTCGAGGTGCAATGCGTCTTCGAGGGTTGCGATGAAAGCCGTGAGTTCCACCGGCCGGCCGTTGCCCAGGTTGTAGACCCGGTAGGGCGCCGCTTCGCACGCGGCGTGCACCGCAGCACCCGGCGCCACGCTGCCACGCTGCGGCACATGGTCGAGCGCAAGCACCGTGCCTTCGGCGATGTCGTCGACGTAGGTGTAGTCACGCCGCATCTGGCCGTGGTTGAAGACCTCGATGGGGCGGCCTTCCACGATCGCGCTGGCGAAAAGCCAGGGCGACATGTCCGGGCGACCCCAGGGCCCATACACGGTGAAATAGCGCAGCCCGGTCGTCGGCAGCCCGTGCAGGTGGCTGTAGACGTGGGCCATCAACTCATTGGATTTCTTGGTGGCGGCGTAGAGGCTGACCGG
>NZ_JADMJX010000270.1 GCF_018780185.1 Rhizobacter sp.
ACGAGCTGCTGGCCAAGGGCGCCAAGACGGTGGCCAAGAAGGCCGCGAAGAAGTAAACCGCCGTCATTCCCGCCTGCGCGGGAATGACGGCGCCTACTTCTCAGCAGCAGCCTTCATATTGGCCAAGCCCGTCTCGAAGTCCTTGCCGATCATCTTGTCCATGCTCACGAACACCGTCATCAGCTTGGTGACGTAAGGCGCCGGGCCCTGCATCAGCCACGTCACCTGGGTCGAGTCACCCTGCGGTTGCAGCGTGAAGAGCGTGGTGTTCTTCGACTCGAAGGGCGTGATGAAGTCGAGCTTGATGCCGACCCTGGACGACGGCACCGACTCCACGATCTCCATGCGCCCTTCGCCCACGTCGCTGTTGCCCAGCCACGCATACACCGCACCCTGGCCTGCGTTGGCACCGGTGTGCGTGCGCTTCATCGCGGGGTCGAGCTTTTCCCACGGCGACCAGGCCGGCCAGTTGTGAAAGTCGTTGATCAGCGCAAACACCTTCTCGGGCGGCGCCTTGATGGTGGCCGTGCGTTGCACGCTGAAGCTGTCGGGCCGGGTGGCGGCGTAGATCAGCACGACGGCGATCAGGGCCACGATGACGAGCGCAATCTTCTTGAGCATGGGGGCAGGCCTCCGAGCGGTCAGGATTGAAAGTCTTTCGGGCCGCCGCTCAGCATCCAGGGCGTGCCAAAGCGGTCGACCAGCATGCCGAAGGTTTCGGCCCAGAAGGTCTCCTGCAGCGGCATGGTCACCTGGCCGCCTGCGCTGAGGGCGTCGAAGACCTTCTTCGCTTCGGCGGCGGTGTCGTGGCCGAGCGAGAGCGAGAAACCGGTCATGCCCTCGAAGGGCTGGCCCGGCATCGCGTCGGAGGCCATCAGCCGATGGCCTCCGATGTCGATGCTCGCATGCATGATCTGCTTGGCTGCCGCGGCCGGGTACTGGTTCGCGTCCGGGGCGTCGGCAAAGGTCAGCATCATCTCGATCTTGCCGCCCAGGGTGCGCTCGTAAAAGCGCATGGCCTCGGCGCAGTTGCCGTTGAAGGTGAGGTAGGTTTCGAGCAAAGCCATGGTGATCTCCTTGTCGATGAAAAAAGAGGCGTGCCGGCCTTATTCCGCCAGCACCGCCTCGACCTGGATGCGCAACACCACATCCATCTTGAAACCATAGTCGCGGCCGGCGTCGATGCCAAAGTCGGCGCGGTTGATGGTGGTGATGGCGTCCGCCCCGCACCAGTCGCGTTTGTAGAGCGGGTGCGGCATGCACTTGAAGCTGTTGAGGGTGAGCGTGACCGGCTTGGTCACGCCGTGCAGCGTGAGCTCACCGACCACCCGCGACGGCGCGCCGTTGGTGAACCCTTCGAGTCGCCCGGTGTACAGCGCGGTCGGGTACTTGGCGGCGTCAAACAGGTCGGGCTCGCGCGCCTTGCTGTTCATGATGTCGAGGCCGAAGTCGATGCTGGTCACGTCGATGGTGATGTCGACACGGCCCTGGCCGGCTGCCTTGTCGAGCACCACCGTGCCGGCGTTCTTGTTGAACTTGCCGCGCCACACCGACAAGCCCATGTGGTCGGCCTCGAAGCTCGGGAAGGTGTGGGTGGGGTCGATCGTGTAGGTGGCGGGGGCGGCGCTGGCCAGGCTCGTGGTGAGGCTGAGCAGGGCGAAGGTCAACAGTTTCTTCATCGGCTTGTGCATGTGGGGTGGTCGGCTCGTTGACGAGCAAGAGGAAAAGCCTAAGCCCAGCCACTACGATGCGCAACTGTCATGAAGCTGCCACTCCTGCCATTCGACCTGCACGCCCTGGAGTTCGCGCTGCGCGCCGGTCTCGTCACGCTGATGCTGTTCGTGGCCGCGGTGGTGTTGCGCGAGCACCTGCGCTCGCTGCCGGCTCGGTTGGCAGCCGCGTTGGCCGTGGGCGTGGCGGCGTACGCGCTGCAGTCGGCGCCAGGTTTCGAGAGTTGGCCGCCGGGTTGGCGAGCCCCACTGGCCGTGCTGTCGACCGGCAATGCGGTGGTGTTCTGGTTGTTCTCGCGCGCCTTGTTCGACGATGAATTTCGCTGGCGCCCGGCGCATGCGCTGGCCTGGGGTGCGATGGCGGTGGTTGCGGTGGTGGGCTGCTTCGCCAAGCCGCTGGTGGGCCTGGTCATCCCGCTCGCGACGCTCGGGTTTTCGTTGCTGGCGGTAGCGCAGTCGCTGTCGTCGTGGCGCGCCGATCTGGTGGAAAAGCGCCGCCGACTGCGTGTCTTCATCGTCGGTGCGGGCGCGCTCTACACGCTGGTCAACATGGGCTCGCGCCTGCTGTCTGGCGGTGGGGCCGGAGAACTGGCGCGCATCGCCGACCTGCTCGCCTTGTCGGCCATCGCCTTGGTGGTGGCCTGGCATCTCGTGCGTCCCTCGGGGGTGCAGTTGTTCTGGCCTGAAGCCCCACAGCCGGTGGCGCCAGACACGCCGCTCGAAGAACCGCTGGACGCCGGTCTGGTCGCCGCACTGGAGCAGCTGATGACGAGCGAGCGTGTTTATCGGCAAGAGGGTGTCAGTGTTGCGGTGCTGGCACGGCGACTGGGTCTGCCCGAGTACAAGCTGCGCCGGGTCATCAACCAGGGCCTGGGCTACCGCAACTTCAATGCGTTTCTCAACCGCTACCGCATCAACGAGGTCAAAGCCGCACTGGCCGACCCGGCACAGGCACCGGTGCCGGTGTTGACGCTGGCCATGGACGCGGGCTTTCAGTCACTCGGGCCGTTCAACCGGGCCTTCAAGGCCGAGACGGGTTTGACGCCGACGGAGTTTCGGCGCGCACAAGCAGGCTGATCGAGGGGCACGTCACCGCCGGTGGGGGGCGGGCAGGGTGCGCTGAAAACGGTGGTGCGTCCGGCTGGGATCGAACCAGCAACCCCTGCCTTCGGAGGGCAGTACTCTATCCATTGAGCTACGGACGCGTGGGGCGCGATTCTATCAGCGCACCTCTCGTGCCCGGGCGGGCTCGCGAAGCGCCCGCTTATAATCCCGCGGTTTTGCGCCACCCAACGGTTCAGCCGCCGAGGATTCCATGAGCGACCCCCATCACAGCCATTCCGAACATGAAGACGAAGCCCACGAGGGGCCGGTCAAGACCGTCAAGCAGCTCATCGCTGCGGTGATTTTTGCGTTCATCATCCCTATCGCCGTGATCGTGCTGCTGGTCAGCTACGTGGGCTCCCAACCCCAGCCCTCGGCCGGCAGCGACGGCATGGGCCCCGAAGCCACGGCACGCCGCATCCAGCCGGTGGCCAAGGTCGAGGTGAAAGACGCCTCCGACGCGGCCTCGCTGAAGACCGGTGAACAGGTCTACGCCGCACAGTGCGTGGCCTGCCACGGCGCCGGCCTGGCCGGTGCGCCCAAGTTCGGTGACGCGGCTGCCTGGGCCCCGCGCGTGGCGCAGGGCTACGAAACGCTGCTGACCAGCGCCCTCAAGGGCAAGGGCGCCATGGGCGCTCAAGGCGGTGGGGACTTCAGCGACTTCGAGATCGCCCGCGCCGTGGTCCACCTCGCCAACAAGGGTGGGGCCTCGTTCCCCGAGCCCAAGGCGCCTGCCGCTGCGGCGTCGGCCAGCAACTGAGCGACGCTCCCGCTCCCGAGAAGCCGACCTGAGGGTCGGCTTTTTCATGCCCGCATCCAAAGTGCGATCGGCTGCGTAGAGGGCTGAAGCGGCTCACATCGAGCTCGCCCCGCCCCTCAGACAAAGCCATTTGGAGATGCACATGAAAAACACCCTGTTGCTTGCGAGCCTCACCGTGCTGGCCTCGGCCTGCGCCACCGCCCCGGCCCCGAAGATGGTCGACAACATGAGCCTGCCCGAGTCCGTGCGCGCCCCGGCCGGCGCCCGCCAGACGATGTGGACCGTGGGCCGTGGCGAGCTGACCTACGAGTGCCGCGAGAAGAAAGACATGACCGGCCAGTTCGAGTGGGCCTTCGTCGGCCCGGTCGCCACGCTGTACAGCGCGGACCAGAAGGCCGTGGGCAAGTACTACGCCGGCCCGACCTGGGAGGCCATGGACGGCTCCAAGGTCACCGGCAAACAAGTCGCCGTGGCCCCGGGCGGTGCGGGCAACATCCCGCTGCAGCTGGTGAAGGCCGACCCGGCCATGGGCATGGGTGCGATGCAAGGAGTGGCCTACATCCAGCGGTTGAACACCCAGGGCGGTGTCGCGCCGAGCGGCGTGCCCTGCAATGCCATGGCCAAGGGCCAGCGCCAGCAGGTGGGGTACGCCGCCGACTACGTGTTCTACGGCATGTGATTCGGCTGGGCGGCCTGGGCCTGTGGGCTCAGGCAATGCCCGTAGCGTTTTGGCAGCTCGGCGTTGTGCAATTCGGCCACCGTCCAGTGGCCTTGTTCGATGGCGTCGGCCGCGGTTTCCATGTCGAGCGTGTGCACCACGCCGAGACCCAGGTCGGTGGCGAGAAAGAGCCGCCCGGCCTCATCCACCAGAGCGGCTTGGTAGTGCGCGTCGCGGCCGGTGTGGCTGCGCACGCGGGGCGCCTGGCCGGGCACGGCTTCGAGCCGCCAGACCCAGGGTGCGGATTCGAGCTCGACGTACACGCGCTGCGGGCCGTTCTGGAAGTACCAGCAACCGTGTTCGTCGTGGTCGTAGTTGCGCTCGATGAACTCGCGCAGCTTGTCGTGGTTGATGCGGCTGCCCTTCACCGTGGGGAACGGGCCGGCGGCCTGCACGCGGTCGTCGCGCATGTACCAGTCGCCGCGTGCGTCGAGCGCCAGCCAGCCGTAGCAGGCGGGCACGTTGGGCCACTTCTTGAGTGCGGCTTTGACGATCTCATCCATGACTTTCTCCTGTGTGGGAGCTCATCCAGCCCATCACCTGCTCGGGCAGGGTCAGCACGTGGCCGGGCCAGCGCCCGCGTGCAAAGCCGACGTGGCCGCCGTGCTCGGGCTGCCACAGTGTCACGAAAGCGCCGACCTCGTGCTGCTTGGGCAGGCTGGCTGCGGGTACAAAAGGGTCATTCAGCGCATTGAGCACCAGCGCCGGGATGCGGATCTGGTGCAGATGCGGCTTGGCCGAACCACGCGCCCAATAGTCTTCGGTGTTGCGAAAGCCGTGCAGCGGCGCGGTGAAGATGTTGTCGAACTCGTAGAGGTCGCGCGCCGCCTGCAGCTTGCGACCGTCGAACAGGCCCGGGTGCTGGGCCAGCTTGAGCAAGGCCTTGGGCACCATGGTGCGCAGGAACATGCGGGTGTAGACCTGCCGGTTGAAGCCGCGCCCGATGGCGTGGCCACCGGCCGCCAGGTCGATGGGCGAGCTGATGGCGCAGACCGCGCGCACGGTCTGCGAGGCGGTCTGGCCGGCTTCTTCGGCCCAGCGCAGCAGCGCATTGCCGCCCAGGGACACACCGACCGCGACGATGGGGCCGCGGTGCTGCGTGCGCATGCGTGCCAGCACCCAGCCGATCTCTTCAAAGTCGCCCGAGTGGTAAGCGCGTGGCGCCAGGTTGAGCTCGCCCGAGCAGCCGCGAAAGTGCGGCACGGCATAACGCCAGCCGTTTTCGCGGCACCAGTTGGCAAAGGCGCGGGCGTAGTGGCTGGCCGACGAGCCTTCAAGGCCGTGGAACAGCACCAACAATGGGCGCGCGACCGTGTCGCCTCCCGCCGCTTCGCAGAAATCGACGTCGATGAAGTCCTGATCAGGCGTCGTCCATCGTTCGCGCCGATAGACGGGCGCCGGCCCCTGGTGGCTGCGCGCAAACAGCGCTGGCCAGATGGTCTGCAGGTTGCCGCCCACCGGGCCATGGCCCGCCAGCCAGCGGGGGGCGCGGTAGTTGTTCATGCGGTCAATGCAGGACGGAAGGCGTTTCGCCCACCTCCGGCAGCTCCTGGATCGAGCCCGGGCTGGCGTGGTGCGCGACCAGGCGCCAGCCGATCGAGGTCTTGAGGTAGACGTTGGTGGCGATCACCCAGGCCACCTGCGGGCCCTCGTCGGTCATCACCTGGATGCGCTCGACCACGCTGTGCACCGCACTGCCATGGCTCACCACGCGGCGGACCTTCTCCGGCCGTGCGTCGATCACGCCGTTGGCAAACATCGCGTCAAACGCGGCGCGGATGGCGGCGTGCCCCACCACACGCGGCCCATTCGGGTGCACGCAGCAGATCTCGTCGTCGTCGGACCACACGGCCATCAGCTTGTCGATGTCGCCCCGCTGCAGCGCCTCGTAGAACTGCGCCTCGGCGTCGTCGGGCGAGGTCATCAGCGCGATGTCGGGCGGCTTGCTGCGGGGCATGGGGGTGGTGACGATCAGAGAAAGATCACGGTCTTCTGGCCGTTCAGAAGCACACGGTGTTCCACGTGCCAGCGCACGGCGCGGGCCAGCACCATGCACTCGACGTCACGGCCGGCGGCGGTGAAGTCTTCGGCGCTCATCGAGTGGTTCACACGTGCCACGTCCTGCTCGATGATGGGGCCTTCGTCGAGCTCGGCGGTCACGTAGTGGGCGGTCGCGCCGATCAGCTTGACGCCGCGGTCATGGGCCTGGAAATACGGCTTGGCACCCTTGAAGCTGGGCAGGAAGCTGTGGTGGATGTTGATCGCACGGCCCTTCAGGAAGCCACAGAACGCCGGGCTCAGGATCTGCATGTAGCGCGCCAGCACCACCAGGTCGACCTGGTGCTCGGTGATCAAGGCTTCGATCTGCTGCTCTTGCGCGCGTTTGGCATCGGAGGGGCTGCCGGCGGCCAGTGGCAGGTGGTGGAACGGGATGCCGTAGCGCGCGGCCAGGTCGGCAAACGTCGCGTGGTTGGAGACGATGGCCGGGATGTCCACCGCCAACTGGCCCGAATGCCAGCGGTAGAGCAGGTCGTTGAGGCAGTGGCCGTGCTGGCTCACCATCAGCAACAGGCTGGGGCGGCGCGCCAGGCTGTGGAACTGCGCTTCCATGCCGAACTGCTGGCGCACGCTGGTGAACAGGTTGTCGAGCGTGTCGGCGCTGGCCAGGTGCGGCGGTGCTTCGAAGTGCACCCGCATGAAGAAGAGGCCGGTGCTGTGCACCCCGGTGTCGTCGGGCAGGTCACCGAACTGCTGTGAGTCGACGATGTTGCAGCCGGCCTGGTAGAGCAGGCCGGCGACGGCGAAGACGATGCCCTTGGCATCGCGGCACGACAGGGTGAGGACGAATTCGCGCGATTGTGATGAGGTGGGCGCCATGGTGCGAAGAATTGTACGGACGGCCCATCATGTAAGAAGCCAGCACCGCCACACGACCTCAGCCACCCCCCGTGTTGCGTGTTCTTGCGAATCTAGAATGCCGCAGCGTGATGTCTGTCACACCCCCGCACCACCATGGCCACTGCCACTGACCCGCAAGACTGGAGTGAGCGAAGCCGCGAGTTGTCTCGCCTGCTGGCGCGCGCGGGTCTGGGCGATCGTGCGGCATTTGCCACGCTGTACGAGCGCACCAGCTCGCATCTGTTCGCCGTCGTCCTGCGTATCAACCGGGACAGGGCACAAGCCGAAGACGTGCTGCAAGAGGTTTACGTCAATGTCTGGCGGGCGGCCCAATCCTTCGATGCGGCCCAAAGCCAGCCCTTGACCTGGCTGACCAGCATTGCGCGCAACCGCGCGATCGACAGCCTGCGCCGCAAGCAGACCGAGCCGCAAACTCAATCGGCGCCCCTGGGAAACGACTCTGACGAGGAACGAGACGTGTACGACGACGTGGCCGACAACGCACCCGGACCGCTGGCCCTGTTGAGCCAGGCGTCGGATGCGCGCGCCCTGTCGAACTGCATGCAGGGGCTGACAGCGCAGCAGCGCCAGAGTGTGGCGCTCGCCTTCTACGATGGCTTGAGCCATGCCGAGGTGGCTGAGCAAATGCGCCAGCCGCTCGGCACGGTGAAGTCGTGGGTGCGGCGAGCCTTGTTGTCGCTCAAGTCGTGTCTGGAAAACGCTGTCGTGCGCGACATGCAGGCCGAATGAACATGACGACCCCAAGACACCTTCGGCGTCGCCCCCCAAGGGGATCAGTCCTCTTGGGGCGGCCCGGCGAGGACTGAGATATGGACTACAGCCGCCCCGAACTCGTCGACCGCCTGGCTGCCGCCTATGTGGCCGGCACGCTGCGTGGGCCCGCGCGGCGGCGCTTTGTCTCGCTGATGCGCTCACACCCAGGCCTGCGCTCGGCAGTGCAGGCATGGGAAGCGCGCCTGATGCCGCTGACCACGAGCATCGCGCCGGTGCCGCCACCGCCGCGGGTGTGGCAGCGCATCGAAGCGCGCATTGCGCCGGCCAAGGCGGCACCGGCGGCGCGCGTGGGCTGGTGGGGGCAGTTGGCCGTCTGGCGCGCCTTCTCCGGCGTGGCCACTGTCGCCGCGGTGACGCTGGCGGTGCTGCTGGCCCTGCCGCAGCCCTCGCAGCCGCCGATCGTGGTGGTGCTGTCGGCGGCTGGTGGCGCGGTGCCCGAGGGCGGGGTGACGCCGGCCTCGTTCGTCGCCAGCATCAGCGCCGATGGCCGCGCGATGGTCACCAAGCCGATCACGACGGTGGCCTTGCAGGCCGACCGGGCGCTGGAGCTGTGGGCCGTGCCGCCGGAGGGCGCGCCGCGCTCGCTGGGCCTGATCTCGGCGCAAGCCGCCACGGTGGTCAAGCGTGGCAAGGTGCTCGACAACACCGCTGCGCTGGCCGTCAGCCTGGAGCCGCCGGGGGGCTCGCCTACCGGCGCACCGACGGGCCCGATTCTCTATGTCGGCAAGCTGGTGTTGTGACATGACGACCCCCATGCCGTCGCTTTGCGTCGACCGCCCCCCAAGGGGGTCAAGGAAGCTTGGGGCGGCCCGGCGCTTCCTTGTGATCGCTCGCCGGTAGAAAGACAAAGAAGGTCGACCCTTCGCCGAGCGTGCTGCGCACCTCGAGGCGCCCTTGCATCAGCGTCACCAGCGCGCGCGTGATCGCGAGGCCAATGCCCGTGCCCTCGATGCCGCTGCGGCGCTGGCCCAGGCGGTTGAAGGGCTCGA
>NZ_JADMJX010000042.1 GCF_018780185.1 Rhizobacter sp.
CTAGTACCTGAAACTAGTGCGTCTACCAATTCCGCCACCTGGGCATTTCAGGAAGTCTTGGATCATATCATCAAACAAACAAATTTTTCAAACGCTTCAGCCATCGGTACCGAACTGATGAGCGAAGTCGAGGGCACGGTGCAAGGTCACCGTGATGGGCACGGCTTTCTGGTGCGCGACGACCGTCAGCCTGATCTCTATCTTTCTCCGCAGGAGATGCGCGCGGTCTTGCACCGTGACCGCGTGAAAGCGCGCGTGATTCGCTACGACCGCAAGGGCCGGCCCGAAGGACGTGTGCTCGAAATTCTTGAGCGCAAGAAAACGCCCATCATCGGGCGCTTGCTGCACGAGAGCGGCATCTGGCTTGTCGCCCCCGAAGACAAGCGCTACGGGCAAGACATCATGGTGCCCAAGAACGCGATCGCGAATGCGACCGTGGGGCAGGTGGTCGCCATCGAGCTGACCGAGCCACCGTCGCTGTACTCGCAGCCGATGGGCCGGGTGACCGAGGTGCTGGGCGAGATCGATGACCCCGGCATGGAGATCGAGATCGCCGTGCGCAAGTACGAAGTGCCACACCGCTTCTCGCCCGAGACGCTGTCGCAAGCGGCGGGCTTGCCCGACAAGATCCGCCCCGCTGACCGGCGCGACCGCATTGACCTGACCGATGTGCCGTTGGTCACCATCGACGGTGAAGACGCTCGCGACTTCGACGACGCGGTTTACTGCGAGCCCGTCAAGACCGGTCGCGGCAAGAGCGCCTTCGACGGCTGGCGCCTGGTGGTGGCGATCGCCGACGTGAGCCACTACGTGAAGCCGGGCGAGCCGATCGACGATGACGCCTACGAACGCGCCACCTCGGTCTACTTCCCGCGGCGGGTCATCCCGATGCTGCCGGAGAAGCTCTCCAATGGCTTGTGCTCGCTGAACCCGAACGAAGACCGTTTGGCGATGGTGTGCGACATGCTCATCACGCACACCGGCGAGATCCACGCGTACCAGTTCTTCCCGGCGGTGATCTGCTCGCATGCACGCTTCACCTACAACGAAGTGGCCGCCATCCTGTCGAACACCCGCGGGCCCGAGGCGGCGCGGCGCAAGGAGATCGTGCCGCACCTGTTGCACTTGCACGAGGTCTACCGTGCGCTGCTGAAAGAGCGGGCCAAGCGTGGCGCGGTCGACTTCGAGACCACCGAAACGCAAATCATCTGCGACGACAACGGCCGCATCGAGAAGATCGTGCCGCGCACCCGCACCGAAGCGCACAAGCTGATCGAAGAGGCGATGCTGGCGGCCAATGTGTGCTCGGCCGATTTCATTGCCTTGTCGAAGCACTCGTCGCTCTACCGCGTGCACGAAGGCCCCACGCCCGAGAAGAAGACGCTGCTGCAGAACTACCTCAAGCAGCTCGGCCTGGGCATGAGCATTGGCGACGACCCGAAACCCGGTGAGTACCAGGCGATTGCGGCAGCCACCAAAGACCGGCCCGACGCGCAGCAGATCCACACCATGCTGTTGCGATCGATGCAGCAGGCCATCTACACCGGCACCAACAGCGGCCACTTCGGCCTGGCGTACGAGGCCTACACACATTTCACCAGCCCGATCCGGCGTTACCCCGACCTGCTGGTGCACCGTGTCATCAAGGCGCTGCTGCAGGGCAAGCGATACAACCTGCTGAGTGGTGCGCTCGAAGCCGGCACCAAGGCACGTAAGGGTGCAGGCGCCGAAGACGAACGGTGGGAAGCCACCGGCGCCCATTGCAGCGCGAATGAGCGGCGTGCAGACGAAGCCTCACGCGATGTCGAAGCGTGGCTCAAGTGCCGCTACATGCGCGAGCACCTGGGCGAAGAATTTGGCGGCACGGTGAGCGCGGTCACGAGCTTCGGTCTGTTTGTCACGCTGGACGGTTTGTACGTCGAGGGGCTGATTCACATCACCGAACTCGGCGGCGAATACTTCCGCTTCGACGAGGCTCGGCAAGAGCTGCGCGGTGAGCGCTCCGGGGTGCGTTATGCCACCGGCTCGCGCGTGCGGGTGCAGGTGAGCCGTGTCGACCTCGATGGCCGCAAGATCGACTTCCGCATGGTGCACGAGGGCGATGACGGTGCGCTCGTGGCCCGTGCCAAGCGCGACAAAGCGGGTGTCGACAAAGCCTCGGGCCCGGTGGCTGAGTTGGCGGCCGTCAAGGAAGCCGACCGTGCCGTGAAGGCCGCGACCAAGGCGCGCAAGAGCAGTGCGGCAGGCAAGAAGGGCGCGGCCTCGGCGCACCCGGTGCGCGCCGCCAAGTCGGCTGCGCGCCAATCGGCCAGCAAGTCGACGCGTCGGCGCTGATCAGGCGGGCGATGCCGCGTGCATCGCTTCGATCAGATCGGCTGCGCGCAGGGGGCTGAAAGAAGAGTGATCGGCTGCGTGACCGTGAAGCCAAGTCGCCTGCCGGGCCGCCTGCAGTGCGAGGCTGCTGGTGCTTGACCAGCAGCCCCCCAACCAACCGGCGAGCACGTCGCCTGTGCCCGCGCTCGCCAGTGCGGCGTTGCCGCTGGCGTTGATCGACGGTGTGCCAGAGGCGGCCACGACCACCGAACCGGAGCCCTTGAGCACCACCACACAGTGGTAGCGCTCGGCCAACTGCTGGGCGGCGTTGAGGCGATCGGCCTGCACCGCGCCCGTTTTCATGTCCAGCAGACGAGCCGCTTCCAGTGGGTGGGGTGTCAAGACAGTCTCGCGGTCGCGCGCGCGACGCGCGGTCAGCAACTGTTGTAGCGCGCTGTCTGACGCAATGGCGTTGAGAGCGTCGGCATCGAGCACCAGACGCCCGGCCGAACTCAGCAACCGCGGCAGGACTGCGCGCACGGCGTCACCACCGCCACAGCCACAGATCACCGTGGACGCACCCAGCGCCTCGGCAGGACCTTCCCACCAGCTCGGGCGAAACATCAGCTCGGGGCGCAGCGTGTCGAGCCCCGGCCCATCGGGGTCGAGCAGATTGACATACACACGACCTGCACCTGCCGCATGCGCCGCCCGTGCGGCCAGCAGCGCGGCACCCACCATGCCAGGCGCGCCGCCCACCACGGCCACATCGCCGAAGCTGCCTTTGTGTTGCGCGTGCCGGCGTGGTGTCGCGCGCGCGCCGGTGTTGGTGAGCCAGGCGATGGGGGGCAAGGTGGCTGGGGCAGCGCCCAAGGTGTCGAACCACACCTCGCCCGCGAGATCGCGCCCGGAGCCGGTGAACAGTCCGGGCTTGAGTGTGAGCAAGGCCAGCGTGTGGGTGGCCACGACGCAGATGTTGCCGTGCGGCTGGCCGGTGTCGGCGTTCAGGCCTGATGGCAAGTCGACCGCGAGCACAGGGCAGGGCAGTTCGTTGAGCTCGGTGACCCATCGGGCCAGTTCGCCAGTGGGTTCTCGGTGGCCGCCGATGCCAAGCAGGGCGTCGATGGCGATATCGGGCGCTTCGTTCGACAGGCGTTCGTTGGAGATAGGCACACCGGCAGCTTGAGCACGCTTCAAGGCGTTTTGTGCATCGCTGGGCAGGCGAGCGGCATCTGCCGCGAGCGTCACCTCGACCCGCAGGCCTGCCGCCAGCAGGTGGATGGCAGCCTCCAACCCGTCGCCACCGTTGTTGCCCGGACCGCAGGCGATCCAGACGCTTCGTGCATGAGGGCACAGCGCCCGCGCGAGCGCGGCCACGGCGGAACCAGCACGGCGCATCAGCGTGTGCGCTTCCAGTCCGGCCATGGCCTGCTGTTCGATCAGCCGAGAACCGGCCGTGCCGTGCAGGGGCCAATGGTCGGCGCGGCTGAGGACACGTTCCATCACGTTTCGCCTTTCAGAGGCGAAGGCGTTCCACGCCCAG
This sequence comes from Rhizobacter sp., assembly GCF_018780185.1. Classification (GTDB taxonomy): domain Bacteria; phylum Pseudomonadota; class Gammaproteobacteria; order Burkholderiales; family Burkholderiaceae_C; genus Rhizobacter. The sequence goes on from NZ_JADMJX010000042.1 coordinate 3,857, forward strand.
GCCTTCGACGTCGATGCCGGCGGCGCGGCCACCGATGGCGTCGGCAAGGACCCGCCCCGAACCGCAGGCCAGCGCCCACCCATTGGCGCCATGCCCGAGGTTGAGCCACACACCGGCGATGCCGCTCGCGCCCAGCACCGGCGGGCCGTCGGGCAGGGTGGGCCGCGCGCCTTTCCAGACCTGGGCTTGGCTCATGTGGGCCGCGCCCGGGAACCAGTCGTTCAGCACCTTGTAGAGCGTGTTGAGCGAGGCCTCGTTGTTGCGCTGCAGGTCACCACCCAGCTCTGCGCTGCCGGACACCCGCAGGCGATTGCCGAAGCGACTCACCGCCACCTTGTAGCGCTCGTCCAGCACGGCAGCTTGCGGGCCCACGTCGGGGTGGATGTGCAGGTTGCGCAGCGGCGCAGTGACCGAATAGCCATAAACCGGCGCGAGCGGCAGCTTGATGCCGTGCGGGCGCAGCAGGTCGGCCGCGCCCAGCGCAGCGCACACCACGACGGCGTCGAAGCTTTCGGTCTCAGGCTCGAAGGGCAGCACGTCGGTGGGCGGGCCATCCGCCTTCACGGCATCGGGGTTCAACCAGGTCGACTCTTCCATCGGCGCGTACACCTTGGTCACGCGCGGCGTCTTGCCAGGTTCGATCGATTGCACCGTGGTGTTGAAGCGGAATGTGGCGCCCAGCCGTTCGGCTTGCTCGCGCAGGAGCAGGGCGAACTGGCGGCAATTGCCCACCTCGTCTTGCGCGAGGTGGATGCCCGCGTGCAACTCGGCCTCGGGGTTGAGGCCGGGCTCGATGCGGCGGCAGTGCTCGGCGTCGATCATCTGGAAGCGCACCCCGGTTTCGGTGAGCATGGCCAGGCCCGATTGGGCCCGTGCCGCGTCTTGGGCCGAACGCAGCAACACCAGGTAGCCATCGGCGCGCTCGTAGTCGAGTTGCAGTGCCTTGGTGAGGTGGTTCAGCCGCTCCTTGCTGTAGCGCGCGAGTCGCTGCAAGCGGGCGCGGTTGCTGCGGTAGGCGTGTGGGCTGGACGCGCGCCAACTGCGCCACATCCAGCGCAGGCCGCTGGCCCCGAGGCGTGGGTTCAGGCGCAGCGGCGTGTGTTGGCGAAACAGATGACTCAGCACCTGCCAGGGCAGGCCCGGCGCGGCCCAAGGCGCCACATGGCCCGGTGCCACCACGCCTGCATTCGCGAAGCTGGCTTCGGCGGCCACGCTGCCGCGACGCTCGAACACCGTCACCTCGTGGCCATCGGCGGCCAGCTCATACGCAGAGGTCACGCCGACGACGCCGGCGCCGATCACGGCAACCCGCATCAGTGCGCTCCTTCGGTGAGCGCGGCTTCGATGGCGAGAGAGACATCGAGCACGGTGTCGTCTTGCATCGCGTGGCTCCACACCATCAATCCCACGGGCATCTCGCCGGGTTGCTGGCAGGGCAGGGACAGCGCGCAACCGTCGAGCATGTTGACGACCGCGGGGTTGCGAAGCAGCATGGCGTTGACGGCAAAGAAGGCCTCGTCGCTCGCCAGGCTGGCGATGGTGGGGGCGACGATGGGCACGGTGGGGCTGAGCAGCGCGTCAAAGCGCCGCAGCGGTGTCGTCATGCGGGTGATCCAGTCGGTGCGGGCGTGTTGGAGGGTGATGTAGTCGGCAGCGCTCATGGTTTCACCACGGCGAATGCGTTGTGCGACCCGGGGATCGTAGTCGGCTTGCCGCTGTGTGATCAGCGATCGGTGCCAGGCCCAGCTTTCGGCGGCCGAGAAGCCCCCGGTGGCGTTGATCGAGGCCAGCTCGTCGAGCTCCGGCAGCTGGATGTCGTCGATGCGGGCACCGGCGCGGCGCAGAGTGTTCAGTGCACGTTGGAAAGCGGTGGCGACAGTGGGGTCCATGCCGTCGAGCAATCTCGCCGGCACGCCCAGGCGAAGCGCGCTCAATGGACGTTGAACGAGAGACACCTGGCGTGCCGCCAGCACTTCGTGCAGCAAGACTGCGTCGCGCACCGAGCGGGTGATGGCGCAGGCGGTGTCCAGCGTTGTCGACAAGGGGATGGCGCCTGCGGTTGGCGTGAGCCGAGCGGTGTTCTTGAAGCCCACCAGGCCTTGCAGCGCGGCGGGAATGCGGATTGAACCGCCGGTGTCGGAGCCGAGCGCGGCCCAGGCTGCGCCACTGGCCACCGAGACCGCGCCGCCGGAAGTGGAGCCACCGGGAATGCGAGGCTGCGGGTCGACAGCCAGCGTGGCGGCATTTGGTGGTGTGCCGTGGTGCGGGTTGATGCCCACGCCAGAAAACGCGAACTCGGTCATGTTGGTGTGGCCGGTCAACGCGGCGCCGGCGGCGCGCAGCCGGGCTACGGCGGGGCAGTCGCTCACGGCGGCTGGCGCATCGGCTAGAACACGCGACGCGGCGGCGGTGGTGTGCCCCTGCACATCGAACAAGGCTTTCACGCTGACGGCCAGCCCGGCCAGGCGAGGCAAGGGCGCACCGGCCGCAAATGTGGCGTCGACGGCCCGGGTGGTCGCTAGCGCCTGTGTATCAAAGCGTCGGATGTAGGTGTGCTGGTTGACGGGGGCGTCAGCGCTGGCCAGGCTCGCTGTCAGGGCATCAGTCGCACGCAGCCGGCCCTGGAGCAGGGCATCACGGGCGTCGGTCAGGTCTTTCGTCATGGGGAGGTGAGAAGGCCTGCTATACTCCGCGGGTTTACCTGAGTGCAGCTCATGTCGAGCTGGCTTTAGGTAGATAAATCGCGAATCCGGCTGTTGAAAGGTGTTGCGTCCGTCCTCTTGCAGGGCGTCGCAATTCAGGCTGGATTCTAGAACCAACCTTTGGAGTTCTTATGTCAGTCACCATGCGTGAAATGCTGGAAGCCGGCGTCCATTTCGGCCACCAAACCCGCTTCTGGAACCCCAAGATGGCCCCGTACATCTACGGCCATCGCAACAAGATCCACATCATCAACCTCGAGAAGACGCAGCCGCTCTTCAACGACGCGATGAAGTTCATCCGCCAGCTTGCTTCCAAGCGCGGCACCATCCTGATGATCGGCACCAAGCGCCAGGCTCGCGAAGTCATCGCCCTGGAAGCGCAACGCGCCGGCATGCCCTACGTCGACCAGCGCTGGCTCGGCGGCATGATGACCAACTTCAAGACGGTCAAGGGCTCGCTGAAGAAGCTGAAGGACATGCAGGCCCAGATCGAAGCCGGCACCGAAATCCGCATCAAGAAAGAAGCGCTCTTGTTCCAGCGCGATCTGGCCAAGCTCGAAAAAGACATCGGCGGCATCCAGAACATGACGGCGTTGCCCGATGCCATGTTCGTGATCGACGTGGGTTACCACAAGATTGCCGTCGCCGAAGCCAAGAAGCTGGGCATCCCGGTGATCGGCGTGGTGGACTCCAACCACTCGCCCGAAGGCATCGACTACGTGATCCCCGGCAACGATGACTCGTCCAAGGCTGTGGCGCTGTACGCCCGCGCCGTGGCCGACGCTGTGCTGGAAGGCCGTGCCAATGCCACCAACGAGGTGGTGCAGGCTGTGTCGGCCGAAGGCGACGAGTTCGTGGAAGTCAGCGAAAACGCCTGAGCGAACGGCCCCGCTTCACCCTCGCGGTGAGCATCAAAAGGGGCTGCTTCAGCCCCTTTTTTTCAACATGAATTTTGTGGCCAGCCTGCGCTGGCTGCCTTGAGCCCACAGGAGATTTGAAATGGCTGCAATTACCGCAAGCATGGTCGCCGAGCTGCGCGCCAAGACCGACGCACCCATGATGGAGTGCAAGAAGGCCTTGACCGAAGCCGAGGGCGACTTCGACAAGGCTGAAGAGCTGTTGCGCGTCAAGCTCGGCAGCAAGGCCGGCAAGGCCGCGTCGCGCGTGACCGCTGAAGGTGTGGTCGCCGCGTCGGTGTCTGGCACCGTCGGCGCCCTGGTCGAAGTCAACTGCGAAACCGACTTCGTCTCGAAGAACGACGACTTCCTGGCCTTCACCAACGCTGTGGCCGAACTCGTGGCCAAGAACAACCCGGCCGACGTGGCGGCGCTGTCGGCGCTGCCACTGTCGCAAGCCGGCTTCGGCCCGACCGTGGAGGACGTGCGCAAGGGCCTGATCGGCAAGATCGGCGAAAACATGTCGATCCGCCGCTTCAAGCGTTATGCCGATGGCGGCAAGCTGGCCAGCTACCTGCACGGCACGCGCATTGGCGTGATCGTCGAGTTCAACGGCGATGAGGTGGCCGCCAAGGACGTGGCCATGCACGTGGCCGCCATGAAGCCGGTGTCGCTGTCCTCTTCTGACGTGCCCGCCGCGCTGATCGAGAAAGAGCGCTCGGTGGCCGCACTCAAGGCAGCCGAATCGGGCAAACCGGCTGAGATCGTCGCCAAGATGGTCGAAGGCTCGGTCGCCAAGTACCTGAAGGAGGTCAGCCTCTTCAACCAGGTGTTCGTCAAGGCCGCTGACGGCAAGCAGACGGTGGAGCAACACCTGAAAGCGGTCAAGACCGAGGTCAAGGCGTTCACGCTCTACGTGGTGGGCGAAGGCATCGAGAAGAAGGTCGACGACTTCGCGGCCGAGGTGGCTGCGCAAGTGGCTGCTGCCAAGGGCGCCTGATTCCCTTCATCTCTGGGCGAGAACGGGGCCGTGTGGCCCCGCTTCGCGGATAGACTTCAACGCCACTGTCGAAAGCCATCTCTGGAGGAACTCCGCATGCCGGCGTACAAGCGCATCCTGCTCAAGCTGTCGGGCGAAGCCCTGATGGGCGACGATGCCTATGGCATCAACCGCGCCACCATCGTTCGCATGGTGCGCGAGATTCAAGAAGTCACTCAGCTGGGCTGTGAAGTGGCGGTGGTCATCGGCGGCGGCAACATCTTCCGCGGTGTCGCCGGCGGCTCGGTGGGCATGGATCGGGCCACGGCCGACTACATGGGCATGCTGGCCACGGTGATGAACTCGCTGGCGCTCGCCGACACCATGCGCCAAGAAGGCATGACGGCGCGCGTGATGTCGGCCATTTCCATCGAGCAGGTGGTCGAGCCCTACGTGCGCCCCAAGGCCTTGCAGTACCTCGAAGAGGGCAAGGTGGTGGTGTTTGCCGCCGGCACCGGCAACCCCTTCTTCACCACCGACACGGCAGCGGCGCTGCG
>NZ_JADMJX010000177.1 GCF_018780185.1 Rhizobacter sp.
AGGCGCGGTCGCAGATGCCCAGCGTCTCGCGCACGTTGTGGTCGGTGATCAGCACACCGATGCCACGCGCCTTCAGAAAACCGATGATGCGCTGGATCTCCAGCACCGCAATCGGGTCGACCCCAGCAAAAGGTTCGTCGAGCAGGATGAAACGCGGCTGCGTGGCCAACGCGCGGGCGATCTCGACACGCCGGCGTTCACCGCCCGAGAGCGCGGGCGCAGGGCTCGCGCGCAGCTTCTCGATGCTGAGGTCGTTGAGCAGGTCATTCAACAGCTTGTCGATGGTGGCCTTGGGCAGCGCGCGACCATCGGACCCGTGCTGCAGCTCCAGCACGGCGCGGATGTTTTCTTCGACCGTGAGCTTGCGAAAGATCGACGCTTCTTGCGGCAGGTACGAGAGGCCCAGGCGCGAGCGCTTGTGGATGGGCAGGCGCTCGACGCGTTGGCCGTCGATGCTGATCTCACCGGCATCGGCGCGCACCAGGCCCACGATCATGTAGAAGCTGGTCGTCTTGCCCGCGCCGTTGGGGCCCAGCAGGCCGACCACCTCACCGCTGTTGACCGCCAGGCGCACGTCTTTCACCACCTTGCGCGCGCCGTAGCTCTTTTGCAGGCCCGAAGCCTCCAGCCGGCTGGTGGTGGCGAGCAACTCGTGCGGCGCTGCAGCGTTCAAGGTTTGGCCCCCTTCGCGGCCGAGGCGGCTTCGGCTGCGGCCGGTGAATCCTGGCGCGGCGTGAGCACCGCACGCACGCGCCCGGTGGGGTTGGCCGGCGTGGCGGCCGAGGCCCCGCCCGAGACGATGAAGAGCTCGGCGGTGTTGTCGTAGGTGATCAGCGCGCCCGTCACTTCGTCGGCCACTTCGGTGCCGCGCAGGCGCTTGACCGAGGCCTTGTTGATGAAGCGGATGGTGTCGGCCTTGCTGTCGTACTCGAGCCGCTCGGCCTGGCCTTCGATGAACTCGTTGACGCCTTCACGCTTCTGGCGGAAGCCCGCCAGGTGGGTGCTGCTGCCGATGGCGGTGGCGTACTGGTAGCCCTCCGGGCTTTCCCGCACCTCGATCCGGTTGGCACGGATGACCATGGTGCCCTTGGTGACCACCACATTGCCGTTGAAGACGACGATCTGGTTTTGCAGGTCGACCTTGCCGGGCTGGTCGGACTCGACCTCCATCTTCTGCAGACGGTCGGCCTTCTCGGCCTGTGCGGGCAGGGTCACCACCGCCAGTGCAAGCGCACACACGGGGAAGAACCGGGTCCAGGAGGGAGAGATGAGTGTCTTCATTGCGGCATGAAACTTGCAGGCCATTCTAGCCGACAGATTCATGCCGCCGAGGGGCACTTCAGGTGTTTTGCCGCGGATCGCGGCGCAAAAAGCCCTCAGCTCTTGCGCAGGGTCTTGATCAGGTACTCCGTGACCTGCAGCGCCTTTTCAGGCGAGCCGGCGAGGGTGCCCGAGGTGAAGAAGCGGCCGTGGATGCCCATCGCGGGCACACCGTCGATCTTGTACGCATCGGCCAGGCGGGTGGCCTGCTTGGCCTTGGTCTGCACCGAGAACGAGTTGAAGACCTCCATGAACTGCGCACGCGGGATGCCGTTCTTTTCCATGAAGGCGGCGATGTCGTCGGGCTTTTCCAGGCGCTGGCGGTCGTTGTGGATCGCGTAGAACACGCGGCGGTGCAGGGTGTCGACCTTGCCCAGGGCTTCAAGGGCGTAGAAGGCCTGTTGCTGGGGCGCATAGGCCTCGCGGAAGGCCACCGGCACGCGGCGGAAGGCGATGTCGGCCGGCAGGCTCTTCGACCAGGCGTCGAGCGTGGGCTCGAAGGCGCTGCAGTGCGGGCAGCCGTACCAGAAGAACTCGACCACCTCGATCTTGCCAGCCGGTGCATTCACCGGCGCCAGGGTACCCAGGCGCACGTACTGCTTGCCCTCGACCGGGGCGCCTTGCGCCAGCGCCGGCAAGCCGGCCGACAGTGCTGCGGTTCCAAGGCCCAGGCCCACAAGTTGTGCTGAAAAGTCGCGACGGTTCATGTTGTGTGAGTTTCCGAGGTCAGTGTGACAAGGTGTGGAGTGCGCCGGAGCCCGATTAGTTCAGCGGCTCACTTTTGTACCTGAACCAGCGCCGACTCCACGCCTGCGCTTTCCAGCTTTTCTTTGACTTGTGCAGCTTCTTCGCGCCGGTCGTACGGGCCCAGACGCACCCGGTACACCGTGCGACCGGATTGTTCACGCTCGGTGACCTTGGCCGCCAGGCCCGACATCGCCAGCTTGGCGCGCTGGGCTTCAGCGTCTTCGACCCGGCCGAACGCACCGGCTTGCACAAAATAACTCAACGCATCAGTGCCCGGTTTCGTGGACACGGTGCTCTCGCCCGGGGTCTTGCCGGACAGGATGGCCGCCGGGTCGGGCTTGGTGGTGCTGACGGGCGGGGGTAGCGTAGGCGGCACCGCCGGCGGGGGCGGCGCTGTCACCATGCCGCTGGCCGAGGCGCCGGGGCGTGCAACGGGCTTGCCGTGCAACGCGCTGTTCGGGTCCCAGTTCTTGTTTTTCTCGACCTCGGCCGCGTCTTGTTCGGCAGTGCGCTGCGGCACCTTGTTCATGAAGGGCACCGGCACCTTGGCGATGTAGAGCGCCACGCCCAGGGCCAAGGCGAGACCCACCAGCAGCCCGACGATCAGGCCGATGACGAAGCTGCCTCGTTGGCGGCGGGGGCTGGCAGCGCGTTGCATCTTCATTCGATCTCCATCACATCTTGTCGGGCTGGCTCACGCCGAGCAGGGTGAGCGCGTTGCGCAGCACTTGGCGGGTCGCGGCGAGCAGAGCCAGCCGGGCGCGCGTGAGTGCGGCGTTGTCGTCCACCAGGAAACGCTCGGCGGCATAGTAGCTGTGGAAGGCACCCGCCACGTCGCGCAAGTAGAACGCGACGTCGTGCGGCGCCAGGTCGGCGGCGGCGCGGGCCAGCATCTCGGGGTAGTCGGCCAGCTTGAGCATCAGCGCGGCTTCGGTCGGCGCGGTCAGCAGCGACATGTCGGCCTCTTCGAGCGGCGTGTCGTCGCGGTGTTGCAGCACCGAGCAGATGCGCGCGTGCGCGTACTGCACGTAGAACACCGGGTTTTCGTCGTTCTGCTTCACCGCGAGGTCGACGTCGAAGGTGAACTCGGTGTCGGCCTTGCGGCTGATCAGGAAGAAGCGCACCGCATCCTTGCTGGTCCAGTCGATCAGGTCGCGCAGCGTCACGTAGCTGCCGGCGCGCTTGGAGATCTTGACCTCGGCACCCTCACGCACCACCCGCACCATGGTGTTGAGCACGTAGTCGGGGTAGCCCTTCGGAATGCCCAGGCCCAGGCCCTGCAGGCCGGCGCGCACACGGGCGATGGTGCCGTAGTGGTCGGTGCCCTGGCAGTTGATCACCTTGGTGAAGCCACGCTCCCACTTGGTGACGTGGTAGGCCACGTCGGGCACGAAGTAGGTGTAGCTGCCGTCGGACTTTTTCATGACGCGATCCTTGTCGTCGCCATCGTCCGTGGTCTTGAGCCACAGGGCCCCGTCTTGTTCGTAGGTCTTGCCGGCGGCCACCAGCTTGGCCACCGTGGCCTCGACACGGCCGCTCGTGTACAGGCTCGACTCGAGGAAGTAGTTGTCGAAGTGCACGCCGAAGGCCTGCAGATCCAGGTCTTGCTCGTGGCGCAGGTAGGCCACCGCGAACTGGCGGATGTTGTCGAGGTCGTCGGGGTCGCCCGAAGCGGTGAACTCGCGGTCGTCGGCCTTGATCGTCTTCTTGGCCAGGAAGTCGGCCGCCACGTCAGCGATGTAGTCGCCGTTGTAGGCGTTCGCGGGCCAGTGCTCGTCGCCGGGTTTCAAACCCTTGATGCGCGCTTGCGTGGAGGTGGCAAGGGTCGCGATCTGCACGCCAGCGTCGTTGTAATAGAACTCGCGGGTGACGCTCCAGCCCTGGGTCTCGAACAGGTGGCTGATCGAGTCGCCCAAGGCGCCCTGGCGGGCATGGCCCACGTGCAGCGGGCCGGTGGGGTTGGCCGACACGAACTCGACCATCAACTTGCGCCCATGGGCCGGCTGGCGGCCGAAGGCCTCGGCCTGGCGCAGCACCTCGCCCACCACCGCCTGCTTGGCGGCGGCCTTCAGGCGCAGGTTGATGAAGCCGGGGCCGGCGATCTCCATCGCGTCGACCCATTGCTGCACGGCAGCACGGCGTTGCATCGCGTCGATCAAGGCCTGCGCGAGCTCGCGCGGGTTCTTCTTGAGCGGCTTGGCGAGCTGCATGGCCGCCGTGCAGGCGAGGTCGCCGTGGGCAGCTTGTTTGGGTGACTCGAAGGCGGCGGTGAGGGTGTTGCCGGGGCTCAGCTCGGCAAGTGACTCGTGCAGGGCGCGCAGCAAGTCCTGTTTGGCTTGGATCATCGGTGGATTCTAAGTGGCGCTCTTGCAGGGCTTGAGCCAGCGCAAAGCCTCGGATAAGCGCAACGTTTTGTGGCCAATTTGGCATGCAGGCGGGGCGTGACAATGCCAAGATGCCAGTTCGCATGTCTTCTTCGTACACGCCTTCGCCGAGCTCCTTTGGCGGCCTGCCCTTGCCGGCCCAGATCGGCAAGTACCCGGTGCTGCGCCGCCTGGGCGAAGGTGCGACCAGCGAAGTCTTTCTGGCCCGCGACGACTTCCATCAGCGCGACGTGGCCATCAAGCGCGTGCGCGCCGGCGCCACCAACGACCCCACCGACGGGCGCTACTTCGAGCGCTTCTTTGCCGCCGAAGCCGCGCTGGTCGGCCGCCTGAAACACCCGAACGTGGTGCAGATCTACGACGCGGTGGTCGACCCGGTCGAGTCGTACCTGGTGATGGAGCACGTGCCGGGCAGCACGCTGCGCCCGTACTGCCGCGCCGACCAGTTGCTGCCGCTGGAGCTGATCGTCGAGATCGGCTTCAAGTGCGCGATGGCGCTGGGCTACGTGTACCGGCAAGGCCTGATCCACCGCGACGTGAAGCCGGCCAACCTGCTCGCCGTGATCAACAACGGCAACATCACCGACGTGAAGATCAGCGACTTCGGCAGCGCGCTCAACATGGCGTCGGAGACGACCCAGGTCTACCGCGTGGGCTCGCTCGCCTACATGTCGCCCGAGCAGCTCGACGGCAGCACGCTCGACTGCCGCGCCGACATGTACTCGCTGGGCGCGGTGCTCTACCACCTGATCGCCGGGCGGCCACTGTTCGACTCGACCTCGCAGTCGGCCATGATGAACCAGATCTACTCCGCCGAGCCCACGCTGCTGTCGGCGCTGCGCTCGGGGGTGGGGCCGGGGGTCGACAGCGTGATCCTGTCGGCCGTGGCCAAGCGCCCCGAAGACCGCTACACCAGCTGGGACGACTTCGCCCAGGCGCTCTCCAGCCTGATCACCAACCAGCAGGTGCCGCGCGGCCACCTGCAGGGCGTGCTCGACTCGGAGCGCTTCAACCTCTTGCGCACGCTCGATTTCTTTTCCAACTTCGGCGACGTCGAGCTGTGGGAGGTGGTGCACCGCGCCAAGTGGCAACGTTTCCCGTTCGGCCACGCGCTGTACAGCAAGGGCGAAGAGGGCAACACCTTCCACATCATTGCGCAGGGCGAGGTCGAGGTGTACCGCGACGGTGACAAGGTGGCCCAGCTCGGCTCGGGCACCTCGGTGGGCGAGATGGCCTACCTGGCGCCCAGCCCCGAGTTGCGGCTGCACAGCACCAATGTGATCGTCACCGACCCGGCGACCACGATCTCGTTCACGCCCGACACGCTGGCCCAGGTCAGCCCCAACTGCCGGCATCTGTTCGACGAGGCCTTCATCCGCGTGCTGGTGCGCCGGCTGCACGCGGCGCACGAGGCGATCGCCCACCCGCGGCGAATTCTCTGACCTGTCGTCGAGCTGAATGCGCTGTGTCAGCGTGGCAACGTCTTGATGCGTTGAGCGTCTTGCTGGGCGCTTGTGACGGTGCTCCAATCCGACCCGGCGAACCCCTCGTCTTGACACACCTCCCCAGGAAGGAACCTCGATGAAACACCTGATCAGCGTGCTGGCCGTTGCCCTGTCGTCCTTGGCCGTCTCGGCGCATGCCGCCGACGCCGCATCGGCCCCGACCAAGCAGCAGTCCAAGATGACCACCTGCAACGCCGAAGCCGGCGACAAGAAGGGCGACGAGCGCAAGGCCTTCATGAAGACCTGCCTGTCGAACAAGCCGGTGAGCGCCAAGGCCGCCGCCCAGCAGGAAAAGATGAAGACCTGCAACAAGGAGGCCGAAGGCAAGAAGGGTGACGAGCGCAAGGCCTTCATGAAGACTTGCCTCTCGAATAAGGCATAGCCCCCCAGTCGCTGCGCTCCTGCCCCCGAGGGGCGCCGCCTGGCGGACCGGCAAAGCCGGCTCCGCGGGCGTTGCTTGATGGGGCACGTTGCTTCGCTCGTGCAAACGCCTGGCATGCCGGGCGCTTTTCATTTTGGATTCAGCTTTTCTGCTGCCAGTAAGTCGCGTCGCCGTAACGCTGCTTCAAATAGTCGACCCACAAGCGCACCCGCAGCGGCAGGTGTTTGCGTTGCGGAAAGAGGGCATAGATGCCGTTCGGCGGCGCGGCGAAGTCATCCAGCACGCTCACCAGCGTGCCGGCCGCCACCTGGCTGTGCACTTCCCAGGTCGAGCGCCAAGCGATGCCCAGCCCGGCGAGGCACCAGTCGTGCAGCACCTGGCCGTCGTTGCAGTCGAGCCGGCCGTTCAGGCGCAGGTGGGTCACCTCGCCGCCGAGCGTGAACGCCCAGCCGCGCGTCTGGCTGGCGTCGGTGCTGAGCGTCAGGCAGTCGTGGCGGGCCAGGTCGTTGGGGTGCTGGGGCGTGCCGGCGCGCGCCAGGTACCCCGGTGTGGCCACGCACAGGCGACGGTTGTCGGCCAGGCGCACGCTGACCAGGCTGCTGTCGGGCAGATCGCCCACGCGCACGGCGCAGTCGAAGCCCTCGTTGACGATGTCGACCAGCCGGTCGCTCAGGTTCAGCGACACGTTCACGTCGGGGTGCTGTGCCACAAAACCAGGCACCAGCGGCGCCACGTGGCGGCGCCCGAAGCCTGCCGGCGCAGTGATGCGTAAGTAACCACTGGCTTTCACACCACCCTCGCTGACGCTGGCTTCGGCGTTCGCCAGATCGGCCAACAGGCGCTGGCAATCTTCGAGAAAGGCGCTGCCCTCGTGCGTCAGCGTGATGCGCCGCGTGGTGCGCAGCAGCAGCTTGACGCCCAGGCGCTCTTCCAGCGCGTCGATGCGCCGGCCCACCACCGCCGGGGCGATGCCTTCGGCCGCCGCCGCGGCGGTCAAGCTGCCCTTGGCGGCCACGGCGACGAAGGATTCGATTTGTTTGAGCTTGTCCATGGGTCACAAGATTACCTCTCGTGAAGTCATGAATCTTGCTTGTTCAAGCCACTTAATAAACGCCGGGATATCGAATAGATTCCTTCTTTTGCCGATTCCCTGAGGAAGACCATGACCGCACGCACCCCCGTCCACAGCCTGCAGGTGGCCACCGAGCTGCACCGTTTCATTGAAGACCAGGTGCTGCCCGGCACCGGCGTCGAAGCGACCAAGTTCTGGAGAGGCTTCGACGCCATCGTGCGCGACCTCGCGCCCAAGAACATCGCGCTGCTGGCCGAGCGCGACCGCCTGCAGGCCGAGATGGACGCCTGGCACAGCGCCCACCCGGGCCCGATCGCCGACATGAAGGCCTATCGCCAGCACCTGGAGGCCATCGGCTACCTGACACCGCACCCGAAAAAGGCCAAGGCGACCACCAAGAACGTCGACGCCGAGCTGGCGCTGCAGGCCGGCCCGCAGCTGGTGGTGCCGATCCTCAACGCGCGCTATGCACTCAACGCCGCCAACGCACGCTGGGGCTCGCTGTACGACGCGCTGTACGGCACCGATGCGCTGTCCGAGGCCAATGGCGCCACCCGCGCCGGTGCCTACAACCCGGTGCGTGGCGCCAAGGTCATCGAGTACGCGCGCTACGTGCTCGACCGCACCGCGCCGCTCGACAAGGGCTCGCACATCGACTCGACGGGCTACACCGTCAAGGGCGGCAAGCTGCTCGTCGCGCTGAAGAACGGCAAGACCACCGGCCTCAAGGACAACAAGCAGTTCATCGGCTACCAGGGCGACGCCGCCGCGCCGTCGTCGGTGCTGCTGCAGCACAACGGCCTGCACCTCGACATCCGCATCGACCGCAACACGCCCATCGGCAAGTCCGACGCGGCCGGCGTGTCCGACCTGATCCTCGAAGCGGCGCTCTCGACCATCCTCGACCTCGAAGATTCGGTCGCCGTGGTCGATGCACAAGACAAGGTGCTGGCCTACGGCAACTGGCTCGGCATCCTGAAGGGCACGCTGACCGAAGAGGTGAGCAAAGGCGGCAAGACCTTCACCCGCGGCCTCAACCCCGACCGCGTCTACAACGGCCCCAAGAAGGGCACGGTCACGCTGCACGGCCGCTCGCTGATGTTCGTGCGCAATGTGGGCCACCTGATGACCAACCCGGCCATCCTCTACGCCGACAAGGATGGAAAAGAGCGGGAGATCCCCGAAGGCATCATGGACGCGGTGGTCACCACCACCATCGCGCTGCACGACCTCGCGCGCACCAAGAAGCCCGGCATCAAGAACTCGCGCACCGGCTCGGTCTACATCGTCAAACCCAAGATGCACGGGCCGGCCGAGGTGGCGTTTGCCGCCGAGCTGTTCTCGCGCGTCGAAGCCCTGCTGGGCCTGCCCGACAGCACCGTCAAGCTGGGCATCATGGACGAAGAGCGCCGCACCAGCGTCAACCTGAAGGCCTGCATTGCCGCCGCCGCCTCGCGCGTGGCCTTCATCAACACCGGCTTCCTCGACCGCACCGGCGACGAGATGCACA
>NZ_JADMJX010000309.1 GCF_018780185.1 Rhizobacter sp.
CGCAGGTAGTCGTGGATCTCGGTCACCGTGCCCACGGTGGAGCGCGGGTTGTGCGAGGTCGCTTTCTGCTCGATGCTGATGGCGGGCGACAGGCCCTCGATCACGTCGACATCGGGCTTGTCCATCAACTGCAGGAACTGGCGCGCGTAGGCGGAGAGGCTCTCCACATAGCGGCGCTGGCCTTCGGCATACAGCGTGTCGAAGGCGAGGCTCGATTTGCCCGAACCCGAGAGCCCCGTGATCACCACCAGCTTGTTGCGCGGGATGTCGAGGTCGATGTTCTTCAGGTTGTGCGTTCGCGCCCCACGCACGCGGATCATCGGCGCTTCGATCGACGGTTCGGGTGGGGCAGGTTTGCGAGGCGGCATGGGTGCTGGGGGCTAAACGGATCATGATAGCGACGCAAGGGTGCTCGCCTGCTGACATCCGCCGCCATGCCGCGCGGGTGCGGGCATCAAAAAAAAAGGGCGAGCCCGACGGGCTCGCCCCCGTGCCGGCATGGCGCCGGCCGCGAGATGGGGTCTCGTCAGTTGCAGTAGGTGATGGCTGTGCCGGCCGCGTTCGGGTTGGCAGGCTCGGTCGCCGACCAGTTGTTCGCGGCGGTGATCGTGACGGCGCATTGGCTGTCGATCACGATGTCGAACGCATGCCAGTACTCGAGGGTGCCTTCGCCGGCCCCCGGCCTGTAGACGGTGGTGTTGCCGTTGTACGTGACTTCGACCTTCACCGGTGACCCCGTCATGCCCGGGCTGAAGGTGCCGGAGAAGTTGTGAAGGAAGTAGCGGTACGTGCCTTGCGCCGGGCGGCGGATGGAGACGATCTCCGGGCCGAACGAAGTGACGTCATCGATGTCGAGGTTGGCAAACGGTGCTGCCGTCAGTGAGCCCTTGGCGAGGTACGAGATGTGCGTGCCGTGCGGGGTGAGCAGGTGCGAGTCGACGTCCAGCGGCTGCAGGCCCCAGCTCAGCTTGATGCCGATTGCCCCCTCGGCCAGGATCAGGCAGGGTGAGCCCAGCGGCACGTTGCCCGTGAGGGTGGTGACGGCACGTGTGTTCGACAGCAGCGAGGCCGACCGGGCGTGCAGCGCTGCCGAGGCGTTGCTGCGCATCGGCACGGAGAAGTTGCCAGAGCGGTCGCTGAGGACGTTGGTCGTGCCCGAGTAGGTGATGCCGTCGAGCTCGATGCGTGCGCGAGCTACGCGGCGGCCAGCAGAGTCCTGCACGCAGCCTGTGACCTGCACGGTGCTGAGCATGTTGTTGGTGTTCCAGGTCGTGAAACGGGTGACCGTGCCCTCGTAGTACTGGTTCGGGGCGGTGCCGCCGAGCGTGGCGGTGCCTCCGCTTTCCCATTGACCGGTACTTTCGTTGAAGCCGTAAAGCGTGACGGTCGCTGGCAACGTGGCCGCGCGGCTCGCAGCCGGGATGCGGATGGTGGCGCTCTGGCCTGCGGCGAGGTTGTACGAGCCACCGGCCGCGTCGGTCAACACGACCGTCATGGCGCCGTAGCTCTCGACCCAGGCTGCAGCGCCACTGTTCGTGGTGCGGTAGTCGCCTGGTACGAGGGTCGCGTCCTCGGCGGGGTTGAAGGGGGTGAGCTGCACCAGCACGGGCTGCGTCGGAGCCGCGCCGGCGGCTGTGACGACGGCACCGGCAGGGAAAGTCACCTGGGCGGTGGAGCCGGGAACGGTGGTCGTGCCACCGGCAGCGGCGTCGAGGCTCACCGTGGCGGCCAAAGGCATGAGCTGAGCTGGTACGGTGGTGGTGAGACCACCGGTCACGGCGGTGACCCGCACTGTCGAGGCATAGCCCGGGGCGGTGATCGTGACCAAGAGTCGATCAACCTGGGTCAGGCCAGCGAACGCGAACGCACCGTCGGCCCCTGTTGTGACGGTGGCGCCGTCGACAACGACCGTGGCACCCGCCACGGGTTGACCATCGCTGGCCGAGAGCACGCGGCCGCCAATGCTGCCTGGCTGTACGACCGGAGCGGTGATCGGCGTGCCGGTCTGTTCATCGTTTCCGCCGCAAGCGGCAATGACCGCCGCGAGGGCCAACGCGGCGAAGGTTGGAAGTCGGGAGAAAGCGCGCGTGACTGCGGCTGTAGAGCAAACGTTTTTCAAGAAGCCTCCGACGGCGATGCGATCGAACACGACCACGGATTGCGGACCGACATGGCACCGCAAAGACATGGGGGGAACTGTGTCTAGACGCACTCGCCCGGCGACGACGGTCACCGTGGGAGAACAGGTACCCGCTCGGCGATGACGCTTTGCGCCTCTCCCCTGCGTGACCACTGCCTTGTTCTCCCTGGCGCTCGTCCGGCGCTTCTCGGCCCGCCCTTCTTGGGCAGCTGTGCATTTGACAAGCTGCAATGTAGCCAAGCCCTGGCGAACTGCCCGGCCATTTGAGCGGACAATTTCACGAACCCATCTGAAATGGCCGTCAGGGAGCGCCTGTTTCGAGCGCGCTCAGACTCGTCGGCGGGAGTGTCACGTGCTGCCAGCGGCCCTGGGGGGGCCGCCACAACACGCCGTTTTCAACGAGCCGAAAGCCGTGCGCGGTGTGACCGTCGCGCAGCAGGCGGATCTCGCGGCCAGGGCGCAAGGTGGACGCATCCACCGGCTGCCAGCGGTCACCCGCGTCGGCATCCAGCCGCGCCAGCCAGTTGCTCACCACGTCGTTCATGGCCTGCTGGGGTCCCCCGTCGCGCTGCCACATCCAGCGTGCGGGTTCGGCGGCGATGGCGGCGCGTACCTGGGCCACGCTGTGACGCAATTCGGTCGCGCGCGCTTCGGTTCTGGCGGCTCTGCCAAGCGAGTCCGCCGAGGCCACGTTGCGCTGACGCTTCGATTCGTCGAACGACTGGGCGCGTGACATCGCGGCCGCACCGGTCGTCGCCGTGTCGGCCGCGGGTGCGGGTGCGGGTGCAGGCGGTGGCGCGGCCAGGGCGACAGTCGGGGCCGCTTCGCGCGCGGGCTGTGCTGCGCCGCCCACGACCGGCGCGGCCGCTTCTTCGCGCGCAGCCAGCTCGCGAGCAGGTGCAGCCGGGGGCGCGGGCTTGGCGGCTGGCGCCGGCTTGCGCTGTGGCGCCTGAGTCGGCTCAGCCGCCGGTGCAGGGCGTGCGACTTCGGCGATCGGCGCGGCGGGCGGTGGTGGGGCCACCGGCGCAGGCGCTGCCGCCGGTATGGGCGGGCGCGGCATCGCCTCGTCCATGGGTTGATCCCACCACATCAGGCCGATCAAGGTGGCGACCATCACCCCGGCAAAGGCCGTAGCAACCGAGGGCCGGGCCAACCAGTCCCACGCACGCCACAGCGGGTGGCGTGGCGCAGGCGCTGGCGGCAAGGCATCACGCGCTTTGGCCCGCGCCTCTTTCAAGATGAGGTCGCTCAGCGCGGGTGGCGGCTGCAGCTGCGCATCGGGCGCATGCCGCAAGGCCGCTCGCAGATGAGCGTCGCGCTCTTCATCGGTCATGACGATCCCCCTTGCATGGGCGCGAGGTAAGCCCCCATGCAGGTGCGCAGCTTGCTCATCGCATAACGCAACCGCGTCTTGGCGGTCTCGAAGCCAACTTCGAGCGCACGCGCCACCTCGGCCAGCGGCAGCTCGTCGTCGTGGTGCAGCAAGAAGGCGCTACGTTGGGCGAGTGGCAGCTCGTCCAGGCAGCCCAACAGGCGCTCACCGGCGCGGCGCCAGAAGGCCAGGTCTTCGCTCTGCGGCGACGGGGCCGGCCACTGTTGCCAGGCCGCGCCGGCCTCGGGCTCCCACGGCGAGTCGTCGTCGGTGCTGATCGACACCTCGCGCCCGCTGCGCCGCCAGATGTCGATCACGCGGTGGTTGGCCAGCGTGTAGAGCCAGGTGCGAAAGCTCGCGCCCTGCGGCTCCCACCGTTGGCGCGCGTTGACCACCTTGAGCCAGGTGTCTTGAAACACCTCGTCGGTCTGCGCCGCGAGCCCGTTGCCGAGCAGGCGACGGATGAAGCGGTACAGCCCGGCCTGGTGGCGTGCGTAGAGGCGCTCGAACGCGGTGGCGTCGCCACTGGCGTAGGCGCCCATCAGCTCGTCATCGCTCAGCTCGTTCGTGTCGCTCATCGGGTGGGAAGTCTGCCTCACTCCTGTTTGATACGGCGGAGGTGCTCAAACGGGGTGAAATTTATTTCACCCCATCGCATCGGCTGCCACGTGTCATGCCGGGTGACCCTTTCACTTTGGAGATGTCCATGAGCACCGATGCCCCCACCCGCCGCGCTGCCGTGCCGGCCGTTCTGATGAGCCTGTTGCTGGTGGCCTGCACCGCCACCTCGGCCGAGCGCGAGATGTGGCCGCCGGCCTGGCAAGACCCGCCGCCGCAAACGGACATCGACTTCACGCCGCCCACGTTCAGCGCGCCCTCGGCCACCCACTGCCATCGCCTGCCAAGCCTGCGCGAAGTGCCGGGCGGCGGTGGGCAGCAAGGCGCCGGCAAGCTGCACGGGCGCGAGATGAAATCGTCGCGCGACGACGAAGCCTCACTGGCCAAACGCCGCGAGGCTGCGGGCGCGCCAGCGTCTGAGGCGCCCATCGCCGAATCGCGTGCTACCGCCGATGCCGCCGCCGGCATCGCACCCTCGCCTTGGCCACAAGCACCGCAGCCGCACCGGCCCATCAACCCCACCGTGACCGCCGGCATGGTCGACGACAACGCCGACTTCGGCGAGTACCTCGCCTACCGCCAGCGCAACCGCCAGCTGCCGGTGCGCGAGCGCGACATCACCGAGCGTTACCTGCTCGAAGTGACCGACGCCCAAGGCCACCCGGTGCACGACGCCGAGGTCGCGGTGCAGCGCCCCGGCGTCGCACAGCCGCTGATGTGGGCCCGCACCGACACCGCCGGCCGCGTGTGGCTGCACCCGCGCGCCTTCATGTCGCCCGACATCAGCGAACGCACGCTCGGCGTGGCGGTGCGCAAGGGCGGCCTGCAAAGCCGCGCGATGCTGCTGCGTGGCCAATCACACGCGGTGCAGGTGCGCCTGGGGCCGGTGGCGAATGCGCTGGTGCGGCTCGACCTGGTGTTCCTGATCGACGCCACCGGCTCGATGGGCGACGAGATCGCCAAGCTCAAGCACTCGATGCGTGCCATGGCGCAGCAGATCGCCCAGCTGCCCGGCCAACCCGACATCTGCTACGGCCTGGTGGCCTACCGCGACCGCGGCGATGCCTACGTGACCCGCACGCACGATTTCACCGACGACCTCGGCGCCTTTCAGCAACAGCTCGCCAACGTGCAGGCGCACGGTGGGGGCGACACCCCCGAAGCGCTGAACGAAGCCTTGCACGAGGTGGTGCACGGTCTCAGCTGGCGTCAGCAGGCTGCCCGCATGGTGGTGCTGGTGGCCGACGCACCGCCACACCTCGATTACGGCGGCCCGCAATACGACCGCGACATGCAGGCCGCGCTGGCCAAGGGCATCAAGCTGTTTGCGGTGGGCGCGAGCGGCCTCGACCCGGTGGGCGAATACATCTACCGCCAGATGGCGCAGTACACCGCGGGCCGCTTCGTCTTCCTGACCTACCGCGATGCCAGCAACCCCGGCAGCGGCCCCGGCTCGCAGACCGTGCACGACGTCAAACAGTATTCGGTGCAGACGCTCGACCGGCTGGTGGTGCGCCTGGTGGCCGACGAGCTGGCCCGCCTGAAACGTGGCTGAGCGCGGTTGATGCGTCGCAACGCCGGGCGTAGCATGCCGCCATGAGCTTGTTGCAGCGTTGGCGCCACCGCACGCTGGCCGTTCTGGCCAGTGTGCTGCTGGCTGCGTGCGGCGGTGGCATCTACCTGGAGTTCGACGATTACGACGACCTGCCGCCGGTGGTGGAGCTGGCGGCGTCGTCGCTGTCGGCCTTTGCCGGCGACAGCGTGCGCCTGGTCGCTGCCGCGGCCGATGAAAACGGCATCGACCGGGTGAGCTTCTACCGCTACGACGGCAACACTGCCGTGCGCCTGGGCTCCGACGGCTTCTCGCCGTATGACTGGCAGTTGCTGGTGCCCGCCGACGGGCGCAGCTCGGTGATCGTGTTCGCGCGCGCGTTCGACAACGCCGGCAATGCCGCCGACAGCAACCTGGTGACGATCAGCATTACCCCTTGAGCGGGCGCTTCGGGTCAGTACTCGACCATCAAGTGCAGCACATGCGAGCCGATCTTCTTTTCCACCCGTGGGATGTAGGCAATGCGCGGCGTGATGCCCTGGTACGTGAAGAGCGAGATCGACGGCACCAGCAGCGGCTGCACCTTGTCGAAGTAGCCGGTGACGCCGGCAGTGGTCACGTCGAGCACGCCAAACTTCCAGGTGTAACCGGCGTACACGCTGGTCTTGCGCAGCGAGTTGCGGTAGACGCCGGCCGTCCAGCCTTCGGTGTGGCGGTAATAGATGCCGGGGTTGGAGTTGTTGTAGTTCTTGGCCGGCGCATGGTGGCTGGCAACGTGGAAGCCGATCGTGCCGGCCTGGGCGTTCGGCGCCATGGCCGTTACGGCAAGGGCGAGAAGGGCGGTGCGGATCAGGTAGCTCATAACGGTTCACCAAAGACAAGTACTCACTTGTCTTTTCGAACCGGAACTCCCGTGCCTGAAGCGTCTGTTGCACTTGGTCCACACAAGCCAGTGCATAACTCACGGCACTACTTGACACAGAGCCCGTCGTCATTTCGGGGGGGATTCATGTGGCACCCCCGTCCCTATACTTCTTGGCAGTAACCAATATGGATCGTGAGAAAAGAGATGGCTCGGAAGCGCGAGAAGAGTGAGCAAACGCTCGCGGCGATTGTGGCGGCGGGTATGGACATCGCCGTCAACACGGGGTTGCAGAACCTCACCCTGAACTCGATTGCCCAAAAACTGGGCATCAGCAAGAGCGGTGTCTTCGTGCGCGTGGGCTCGCTGGAGAGCCTGCAAATCCTGGTGCTCGACGAATACGAGCGCGTTTTTGCGCTCACCGTCTTCATGCCCACGCTGTCAGAGCCGGCCGGCCTGCCGCGGCTGAATGCCATCGTGCACCGCTGGGTGCACCACGGCAACGAGCTCACCGCGCTGATTGCCTCGCACTACGCCGTCAACACCTTCGACAACGACCCCGATGCCCACCCCGATGCGCTGCGCTCGCGGCTCGTCAACGGCATGATGGTCTGGCGCCAGACGCTGGAGCGCACCGCCAAGCAGGCGGTCGAGCGCGGCCACCTGCGACCCGACACCGACCCCGAGCAGCTGGTGTTCGAGATCTTCTCGCTGCTCACCGGCTTCATGTACGACGCCCACGTCAAGCGCGACCCGAAGTGCTTCGACCGTGTGACCTCGGCCTACGCGCGGCTGATGTCGACCTACCGCAGCTTCTCAGCCTGAGAGCCGCGCCGGCTGGCTCAGGCCGCAGCTGCGATCAAGGCCAACACGCTGAAGAAGAAGGTGTGCTCGATGCTGCCGTTGGCGCCGTTGTCGAGCACCACGGTGGCCAGCCCGGCAGCCACCGTCAGGCCGATGCGGTCGTGCGGCAGTGTCATCAACCAGCTGCCTTGGGTGGCCACGCCGTTCGCGTCATAAGACGCCGGGCCTTGCGTCGCGATGGTGGCCGACCAGCTGTTGCCGGGCCAGGCCACGGTGATCGTGAGCGTGCCGCTGCTGGTGCTGCCCGTCAGCACACCGTTGACGGTGGTGCTGGTGGTGGTGAGGTCGACGTTGCTGAAGCTCAAGCTGCTCAGGTTGGCGTTGTGCAGGCTGGTGAGTGCGATTTGCGGTGACACCCAACGGTTGGTCGTGGTGACGGTCGTGCCGTTGGTGACGGTCGACTGCGAGATGATGGAGCTGCCGTTCAGCGTCAGCGTGCGGTGCGGGCGTGCGACCACGATGCCCTGGGTGCTGGTCTGCAGCGTCATCTCGTTGGCCGAGGCGCTGATCACGTCGATGCTCATCAGCCCGCTGAGAGTTTCGGCACCGGCCGACACGCGGCAGTTGTCGAACAGCATGCTGTAGCGCTCGCCGGCATCGAGCAGGCCGTTGAACAAGCTGGTGCCGCCGCTCACCGTGAAGCGCGCCGTGCCGCCGCCGCCGCAGGCGATGGTCGTGGTGGCCTGACCGCTGGCCACCACCGCCTGCGCGGTGCGCAGCACGGCCACGTTGGCGCTCACGGAGTCGGGGCCGAGCACCAGCGTGTTGGCACTGACCGATTGCGCGGTCTGCGACCCGACGTTGTTCTGTGGCGTGTCGCTTTCGGTGCCGCCGCCGCAGGCCGACAGGCACGCGGCGGCCACCAGGGCGACGCAGCGCAGGGTGTGGCGAACGGTCGATGGCGTCATGGCGGTCTCCTGCAGACGAACCGCCAGCTTACGCCAGTGCCAAGACCCGCAAAATCTCGCGACCGTAGGCTTCGAGCTTCTTTGCGCCCACGCCGCTGATGGTCGACATCTCGTCGAGCGAGGTGGGCTTGGCGCGCGCCATCTCGGCCAACGTCGCGTCGTGAAAGATCACGTAGGCCGGCAGTCCATGCTCCTTGGCCACCTCGGCGCGCCAGGCCTTGAGAGCAGTGAAACGCTCGGTGCCTTCGTCGTCGAGCGTGATGGGCGGCGGCTTGTCCTTGCCGCGCGTGACCTTGCCGGTCTTGCCGGATTTGCCACGTTTGGGCGTGTCGCTCGCCACGCGCAGCAACAGGCTCACGTCACCACGCAGCACCTCGCGCGCACTCGCCGTGAGCTCCAGCGTGTTGTATTCACCTTCGGTGCGCACATGGCCGAGCGCGATCAACTGGCGCAGCACGGCGCGCCATTGCGCCTCGCTCACATCGGCGCCAATGCCGAAGGTCGAGAGCGACTGGTGCCGGTACTGCGTCACCTTGTCGGTGGCCTTGCCGCGCA
>NZ_JADMJX010000017.1:0-26326 GCF_018780185.1 Rhizobacter sp.
GCACAAGGCACTCTCGCATGCGGCTTGAAGAGGTGGTAGGCCGTGTTGGACTTGACCCAACGACCAAAGGCTTGTGAGTACGTCAAAGTACTTGCCATCCTCAGGCCGGAAATAAGGTCTGCAAGAAGTCGCGCGTCGTCCTGAGTCGCTCAAGACATCCGCTACTCGGCAATGTGGACGAACTGACGTCCCAAGAGTTGCCTGGAAAGCGGGGAAACCATCGCCACGCCGTCGAGTTCCATGCGCCGGTGTCGCGTCGCCGAAGCATTGAGCGCCACCTGAAGCCTCGGACCTCGATCCAGAAGCCGGTTTTCAAAGGTCGATCCAACCAACTGCTGATGGCACGACCGATCAGCGGGCCGAGACCGATTCCTTGTGGCGCTCGTACTCGCGCCGAAGTCGGTAGAGCTGGTCTAGAAGCCGCGGAATGCCGGCCCAGCTGCCAGGGTGCGACATGCGGCAGGCCAGCTCGTCAAGCAAGCGACGGTACTGAGTGAAGATGACGGAATCCACGGGTTCTTCCTTCGGGTGTAATCCGAAAGACATGCTCGCGATCCCGTGTGACATGCAGGCGTTCGATGCCTGCACAGGTCAAGCGCGAGTGTGCACAAAGCCGCAGGGGCGTCGAGTTTCGATTCCCCGTGTGGCCACTGCGCAGCCAGGCACTCACCCAGTCTTCTTGGGGCGGCCGGCCTTGATGGCAACGAGGGCATCGAGCGCAGCCTTCAGTCGCTTGTCATCCAGCGCGGCCAAGGCCTGCAACCCGGCGCGCAGCAATTCACTCTTCTTGGTCGGTCGCTGGAAGGCCAGTGCCCGCTTCTTCAGTGCGGGGATCAGGTCGAAGTCCTGACGCGGCATCGTGAAGCTGTCTCGCACGAGCTTGCCTGCGGCCTTCACATCTGCCACCACGGGCGCCTGGGCGACCTTGGTCGCGGCCGCTGCGCGCTTTCGCGGCGCCGCAGCGGGGCTCCGTTCAACGGCCCGTGGAGCGACTGCAGGTTGTTTTGCAGTTGTCTTGGTGGCAGTTCGGGTCATGGCCATCGGATCCTCGGCAATAAATGGTGTATATGATTTATACCATTTACGACCGACGCAACTACTCGTGGTAGTCGAAGGTGGCAAACCCTGCCTCTCGCAGCAGGCTGTCGCGTCGGGCCGAGTTGTAGTCGGCCTGCATCATCTCGCTCACCAAAGATCGAAAATCAGTGCTCGGAGCCCAACCGAGCTTGCGTTTGGCCTTGGACGGATCGCCCAGTAGCGTCTCGACTTCCGTCGGGCGGTAGTACCGTGGGTCGACCCGGATCACGACATCACCCACCTTGCAGGCAGCGGCCATGCCACTGACCGGAGCATCCATCCGAGCCACGACACCCACCTCGTCGGCGCCGCTCCCGCTGAACTCAAGTGTCACGCCCACTTCTGCTGCCGCGAAGGTCGCGAACTGCCGGACACTGTGTTGTACGCCGGTGGCAATCACGAAGTCTTCGGGTTCGTCTTGCTGCAACATCAGCCACTGCATTTCCACGAAGTCTCTGGCATGCCCCCAATCGCGCAAGGCGCCGAGGTTGCCGAGGTAAAGGCAGTCCTGCAGCCCCAGCGCGATGCGGGCAATGGCGCGCGTGATCTTGCGTGTGACGAAGGTCTCGCCGCGCAATGGGCTTTCGTGATTGAAGAGAATGCCATTGCACGCAAACATGCCATAGGCCTCGCGGTAGTTCACCGTGATCCAGTAGGCGTAGAGCTTGGCCACTGCGTAAGGGCTGCGCGGGTAGAAAGGTGTGGTTTCGCTCTGCGGCGTTTCCTGCACCAAACCGTAAAGCTCGCTGGTGCTGGCCTGGTAGAAGCGGGTGGACTTCTCCAACCCCAGAAGACGCATGGCTTCAAGAATGCGCAAGGTCCCCGTGCCATCTGCGTTGGCGGTGTATTCGGGCATCTCAAACGACACGCCCACGTGGCTCATGGCAGCCAAGTTGTAGATTTCGTCGGGTTGAACCTGCTGGATGATGCGTGTGAGGTTGGTGCTGTCCGTCAGGTCGCCGTGGTGCAGCACAAAGCGACGGTCGTGCTCATGAGGATCCTGGTACAGGTGATCAATGCGCTCGGTGTTGAACAGCGAAGCCCGCCGCTTGATGCCATGCACCTCGTAGCCCTTGCCGAGCAGAAACTCGCTCAGATAGGCCCCATCCTGCCCAGTCACGCCGGTGATCAGCGCACGCTTTGCACGAAGGGGCTGCGGCGCGGCTTCGGCCACGCACGTCGCGTCAATGGGGATGGATTCATCGCGTTTCATCGGCCCGCACCTCTGGAGTTAGGCAGGCGACGGTAATGGGCGTTGATGACAGCCTTGTGGCCGATCGTTTCATCCGGGTTGTGATACGGCTGTCATATCCGCCTGCTACCTTGCGCAGCCATATTGCCGAGGTCCATCAAGGTTGACATGTCTGTCTTCACGGCCATTTCGTTCAGAGCCATCGTGCGCCGAGCTGCGTTGTCCTGCATGGCCGTGATGGCCATGCATGGCAGCAGCAGCGCTTCGCAAGGCAATTCCATCTTTCGTGTCGATGGCGATGAAGGGACAGTTCTTCTGACCGATCAGGCCCGGATGCCCGGGGCACGCATCGTCGTCGCAGCGTTCACCGCGGCGGCACCTGCACGCCAGACAGACCATCATGTCGCAACCGTGCCGCAGCCCAACAGCCAGTTCACGGAGATCATCCATCGCGCCGCGAGGGCGCAACGCATTGCACCGGAGCTGCTGAACGCCGTGATTGCCGTCGAATCGGGCCATGCCGTTCATGCGGTTTCACGACGCGGTGCACTGGGCCTGATGCAACTGATGCCGGCCACAGCCCGGGCTTACGGCGTGACAGACCCGTTTGACCCGAGGCAGAACATCACCGCCGGTGCCCAGCATCTGCGCCACCTGCTCGATCAGTTCGGGCAAGACACAGCCTTGGCCCTGGCTGCCTACAACGCAGGCGCTGCGGCTGTCGTGCGCCACAGAAATCGAATCCCTCCTTTCGCAGAGACCGCCTCTTACGTTCCGCGCGTGATGAGGCACTTCTCCCAACTCCAGGCGGCATCGGCTGAATCGATCCCGCCACGTCACTGAACCTTGTCATGCCTACACACCTTCAGCGCACAAGAACCATTGCAGCCCTCATCGCGCTGCTGACCATGCTCACAGCCTGCGGCGGCGGCGATGACGGCACCGCCACCACGAGCCCGCCGCTGGCCAACCCGACATCGGGCGCCTATGGCTGGACCCTGAAGGCCTCGGGGTCGACCAGCTCGCTGAAGCACGGCCTCTCGCTGGTGCACCCCAGCCTGCCCGACAACGAGTACGTGGTCGAGGTGGCCAGCGAAGCCATCAGCGACACCCGCCTGGTGTTACGCGGCACGGTGAACGCCGGCCTGCGCAACGCGAGCGACATCCGGCCGCACGCGCTGGTCTACATCTTTGGCGGCGACGTGCGCAGCGTGCCCATGCAGGCCAACGGCTCATCGCCCGCTTCGCAGGTGAAACGCTCGAACACCAACTCGGCCTGCCGCTTCGTGCTGACGGCCAACGACCATGCGGTGCCCGACAACTCACGCTTCATCGTGTCGACCGGCGGCGCCGACGGCATCTGCGGCACAAGCGACGACGGCCGCGCCGAGGTGCGCTTGTCCAGCAGCGCGACCATCGGCTACAGCGTGCTCACTGGCGACCACCCGCTGGACGTGGCACGTGACCCGGGGACGATGGCCCCGCGCGGCTGGGTCTACCCGCGCCATGTCGAACTCTGGAACGCCGCGTCGAGCAACAACACGATCACCACCCGCACCGCCGGTACGCCCGCCATTACGCGCGTGGTGGGAAGCACTTTCGAATCGGCGCTGGTCGAAGACGGCAGCCAGCTCAGCGTGCTGAGCTTCGGCAGCGGCAACGCCGTCACCGAATCACCGCTGGGTGCGACGCTCACCGCCGGCAACGGCTGGCAACTGATCGGCTTCGATGCCAACGCCTACTACGTCTACGACGGCAATCCGGCCAACACCTTCAGTTCGCCCTGGCGTGTCTTGCGGATCACGCGCGCCGCCCCCACGGCCGTGCAGATCGCCAGCGGCACCGGCCTGATCAGCGTAGCCAGCATGGGCAGCAACGTGCTCTACCTGACGGTGTTCACACCAGACGACAACAAGCTCGTGCGTGTCAACAAGGCCAACGGCGCCCGGGTCGAGGAAACCTACCCCATCACCACCAAGCCCACCGTGCAGACCAGCGCCAACGGCCGGCATCAGCAGTGGCAGGTCGACGGCATTGGCAGTGCGAACGTAACCCACACCCTCAAGATCATTGACGAGAACGGGCTCACGCTGTACACGGCCGCAGGCGGCTTCCCGATGGGTGTGGCAGAAGCCGGCATCGAAAACTTCAACGCCAGCGAAAGCCGCACCCGCTTCGTCTTCGCACAGGGCTTTGGCACGCGCGCCTTCAGCGGCGCCAACCTCGTGAGCTACGACAGCCTGACCGACACCGCCAGCGTCTTGGGCACGCTGCCCGGCGCGGCCGAGTACGGCAATGACTACGTGTTCGCCAATGCATCGGGCGGGCCCGGCTCATTTGGCGTGGGCTTCGCCACCCGCTCGGTCGGTGGCAGCTACGAGGAGCAGAGCGCCCGCGTGTTCTCTTACGACCTCGGCGCCGCCGGCAGCGTCAAGACCACGACGAGACGGTAATCGGCGCGGGCCGGGCTGCTTGCATACGGCCCCGGGCGCCCCACGCGCATGCTGTTCAACTCACCCGAGTTCATCTTCGGCTTTCTCCCGCTGACCCTGCTCGGCTTCTTCCTGCTGGCCAGGTGGAGCACACAGTGGGCCCTGGCCTGGTTGACGCTCGCCTCGCTGTTCTTTTATGGCTGGTGGAACCCGCAGTGGTTGCCGCTGATGCTGGCATCGATCGCCTTCAACTTCGTGGCCGGGCGGGAGATCGCTGCCAAAGCGATGGGGCAAAGCACCGGCCTGCTCTCAGGGCTGTCAGGCCGCAGCCTGCTCATCGCTGCCATCGCCATCAACCTCGCGCTGCTCGTGTACTTCAAGTACGCCGCCTTCCTGGTCGACAGTGCGGCGTGGCTGACCGGTTCGGCCTATCGATTCGAGGCCGCCGAGCTGCCGCTGGGCATCTCGTTCTTCACCTTCACCCAGATCGCGTTCCTGGTCGACGTGCATCAGCGCAAGGCCGCCGATTTCGCCCCCGTGCGCTACGGCTTGTTCGTCACCTACTTCCCGCACCTGGTGGCCGGCCCGATCCTGCACCACAAGGAAATGATGCCGCAGTTCGCGCGGCCCGACATCTTTCGCTTCAGCGCCGAACGCCTCGCCGATGGTGGCGTGATCTTCATCCTGGGCCTGTTCAAGAAGACCGTGCTGGCCGATGCCTTCGGCGGCTATGCCCGCCCCGCATTCGCAGCTGCACAAATGCAAGCCCTGAGCCTGTTCGAGAGCTGGGGCGCCGCGCTGTCGTACACCTTGCAGATCTACTTCGACTTCTCGGGCTACTCCGACATGGCGATCGGTCTGGCGCTGATGATCGGCGTGCAGCTGCCCATGAACTTCGACTCGCCCTACAAGGCGCGCAACATCGCCGAGTTCTGGCGGCGTTGGCACATGACACTGTCGCGATTTCTGCGCGACTACCTCTACATCCCCCTCGGCGGCAACCGGCGAGGCCTGGCGCGGCAACAAGTCAACCTGTTGGCGACCATGCTGCTCGGCGGTCTGTGGCACGGCGCCGGCTGGACCTTCGTCATCTGGGGGGGGTTGCACGGGCTCTACCTGGTGGTGTTTCATGCCTGGCGGCGTTTGGTCGACAGGTTCGGCCCGGGCCACCAGCACGAGATTGCCGCGCGCATCACCGCGCCGATCTCATGGCTTGCTACCTTCCTGGCGGTGGTGGTCGCCTGGGTGTTCTTTCGTGCGACCGATCTGCCCACCGCGTTGAGCTTGTTGCGGGGCATGGCGGGCCAGAACGGCGCCGTGTTGCCCGACCAGATCATTGCCCTCGTCCCTGCGCTCGGCCACATCGCCGACGGCGTGGGCAAGGTCGCCTACCTGGCCGATGGCACGGTAATGGGCTGCGTGGAAATGGCCTTGATGATCGGGCTCGGCTTGGCCATCGTTCTGGCCGCGCCCAACCTGCCGCAACTGAGCGCACGCTGGCGCTACCTGCTCGTGCTGCCGTGTGCGGCGCTGGCCTTGCAGCGGGTGCTGTACGGGCGGGCGTCGGAATTTCTCTACTTCCAGTTCTGAGGCGAGCCCATCGTGAAGAAGCTGCTCACCCTGGTCTGTCTCGTCACCTTGTCGATCGCACTTTTCGTGGCGGTGTTCTCGGTCGTGCACAGGCCCTTGGTGGTAGGCGAGATCCAGAAGAGCCTTGACTACAAGCTCGCCTACGCTCGCGAGCTGCCTTCTCCAAAGATCGTGCTGCTCGCTGGCAGCAACGGCCGCTACAGCCACCGCTGCGAGGTACTGACGGCCAGACTGAACAAGCCCTGTGTCAACGCCTCCATCGGCGTGGGCATCGGGCTCGATTTTCTGCTCGACCAATGGCGGCCGGTGTTGAGGCGTGGTGACATCGTCTACATGCCGCTCGAATACGGGCAATACCGGTTCACCCAGGCCGAGATGCATGGCGGGCTGCAAAACGCCTTGATGGTGCACAGCCAGCGCGACTACCTGCTGTCGCTTGACGCAGAACGCATCACCGCGGCCTACGGGTCGTTCGATTTGCCGTTCCTGATCCATGGCCTGGCCGAAATGGCGCTCGATCACCGCGGCTTTCGCCGCCGTAGCAGCACCGACAGCCTCACGCCACAGGGTGACGAAAGCGGGCACACGGCGCAGCGGAGCCAGGCCTACGCCTCGTTCTTGCGCGGGAGCGCGGCGGAGAGCGCGCAGGTACCGGTGACATCCGACGTCATCCGCGTGATCGACAGCTTTCTGCAGCAGGCACGCCGAGACGGCATCCTGGTCGTCGGCGGGCTGCCGACAGTGCCCGATTCGGTGACGGTCGAAGCCGCCGACGTCGAGCGACTGCGCTCGCTCTACGAGTCAAGGGGCCAGGCTTTCGTGGCGCTGCCGAATCGATCGCGCTACCCGATCGACTGTTTCTTCGACACGCTGTACCACCTGAACGAAGGCTGCCAGAAAGCCCACTCGGCGGCGGTCGCGGCTCAGCTCGCCTCTTTGTTATGGACCCATCCCTACCATGCGCACTGAAACAAGAGCCTCGCTGATCCAGGTTGTGCCCGAGGGCCAGGGCGGCGTGTTCGACTACCTGCAATGCCTCAAGGCGCAATGGGACGCTCGCGGCCTGAGCTCACACGTGATCGCCCTGTCGGAGAAGCTGGCGGCCGAGCACTCGCTGGCCAAACGCATCGACGCTTGCATCGGCGAGCCCGGCCGTCAGGCTTGTTCGGTCGTGCTTCATTTTTCCGGCTACGGCTACGCCAAGCGAGGCGTGTGCTTCTGGTTGCTCGACGAGCTGCAGGCCTTGCGTGCGGCCCGCTCACACACCTTGAAACTGACGGTGGTGTTTCACGAGCTTTTTGCCGCGGGCCCGCCCTGGAGTTCGGCCTTCTGGGTGTCGGGTTCCCAGAAGCGCATCGCCACCCTGCTCGCCCAGATGGCCGATTTGGCCTGGACCAACACCCAACGACATGCGACTTGGCTGAGCGGTGAGCTTCGCAGCGGCGTGCGCTTGCACCAGCGGCCTGTGTTCTCGAATGTGGGTGAGCCACGCAGCGTGCCGCCGCCCTCGGGTCGTGTCGCGCGCGCGGTGGTGTTTGGCCTGTCGTCCACGCGCCAGCGCGTCTTCGACGCGCTGCAGGGTCACGAGGCGACCTTGCAGCGCCTGGGAATTCACGAGCTGGTCGAAGTGGGCAGCGGCGGCGCCTCCAAATGGGCCATGTTCGACATGCCGCATCGTCACCTCGGTCGGCTGGAACAAGCTGAGCTGAGTGAGCTGTTGCTGTTGTCGCGATTTGCCCTGGTGGACTACCCCGCCGACTGCCTGGCCAAGTCGGGCGTGTTCGCCGCCTATGCAGCGCACGGCTGCGTGGTGATCGACACCCACCCACCTGGCCCAGACACCGATGGCCTGGTGGGCGGCCGCGACTACTTCTCGCTGCAGACACTGATCGAAGGCGTGGACGCCGGTCTTGGAGCACACGAGCTTGAACTCACTGCGGCCAGATGCCACCGCTGGTACGACGAACATCGCCTCGATCTGCAGGCCGCCCAGCTGTGGGCGCTGGCGGCGGCATGACACACGAACAACGCTTCGTCTGGCTCGATCTCGCCCGAGGCCTGTGCGCCATGGCCGTGTGTGCCGGTCACCTGCGCAGCGCCATCCTGATGGACCACGCGTCGCTTGGCGCCAGCTCCTGGGGGCAAAAAATCTTTTACCTGGCGACCGGCTTTGGACACCAGGCGGTCATGGTCTTCTTCGTGCTGAGCGGTTTGTTCGTGGGAGGTGCGGTGCTCAGGCATCGAGACAGCTTCAGCTGGCAGAAGTATTCGATTGCCCGGCTGTCGCGCCTGTGGGTGGTGCTGGTTCCGGCGCTGGTGGTCACCGCCCTGGTCGACTGGTGGATCAGCAGCCATGCCCCCGGGGTGCTGGCCGGCAGCCACCGCGCGGTGTGGAATTCAGGCCCCTCACCCGACGAGCCGTACTCGGCAAGCTTGTCCACTGCACTGCTGAACCTGCTGTTCCTGCAGACCATCGTCGCCCCGGTCTTTGGCAGCAACGGCCCGTTGTGGAGCTTGGCGAACGAGTTCTGGTACTACCTGCTCCTGCCGCTGTGTGTGCTGGCCATCGGTGGGCGGGCGAACGGCAACGCACGGTCCCTGGCCACCCGTATTGCCATGGGAATGCTGGCCCTGCTTGTGTTGAGCTGGCTACCGAGCGGAATTCGCGACGGCTATTTCGTCTGGCTGCTGGGCCTGATCGTCTACCACTTCGCCGGCCGGCTCAAGCCAGCAGCGGCGAGGGCCACCACCGCATCGGGGGTGCTGCTGTTCGGTGCCGCGCTGATGTACAGCAAGACGGGCTCGCTTCAGGCAACGCTGGCAATCCCCGCCGATTTTGCGGTGGGCGGCACCTTCTGCCTGCTGTGCATCGGCCTCGTCAACCTGCGTCGCGAAGCAGTTCCCAGCTGGCTGGCAAAGTTCGCCCATGCGTCATCGGAGTTTTCGTACTCCTTGTACCTGCTGCACTTTCCGCTGGTGATGCTGATCGCGACGGTGTTCTACCGCAGCGGCAAACTGCCGCCTGACGCCAATGGGCTGCTCCAGTTCATCGCGTGGCTGGGTGTGCTGCTGCTGCTCGGTGCCTTGTTCTGGTACGTGTTCGAGCGCAGAACCGATGCCATTCGCCGCTGGGTCACGCTCAGGGTCGAACGACCACCGCTCACGCCCCGCCCTTCACCATGAACTCCTTCTTTGCGAGGGCGATCTTTCGCCTGCGGGCCCATGGCCGCCTCTATGTGACCGACGCCTTGCGTACGGCCTGGTGGGGAGCGCTGGGCATGCACATCGGTCGCGGCACCACCCTGCCCCGCATCCACGCGACCTGGCCGCACCAGGTGTCCTTGGGGCACAACTGCACCCTTGAACATGATGTCTATTTCAAGTTCGACGGTATCTACCAACTAGGCCCGAGCTTGAGGTTCGGAGACACGGTGTTCATCGGCGCCGGCTGCGAGTTCAACATTCGGGTCGGCATCAGAGTGGGCTCCAACGCCTTGATCGCGTCGGGTTGCCGCTTCGTCGACCATGACCACGGCTTCTCGTCGCGAGCCATCCCGATGGGCCAGCAAACGGACGGTATCGAATCGCCCATCGTCATCGAAGACGACGTCTGGATCGGCGCCAACACGGTGGTGCTCAAAGGCGTCACCATCCGCCGCGGCGCCGTGGTGGCGGCGGGGTCGGTGCTCACGCGCTCGGTGGGTGCCTACGAAATCTGGGGCGGCGTTCCTGCCCGCAAACTGAAGGACAGGCCCGGTGCGGTCACGGCGATTCGGGCACCCGCGCCGGCCGGGGCGGAGCCCAGGACAGCGACACCAGCCGACGCTCGATGAACAGGTGGAACACCACCGCGGCGAGGATGCAGCACACCAGCGCCGCCACGAAGGTGATCACCGCGCCCACGGCACCCCGCAAGCCCACGGCCATCGCCAGCTTGCACACCAGGCTGATCACCGGGTAGTGCAACAAGTACAGGACGTAGGACGAATCACTCAGCAGCTTGACCCATGCCGAGTTGCGCTCGCGGGGCCGGCCATCTTCCGAATTCGCCAGGCACAACAGGATCACGCAGGCCAGCGAGGTGAACGACAGGTCTGTGTCGTTGATCCAGTCGAGCGCGGGGTTTTCGTAGGTCACCACCGCGACCACGAGATAGGCCGCCAACGCGCCCCAGGCAAGACGCATGGCGTTCTTCATCGGCGGCAAGCGTCGCAGCAACCAGGCTGTGGCAGCGCCATAGGCAAAGTACAGCAGGTAGCCGGCTGACAGAAAGTCGCCGTAGAACCCGCATTGCCACTGCGAGCAGGCCACCGCATTGGCGACCAGCAGCAGGCTCAGCATCAGCCCCACTGCACGGTTGAAGATCCACGCCGCCAGCACAAGGTAGGAGACCACCTCGTAGTGCAGCGTCCAGGCGGCAACGATGACCGGTGCACCCGTGGGCCACCCGGCGCCCGGGTGCTGCGGGAGCAAGGCCCAGGTCTTGAACATCTGCCACGGGTCGTGCGGAATCGCCTCGCGCAAGCTGGGCACGAACATCGCAGGCAGCATCACCAGCAGCAGGATGACCCAGAACGAGGGGTACAAGCGCATGAAGCGCTTCTTCAGAAAGGGCCAGACCTTGCCCGGCTGGTCGAGGCTCTTGGCGTAAGCGAGCGTCAACACGAAGCCGCTGAGCACGAAGAAGAACGGCACGCGTGCACCACCGAACCCGAAGATCTTCGCGAAGAAGTCGAAGTGGAAGTAGCGCTCCAGTGCGATCGTGCCGCCCAGGTGGTAGAGCACCACGCAAACCGACAGGACGGCTCGCACCGAGTTGAGGGACCAGTACATGCGGGTGTCAGGCGAACGCGGTCACATCGCCATCAATGCCGCACGCAGGTCGGTGGCAATGCGCGAGCCCAGGTAGCCGAAGCCGGCCGGGTTCGGGTGCACCCCGTCGTGAGACAGGTACAGGTCACCGTTGCCTGTGCCGTTGGGGGCGGCGCTGGTGCCGGTGCCGGTCTGCCATGGCCCGGTCGGCGGGGCACTGGCGCCGGCGCTGTTGACCCAAGTGCCCTCGAGGTTGTCGATGAAGACCCACGGCCCGCCCACCGCCTGCAGCGCAGCCTTGATGGTGTCGGCCTTGGAGCGCGCCATCACATGGGTCGAGAAGCTGGCGTTGGGCGACCAGGGGCCGATCGACGCCAGCACCGAATCGGGCAAGCGGCTGCGCAGCTCGCGGTAGTAGTCGGTGACGGCGGCGTTGAAGCTTGCCAGCGCGTCGGCCCCCGTGGGAAAGGTGGGCGGGATCGCAAATGCGTTGTTGTCGTTGATGCCACCCGCCGTGATGAACAGGTCGGGGCGGGCGTCGACGATGCTCGGCAAGCGGGCACGAAACGCATTGCCCGGGTCGAGAGAATCGGCGTTGCCGGTGTTGATGGCATAGCCGGTGCCGCCTGCGGAGTCGAGATCGAGGTGCGGGATGCCGAGCCGGGCCGCCGCCTCCCAGTACGCCCCGCCGCGCCAGTCGGGACCCGCACCGCCCCCATAGGAATCGGCCATCACACCGACCGACGCCTCACCAGATCGGTCCCAGGGGGTGATGCTGTGGTTGCGGCCGGTGACGATGGCGCACGGGCCGCGCGACGAGACGGCGTAGACCGAGATGTGGCGTGTGGCAGCGCGGCCGAAGTCAAAGCGCAACAAGGCGTCGTACGCGTCCAGGGGCGCCCCTGCCACGCCATCGTTCAAGGTGGTGCGGATGATGCCCGGCGCCATGTACTGCCCGTCGACCACCAGGCTGACCCAGACGCCTGCACCGGAGAAAAGAATTTCGAACGCCGGGCCGTCAAAGATGAAGTGCAGGCCACACACGCCATTGCTGTCGAGCGTGGACGCCGAGCGGTAGGGCAGCGCCACCGGGTACGTGGGGTGGCCGCCACTGGTCCCCGGGAAGCCGCCGTGCAGTTCCCAGCGGTCTCGCCGGTGGCCCCAGACCTGGGGAATCGTCATCAACGAATGGCGCTCCGGGTTGATCAGCGGTGGGTAGAACACCGCATCGCTGCCCAATGACGATGCCACCGAGTTGGACTCCCCCTGGGTGACGTTCACGCTGCGGCTGGCCCGCGTCAAGGGCGCATTCAGAAGTGCGGCCTTCAAGCGGCTGAGCGGCGTGGGCGGGGAAGGCGGCGGCGGGTCACTGCCCCCGCACCCCGCCAACCAAGCCGTGCCCGCTGAGGGCGCCACCAGCAGAGACAGGCGCTGCAAGGCCGTTCGGCGCGACACCATCACGTTCATGCCAGCGCACTCTCAGGGCTGAGCGCAGTCTCCATCGTCAAGACACGCTGGTAAATGCGCAGATAGCCCTCAATGGCTGCATCGGCATCAAAGCGCGCCGCAAAGCTGCGCGCCAGGGTGGCGGCATGCTCGCGCTGCGCCGGTGAACGCTCGAGCAGCTCCAGCAAGCGCTGCGCGCCGTGCTGCGCCCAAACACCGATGTCATCGGTGGGCTTCAAGCGGGGCAGGTAGGTCGCCCCATCGCCACCCACCTCGGTCATGGGCGCCTCGCCGGTGGTCACCACCGGGCAGCCACAGGCCATCGCCTCGGCAATCGGCCACCCGAAGCCCTCGGCCAGGCTGGGGAACAACAGCGCCTGGGCATGCGAATAGAGCGCTTCGACCACGTCGTTTGACAGGCCACTGAAGAACTTCACCTCCGCCAGCACGGGCACATGCGCCAGTGCGCTCTGCAAGGCTGCGTCGGGTGAAGGGCTGAGCATCCACAACGGCAAGGGCGTGCCGCCCTCGCCCAGCACAGCCCGCGCGTAGCTGGCATACAGCCGAACCACACCCACGCTGTTCTTGTACCACTGCCCTCCTCCGATGTGCAGCAGGCAACCACGCTCGTCAGCCGCGATGCCAGCGTCACACAACCGAAGCCGCGCCGCATCAGCGGCCAAGGGGCGATAAGGGTGATTCAAGCCGTTGTAGACCACTTCCGACGTCACCGGCTGCACACCACCATGGCGGTGCAGATCGTCGCGCGACTTCTGCGAGATCGAGATGAAGTGCCGTGCTCGCCGAAAGCCGCGGCGGATGTAGCGCTGGTAGACACGCCCGGTGAACGATGTCGGGTTCTCTGCGATGTCGCCCAGCGCGGAGCGCAGCGCCAGCAGGTCGTGGCAGTGCACGACGTGCGGCCGGTGCGCGGCGTTGGGAATCCACGGGCCAAGCGCCTGATCGCAAAACACATACAACGTGTCGGGTGGGTCGGCCCGCATGGCCGCGCGCATCTGCCGTGGGAACAGCAGGTACTGGTCAAGGTACCCAGCCCACTTCGCCAAACGCCCTGCAGGCACACGCCGATGCACCACGGCCTCGGGCTGCCGCAGCACCACCTGGTGCCCGCGTGCGCGGAACGCTTCGGCGAGCATGCGCGCAAAGTGCGCCTGGCTGTGCGAGCCCAGGAAGGTCGGGTGGGTGTGGAGCACCAGGTTCATGCCGCACCCTGGCCACGAATCCATCGCAGTGGCGCAAACCGCTTGGGCAACAGCGGCAGCAAGCAGGCCATCACGCCCTTGAGCGTCAACATGGCGCCCAGTGAGCGCCCCGCGTAATGCACGCAGTCGAGTCGCCGCCCACCCGCCCACGAACGGGTGGCGCAGGCATAGAAGCCCAGCGCGGCTTTCTTCCGTGCGTCTCTTCGAATGTCGATGAAGCGTGCATCCCCTGCGACCCGGCTCCAGCAGGTGGCTGCCCCCTTCAGCCAGGCGATACCGCCACCACTGCTCAGGCTGGCTTCGTGGGTACGCCAGGCACTCAGGCGCTCCTTCACATACCAGGCGCCACCGCCGGCACACGACAGCAGGTAGGTCAACCAGAGGTCATAGGCCGGCCCGGCCTCGGCAGGCAGCTGGCCGGGGAGTGCCGAGCGGCGGAACAGGGCACCCATGGCCATGGGGATCGTCTGCTCACCGACCAGGCGCACAAAGGGCTTGTGCAAACCCTCTGCCAGTGTGGCCCGGCCACAGAACGAGGTGTTGCTGTCGCTCTCGGCTTGCATGCGGCGGCCTGCGGCATCAATGACCCAGTGGTCGCAGAACGCGAGCGTGGCCTCGGGTTCCCGTTCCAGCGCGCCGACCAAACGCTCCACGAACTGTGGCGCCAGCCAGTCGTCGTGGTTCAGCACCGCGATGTACACCCCACGGGCCTTGGCAAATGACACCCAGTGGTTGCGCGCCACCCCGAGCGCCGGCACGTTGTGGACGTAGCGCAGGCGCTCATCGCGAAAGCTGCCCACGAGCCGGCGCAGGCCATCGTCGGGCGAGTCGTCGGCGACGACGATCTCGATCTCTTGCCAGGTCTGCGACAGCGCACTGACGATGGCGGCAGACAGGTGATCGGGGCGCGACTTGTAGGCGGCAATGACGATGCTGACGAGCGGTGTTTGCATGGTGGTCGCTCAGCTCGCCACAGCAGCAAGCATCGATGACGGTGCCATGCCAGTCACGGCCGGCGCATGCACAGCCACCACCTCACAGCTCAGCACGAACTGGAATCCGAACAGGCCGGGAAAGCGCGCAAGCGCCCAGCGGTCGATGGCCGGGCCCAGCACCGGCCCCAGGAGCCGAGAGAGCGGCAAGCCGCCATCGGCGTGCCGGCTCACGGCCACAAAGCCGGCCTCACGCACCAGTTGCTCGGCCGTGTCCCAGTCGAAGAACCGGAGATGGGTGCGGTCCATCAGACCGCCGTCGGTGTAGCGGAAGTGGCCGCGCAGGAACTGCAACCGCTGCTTCCAGAACAGCGCATTGGGCAGCGCCACCACCAGGTGGCCGCCCGGGTTTAGGCAGGCACGCAGTCGAGACAAGACCTGCTGCGGCTGCAGCAGGTGCTCGAGCACATGCGAGCACACGATGCAATCGAACTGGCCGAGCGGCGTGGGGTCGAACTGGTTCAGGTCGGCGACCGCCACATGGTCCAGGCTCTGACTTGCCAAGCGGGCCTCGGCTTCGCTGTAGGTCACGCCAGTCACGGCACACGATGCCAGCCTTGCCTTGACGGCGGCACCAAAGGCCCCTCCTCCGCAGCCAACGTCCAGGAGCGTTCCGGTGCCGTGTGGCACGCAACCCAGCACCGCTGCGTTAATGGACTGGTAAATCATGACGTCTCTGTTCTCGGTGTTCCAAGGGCAACCCATGTTCGGCAAACACCGTGACACTTTGACGAGCCCCGACCCGCCCTAACAAGCCATCACCCACCGGCGCGCCTCAGGTGGGCGCTGCTTTCAGGCGCAAATGACGCTTCAGCTGCCAAGAAAAATAGGCAAACGCCACAACGGTGCTGGTGGCCCCGGTGACAGTGTTGATGACGAAACTGCCTCGCACGGTGGACACGTCGACCAGGCTCGCCGCGGCGGTGGTGGCCAGCAGGCCGGTCGAGACGGTCAGCCCAATGGGCAACACCCAGCCACGGGCACAGCCGATGCTGTAGAGCGTGCCGCCCCACGCGGCGAACGTCGACGCGACCACCATCCACACCAGCTCGGTGTGCAGCGCGCCGTAGTTCCCCCCCAGCACCCACAGGATCGGGGCCGGGAACAGCACCGCCACCGCACACAGCAAGGCCAGCAGCGCCGCATAGAAGACGTTGATGCCGGCAAAGCCCGCGCGCAGTTCGGCGTGCCCATCATGGCGCGCGAAGTACGGCAGCACCAACGCCGCCGACACTGCAGCAATGACCGTGAACAGGGCCGCCAGCCGACTCAAGGCACCCACCTCGGCAACACGCTCGGCACTGCCGAAAAACCCGATCAGCCACAGCGCCAGCTGGCTGCTGAGCACGAAGTACACCGAGTTCGGTGCCTGCTTGTAGAGGTGTTGCCGCAGGGCGGTCGCATGCACGGCGGTCGGCTGCGCCGGCAGCTCGATGTGGACATCGAGGTGGCGCGTCAGCACCACGAAATAGGCCGCAGCCACCGCCAGGTTCACCACGCAGGCGACCGTCGCATCGAGCACCCACCAGCTCGCGGCCATCAGCAGCGCCAGCTTCGCCAGGTTGATCCCCAGGTCGAGCTTTTGCTGCAAGCCGATGTGCCCGAGCAGGCGCGCAATCGACAGGGCAATGCCCGCGCGCACGTTCAGCGCCGCCGTGGCGACGATCAGCACACTCAGCGCCGCCACCTGCCACGGCGCGGCCTGCTGGCGCATGAGCATCAGCACGAAACAAGGTATGACGACGATCAACGAAACCCATGCCAGGCGGCGATGGATCACATTGGCATCGGCCACCAGGTGGCCGAGCGCCGCACCCAGACCCGACAGACGCCCGCCGATGGCCATCGTCGCGGTGGCCAGGCCCAGGTCGCTCAGGATGACCGCGATGCTCGCCATGCTGATGGCCAGCGTGTAGTACCCGTATTGCGCCTGCGCCAGGTGACGCACCAACAAGATACCGGCGGCGAAGCCGATCAGTTGCACCGCCAGCTGGGTCGACGCAAAGCTCGTGAGACGCGTGAGGCGCTGGCGCGTGATGAGCCCCTTCATGGTCTGCCGGGGCGTGACCCCACCGAGCGCTGCGGCGCCGTCGCGCGGCCCACCGGGGGGCGCGACAACCAGCGTGGCCAGGAGCGCGGCGCCTGGGCCGTCGGGACAAGCACCGTGGGGCGGTTCGACTGAAGCGCTTCACGCGCCGCAGCGATGCACAAACCCATGAACAACCAGCCGTAGACGTTGATCGACCCGTTGCCGGTGATCTGGCCCAGCAATACGACATAGAACGCGTAAGCGAACAGCATCATCGGCAAGGGGTCGGAAACGCGGCGTGTCGCCGCAAGCACCAGACGGGCCAACCACACCACCAGGGCCACGCGGTACACCACGAACAAGATCCCCAGCAGCGGGCCCAGGTCGACCATGTGGCGCGCGAAGTCGGTCTCGGCCAAGTCCCAGGGTTTGATGCCATCGATCATGGCGCCCAGCCGGTTGCTTGCATTGCCGCCGAAGCCGAGCCCATAGCCCAGCAGCGGCGTGTCGTCGACCAGGCGGAGGAAGTCGATCACGCTGTACAGGGCACGCCCGAACACACCCCCTTCGAAGCCGCGCGACTCATACGCATCGGCGGCGTTCCAGCGCGCGACGAATGCATCAAACCCCGCGGGAAAGACGATGGGGTAGAGCACGATGGCCGCCGCGGCCAGCGAGGCCGGCAACGCAAACGCCTTGGCCTTCAAGGCCGTGCCGCGCCCCACCACTGCGATGGCCAGGGCGAACATCGCGATCATCCCGGTCTGCAGCATCGTGCCCCGGCTGCCGCTGAGCGCTACACAACTCAGGATGCCACCGGCGGCGATCACGAGAACCAGCTTGCCGATCTTTTGTCTTTGCGCCGGCGCGATCAGGAACGCGAGCAAGAGCGCAAAAGCCGTGGTCACGAACTGCTGTTGCCCGGCGTTGGAGGTGAACGGGCCGGCAGGACGCACGTGCTCCGAGGTGACCACCATGCCCTTGAACTTCAACTCGGCTTCTTCGGCCGTGCCCACATTGATGGGCGAGTCGATGGGCGCAAAAAACTGCATCACCACCAGCACACCGATCGGCGCCGCGAGCAGCAGCGTGACCCGCGCGAAGCGCAGCAGATCGGCAGATCTGAATTGCTCGCCCACCAGGAACGCGAGCGGGATGTAGAGGAAGTAGCTGCGCCAACCGTAGGCTCCGAGCAGCACCCGGTGCTCGCTGTAGCTGCCGGTCATGATCTGCATCGCCAGCAGCAGCACCCCCAAACCGCACATGAACACGCTGAGCGCGAAGTACATGTTCTGGCGCGGCCAGAACCCATGGCGCGTCGCCAGCAGGTAGGCATAGAGCAGGAACGGGTCGCGGATGAAGAAGATGAACTGGCTGAACTGCGGAAACGCGTACTTGCGCAACGAGCCTTCGAAGATGGCCAGCAGGTAGATGACCAGCACGACCGTCACCAGACGCTTGCGCGCGCGCTCACTCGGGCCGGCGGGAGGTAGAGCAACTGGAGCCGGGCTGTGCGGTGCGTTCATGGCAGGGGTGCTTGTCGCGGCACACGGGAACTTGCCCAGAACGAGCCAGCAATCGGCACGAATGTAGCGAGCAAATATGGCGGTTTGGAGTCAGTCGACGCGTCGCTGGTCAACGCCGAACCGTCACACACCAAACCTAAGATGGTTTGCATGAAGCATGCTGCTCCACCCCGCACGCTGGTCGTGAACTTCAACTCCCCCGAACTGAACCAGCTTGCCCTGGCACTGGCTCAACACCAGATGCTCGGCGCCTACGTGCGACCCTACGTCAACAAGGGCCGAGGCTGGGAGCGTGCCTTGGCCGCCCTGCCCTTGGCGGGGCGGGTCTACAACAGCACCTTCGGCCGGCGCCGCATCACCGACCCGGCCTTGGCCTCGCTCACCCGCGAGGCCGGTGTCTTGCCCGACCTGTGTGCCGCCGCCATCGGCCGTGTGCACCTGCTGCCGCCCGCAACGCGGCACCGCTGGACCAACCAGCTCTACATGGCGGTGCGAGAAGCCGTTGCGCAAACGGCCTGCCACCACGCGAAACAGGTCGACTGTGTCGTGGCCTACGAAGGTTTCGCCCTGCCCGCCTTCCAGGCCGCACAGGAGCAACGTGCGGCGGTACTCAACTACCCGGTGGCGCACCACCGCGAACGGCGTCGTATCCGGCTCGAAGAAAACGAACGCGTGCCCGAGTTCGCCATCACCTGGCCCGATTTCGACGACTGGCCTGCAGGCCATGAAGAGCGGCTCGACGAAGAGATCCGCCTGGCCGATGCGGTGCTGGTGGGTTCGACCTTCGCCGCCGACAGCTTCGTGGCGCAAGGCATCCCGCGCGCCAAGATGTGGATGGTTCCCTACGGCGTGGACCTGAAGGTCTTCACCCCTGGGCCCACGCCCAGCCGAACGCGCGAGTTCAAGGTGATCTATGCCGGGCAACTGACGCAACGCAAGGGCATCTCGTACCTGCTGCGCGGCTACCGCAAGTTCGCTCGCCGCGACAGCCGGCTCACGCTGGTCGGCAACGTGGTCGGTGGCGCCCAGCCGCTGCAACCCTACCGCGACCACTTTCAGCACATGACCCACCAGACACGCCCGGCGCTGGCCGCCATGTACCGCGACAGCGACGTGTTCGTGTTGCCCACCCTGGTCGAAGGCATGGGCCTGGTGGTTCTCGAAGCAATGGCCTGCGGCCTGCCGGTGATCGTGACGGCTAACGGGCCAGGTGACCTGGTGCGCGATGGCATCGACGGTTTCGTGATCCCCGAGCGAGATGAAGACGCCGTGTGCGACCGCCTCGAACGCCTGTACCGGCAGCCTGAGTTGCGCGTCGAGATGGGCCGTCAGGCCGCGCGGCGTGCGCTCGAGTTCGGCTGGAGTGCCTACACCTCCAAGGTCTGCCAGGCGCTGACGCAGCTGACCCAGGCGAGGCCGGGCGCTCCCGCAGGCTCACCGCAGTTTGCGCATGCATGAGATGCGGTCGACTGGCCTGGCCCGCCGCCTGCGCTGGCATGGTGCTCGCGGGCGCGGCCCACTCTGCTGACGCTCCCGTCACCACACGCCTGAGCTTCTCGCTGTCACACGCAGCGACCACGAGCGCGGGCGTATACGCGAGAGACGGCCGCCTGATCCGCACGCTGTGGCGTGGCGACACCCTGGCCGCGGGACTGCATCAACGCCAATGGGACGGGCGTGACGACACCGGGCAAGCCGCCGCCGAGAGCGAGTACGACATCAAGCTCGTGCACCACCAACTGCG
Organism: Rhizobacter sp.; assembly: GCF_018780185.1. Taxonomy (GTDB): domain Bacteria; phylum Pseudomonadota; class Gammaproteobacteria; order Burkholderiales; family Burkholderiaceae_C; genus Rhizobacter. Next base: position 20,064 of record NZ_JADMJX010000017.1, read on the forward strand.
TTACGTGTGGGAGGGCGTGATCGGCAACAGCTCGGCCACGGTGGCCGACGAGCACGTGCACAAGGCCTATCGCCCACCCACCAGCATCGTGATCGACGGCGACCAGGCCTACTACGTCGTGGGCTACAACGAGCAACAAGACGGGCTGCAAGGCTTCGCCCTGTCGACGCCGGGGCGCAACACGCGGCCCTTCGCGTCCAAGGACCCGTTCGTGGCTTATGCCATGGTGGCCATCGACTCGACCCGGCTGTACTGGGCCAACGTGGGCGGCGTGATACGTACCAGCTTTGTGGGCGCTTTCGATCTGAAGAGCAAGCGTCCCGCCAGCTTCGCGACCGGCGTGCCGATCTGCCTGCACTTCCAGCCCAAGTCGACACGCTGTTACGAACAGCAGCAGTATCACAGCGTCATCGATCTGCACACCGTTGCGTCCGAGGCGCCGACCGGCTTGGCCGTGCAGCAAAGCGGCCGGGTATTGGCGGTGGCACACGGCGGCCGTGACCTCGTTCGCCTGTTCGACAAGCTGAGTGGTGAACTGCTGAACGAGATCTCCGTACCGTTGGCCCGGGACGCAGTGAACCAGATCGCGATGTCGCTCAAAGGCGACCTGTGGATCATCTCGGGCGACATGGTCCAGCGTTACACCGAACTCGATCGCCAGCCGCGGAGGGTCGCCACCCTGAACGGCCTCACCCGGCCGCTGGCCTTGGCGGCCAGCCCCGTCGACGACGACGTGCTGTGGGTGGCCGAAGGGGGCAGCCGCCAGCAGGTTCGCCGCTTCGGCAAACACGGCCAGGCGGAGCTCGTGATCGGCCAGCCCGGGGGTTATGCCGACGACCCCGAGGTCAGGCCCGACAAGCTGTGCTTCCGCTCCCGCGAGGGGCGCGAGCAGACCGCGCTGGCCGTGGCCGCCGACCAGGCGCTGTGGGTGGTCGACCATTGCAACAACCGCACGCTGCGGTTCCCAACCGGTGGCGCAACACCTGCGCAAAGCGATGCACAGATTGCCTACCTGCCAGGCTTCTACACCGCGACCGTCGACCACACCCACCCGCGCCGCGTGTTCGCAAACTTCCTGGAGTTCGAGGTGGACACGAGCAAGCCGCTCGTGGCCGGGCGCTCATGGAAGCTGGTGCGCAACTGGCTGGCGGGCTTGCCACTGGCGCTGGTGGACAAGCACGCGTTCAACGCCTCGTTTGGCGGCCTCACATCCGTCAGGACCTTCAGCAACGGACGCACCTTCGGCATGCTGCAAGCCCATGGCCGCCAGTTCGTTGTCGAGTTGCCCGACAAGGGGCCCATGCGCGTGGTGAAGGCATTCGGCGCCACCCCGCCGCGCACCACCCGCCAGGTGATGTACGAAAACGGCGACCTCGGGTACGCCATCACAGGCCCCACCACGCAAACGGTTCTGCGCCTGCCCTGGGTCGGGTTCGACCACGAAGGAGGTCCCCTGTGGTCCAACGAACCGGTGACGCTGGCCTCGGTGCCCATCTTGCCCGGCTCACCGCACTACCGCGGAGCCTTCAGCGGCATGCCACCGCGCTTTCCGCTCACCGGCTCGGGCAAGGTGGTCTTCTTCGACCAGTCGGTCGTGGGCAACGAAGGCTTCCACCTCGGCGCGGCCAAACAAGGCGGCACCCATTGGCTCTGGCAGGCAAGCCCGACCGGCCCACTCGACGGCAAGGGCAGCTTCCAGACCAAGGCCATCGACGGGTGGCTGCAGTACGGCGGCAATGCCGTGTGGGCTCATGGGCGGCACATCGTCTATGGCTACCACGGCGAGTTCTACAAGGACATGCGCAGCGGCCTCGTCGGCCAGGCCAGCCAGTTCATGCACTTCGACGAATCAGGCCTCTTTCTCGGTCAGTTCGGGCAACCCCAAGTGCCCCCCACGGTGCATGCGCAACCCGGCATGAGCGGTAACGCCTTCAGCCCGACGCTGGTCCGCACCGGTGAGCGCCTTTACCTTTATCACAACGACGAAACCGCCCAGGGCGGCATGCACCGCTGGCGCATCGATGGCTGGAACGAGGTGCGCGAGTTGCGTGGCACGGGCAACGCGGGCGACTCCATCGAGTTGCGTTGACGTGCCCCCTGTCAAACGGGTCATCGTGGAAGTCACCCGCCAGTCACGCCCTGGCCTCACAGTGAACAATCGACCTGCCGGGTCTCGCTTGTGCAATGGATCATGCTGACCACACCTCACACGCCACGCCTTCTTGCCTGCCTCGTGACCGCCGCACTTCTTTCGGCGTGTGGCGGAGGTGACGACAGTGACACCACAACCACCACGGTCGCCCTGTACAAGCGTGCCGGTTCGGTGCAGTGCGGTAGCGGCGGGTTGACGCTCTCCGGCATGGAACGCGAGCTCGTTGAAGCGGGGGTTCGGGTCATCACCGCCTCTTGTGGCAACGACGGCACGATTGATCCAGCGCTCTGCGGCCTGCCTGATGGCCAGATCGGCATCTTCGAAGTGGCGGCATCTCATGCGCAAGCGGCCTCGGTCATGGGCTATGTGCCTCTGAGCAACAACCCGGCTGCCACCTCTGTGCCTTGCACCGACCTTGCTTCGCCCGCACCGAAGCCGAACGCGTAGAACTACCCTCGCGTGCGCGCAGCCACCAGCATCGTGCGCGCAAACATCGGGATGCGCCCTGCTGTCTCGAAGTGCAGGTCGTGCAGATCGAACTCCGACAACAACGAGGTCAGGGTGGCGCGCGAGAAGAACTTCACCTTGCCGTCGTCGAGCAGCGGGTCCCAGCGTGAATCGAATCGCCCCGCCAACGCCAGCGCGAGGTTCTTCGAGTAGCCGTGGAAGTTTGATGTGACGACCAGCAGCCCGCCTGGCTTGAGGGCCGCGAGGGCGGCTTCGATCAGCTTGCGCGGCAGCGGAATGTGGTCGATCACGTCGACCGCCACCACGGCATCGAAGCGTTGCGCAAACCCCGCGCCCAGCGGCTGCATCACATCGACACGGTGAAAGCCCAGGTGCGGGTAGTGCCGCTGCGCCAGGTGCAGGCTGGCTTCGCTGTGATCAACACCGGTCACCGCAAAGCCGCAACGGTCCAGCGCCGCGCTGAACCAGCCACTTCCGCAGCCCAGGTCCAGCACCGTGTGCGCTTCGGCCTTGACGAGCTGCTGCACGATGGGTCGCGTCACATGGGCGTGGATGCTGCGCGGGCCGGGTTGCTCGGTCTCCAGGCGCAGCTGCTCGATCATCGAGCGGTCGGCTTTCACGGGCGCCTCCGCGGGCGCAACGCGCGCGCCGGCATGCCGGCGTAGACCGTCCACGGCTCCAGGTCTCGCATGGTCACGCTGCCCAGGCCCAGCACGGCCCCATCGCCGACGGTGACCCCCGGACCGACCACGGCGCGCGCGCACACCCAGGCATAACGGCCAATGCGGATGGGCGCGCTGACCATCGGGAACGCCGGGTCGTCGAAGTCGTGGGTCGACCCGCACAGGTACGCCCCTTGCGAGACCGTGCTGTGCGAAGCCAGGCGCATCGGCAAGGCGTTGTAGATCACCGCGCCATTGGCAATGGCGACTGCGTCTTCGCAAATGAGGTTCCACGGCGCCCAGATTTCAGCCGAGGGGTAGATGCGGCAGTTCGGGCCCAGTTGTGCGCCGAACAAGCGCAGCACAAACGCACGCCAGGCATGCAGCGGCCTCGGTGTGGGCCGCACCAGCAGCAGGTGTACCAGGCCCCACACCGCGCGCGCCGCGCGGTTGCGCAGCGACATGCTGGGCAAGAGATAGGGGTCGGCCGTGGGTGCAATGGGGGTCATTGGGATGGGCGAGTCAAACAGCTGCACGCGAAAACGCCGATGCGAAATGGGAGACGCGCTTGTGCGTGACCGCCCTCTGTGGAGCGCGCCAGCATAGGTGTGAAATATGTCCGAGCCTTGACACCACGACATCGCCTTTGTCTCGCGGCTTGCGCCATGCCGATGTCACAAAGCGTCGCTAACCTGCACCGCGCATGCGCCCTGGCATGTGATGAGTACCGACCGAGTGCCCGGCATGTCTTCAGCATTGATTTCGCACCCCCCCGCTCCTGTGTGGAGGGTTCCGCTCGCCCACTGGGTGCTGCTCGCACTGGCGGGCGTGGCCGTGATCGCCGCGTTCTACCCCGGTCTGCGTTTCATGGTGGCCACCTGGGACCAGGTCGAGGAATACAGCTACGGCTACTTCATCCCGGTCATCACGGCCTTCTTGATCTGGCAGAAAAGCGACTTGCTGCGCCTGCATGAACTGCGCGGCTCGTGGACGGGTCTGCTGCTCATCGCGTTGGCGCTGGGCCTGGGGTTGCTGGGTGAGTTCAGTGCCATTCGGTTGTTCGGCCAATACGGTTTCATCGTCGCGCTGTTCGGCTTGTCGGTGTGCTTCATCGGCTGGCGCGGCACACGCATCATCACGGTGCCGTTGGCGATCCTGTTCTTCATGATTCCGTTGCCGCAGTTCCTGTTGCGCGAGCTGTCGCAACAGCTGCAACTGGTGTCGTCGGAGATTGGCGTGTGGCTGATCCGCCTGGCCGGTATCAGCGTGTTTCTTGAAGGCAACGTGATCGACCTGGGCAGCTTCAAGATGCAGGTGGTCGAGGCTTGCAGCGGGCTGCGCTACCTGTTCCCGCTGATGGTGCTGGGCTTCCTGGCCGCGTATTTCTTTCAGGGCGCGATGTGGAAGCGTGCACTGATCGTGCTGTCGACCATCCCGCTCACCATCGTCATCAACAGCCTGCGCATCGGTTTGATCGGCATCACGGTCGAACACTGGGGCAGCAAGATGGCCGAAGGCCTGCTGCACGACTTCGAAGGCTGGTTCATGTTCATGCTGTGCCTGGTGCTGCTCGTCGCCGAGATGAGCCTGCTCGCGCGCATCGGCGGGCGGCGCGAGTCCCTGCGCGCGGTGTTCGGGCTCGAATACCCGGAGCCGGTGGCCAAGGGCGCGCCGGTGAACTACCGCCGCTTCTCGGCGCCGGTGCTGGCGGGTGCGCTGATGCTCGCCGCGGTGGGCCTCGCCACGCTGGTCGCACCAGCGCGAGAGCAGATTCGCCCCGAGCGTGTGCCGCTCGCACAGTTCCCGATGAACCTGCCTGGCGGCTGGACCGGGCGACTCGACTACATCGACCGCGACGTGCTCGCCACCCTGGCCGTCGACGACCATTTGATCGCCAACTACGCCCGCCCCGGCGAGCCGTGGGTCAACTTCTACACCGCCTACTACGACACCCAGAGCGGTGGGCAATCGGCACACTCGCCGCGCACCTGCATGCCTGCCGGCGGCTGGAAGATCGCCCAGCTCACGGAGATGCCACTGCCGCTGAGCCTGCCCGGCGCCACCGGTGCCGGGCCAACCGAGATGCGGGTCAACCGGGTGATCATCCAGAAGGGTGACCAACGCCAGCTCGTCTACTACTGGTTCAACCAGCGCGGCCGGATTCTCACCAACGAGATGACGGTGAAGTGGTTCATTCTTTACGACGGCATCACCCGCCACCGCTCCGACGGCGCGCTGCTGCGGCTGGTCACGCCGGTGCCACCGGGCGAAGACATCGCACTGGCCGACCGGCGCTTGACGACATTCCTGAACACCATTGCGCCGAGCCTGCGCAAGCACGTCCCCGACTGAGACCCACTCACCATGATTGATACCACCTTGCCCGAAGGCCGCATCTACGTGGCGGGCCACCGCGGCCTGGTCGGCTCGGCGGTTCTGCGGCGGCTGCACGCCGAGGGCCACCACAACATCCTGTCGGCAACGCACCGGGAGCTCGATCTCACCGTGCCAGGCGATGTGATGGCATTCTTCGAGGCCCATCGCCCGAGCCATGTGCTGCTGGCCGCGGCCAAGGTGGGAGGCATTCTTGCCAACTCCGAGCGGCCGGCAGACTTCATTCGCGACAACCTCGCCATCCAGGGCAACGTCATCGAAGCCTGCCATCGCTACAAGGTGCGCAAGCTGGTGTTCCTGGGATCGAGCTGCATCTACCCCAAGTTCGCTACACAACCCATCGCCGAAAGTGCGCTGCTGAGCGGCGCCCTGGAACCGACCAACGAGGCTTACGCCATCGCCAAGATTGCCGGCATCAAGGCCTGCGCCGCCTACAACCGCCAGCACGGCACCAACTTCCTTGCGCTGATGCCGACCAACCTGTATGGCCCAGGCGACAACTACGACCCGCTCGGCTCGCATGTGTTGCCGGCACTGATCCGCCGCACGCATGAAGCCCGCGTGCAAGGGCTCGGCGAGCTGGTGGT
>NZ_JADMJX010000017.1:26426-50183 GCF_018780185.1 Rhizobacter sp.
CCTGGGCTGGAGCGCACGCATTCCGTTGGCCGAGGGCATTCACAGCGCCTACCAAGACTTTCTCACCCGCTTCGCCGGTCAGGCCGCACCGGCCTTGTCGACCCACTGACCCGAGACACCCCATGAAACTCACCCACTCCCTGCGAACCGTTGCCGTGTGCAGCGCGATCGCCTTGCTGGGCGCTTGCAGCAGCAAGGCCGACCGCATCGAATCGGGCCTTGAGAAAGGTGCCGAGTACGTGCGCACCGCCGACTGGGACAAGGCCAACGTCGAGATGCGCAACGTGCTGCAGATCGACCCGAAGAACGCGCAGGCCTTCTATCTGGCCGGCCAGATCTCCGAGGCCAAGGGCGAGATCCAGCGCGCCTTCGGCAGCTACTCCAAGGCGGTGGAGCTCAAGCCCGAGCACATCGACGCCAAGGTCGGCCTGGCCCGCCTCTACCTGCTCGCCGCGCGGCTCGACGACGCCGAAAAGTCGCTCAGCGAGGTGCTGGCCGTCGATGCCAAACACGCGGGTGCGCTCACCATGAAGGCCGCGCTCACGGCCCGCCGCGGCGACACGGCAGGCGCCATCAGCCAGGCCACGGCCCTGCTCGCCACCCAGAAGCAGCCCGCGGTCGACACGACCATGCTGCTCGCCGGCCTGCACGCCTCGAAGGGCGATGCCGGCGCCGCGCTGGCGGTGGTGGAAGCCGCGCTGAAAGCCCACCCCAAGAACCTCGGCCTGCTGCAGGTGGCGGCCCAGATCACCGCTGGCAGCGCCGATGAAGCGGTGCGCAAGCGCGCGGTCGACTTTTTCCGCCTGGCGACCGAAGCCGCGCCGAAGAACATCGACCTGTGGAATGCCTGGGCGATCCACCACACCCGCCTGAACCAGCTCGACCTGGCCGAAGCCGTGCTGCGTGACTCGGTGCGCAGCCAGCCCGATGAAACCCAGCGCACGCTGGCGCTGCTGGATTTCTTGTCGTCGCGCCGCGGCACCGAGGTGGCCGAGAAAGAGTTTCTTGCCGCCATCGCCGCGAAGCCCAAGGAAGCGAACCTGCGCTTCGGCCTGGTCAACCTCTATCGCAACACCAACCGGGCCGCCGATGCCCGCCGTGTGCTGCAAGAGATCATCGACAACGACAAGGACGCACCCCCCGCACTGAGCGCGCGCAACCAGCTCGCGGCCGACCTGTTGTCCACCGGCAAGGTGGTGCAGGCCCGCGCCTTGAACGAAGAGGTGTTGAAGGCCAGCCCGCGTGACGGCGCCGCGCTGGTGATGCGTGGGCGCATGTTGCTCGCCGAGGGTGACGCGCGCAACGCCGTGATCGACCTGCGCGCTGCCGCTCGAGACCAGCCCGGCACACCCGAGATCACCGGCCTGCTGGCGCAGGCCCACCGCCTGGCCGGCGAGCCGCAACTGGCGCGCGAGGTGCTCGCCGATGCGGTGAAGTTCAAGCCCGCCAACCCCGAGCTGCGCCTGCTGCTGGCAGCCGACATGGCCGACGCCAAGGAGTACAAGGCCGCCGCCAGCGAGATCGACAGCGCCCTCAAAGCCGCGCCGCATAACATGCGCGCCTACGACATGAAAGCGCAACTCGCGCTGGCGCAAAAAGACCGGCCCGGCGCCGAGGCCGTGTACAGCTCGCTGAAGACCCAGTTCCCGAAAGAGCCCACAGGCTACATCAAGCTCGGCCAGCTCTACGCCGAGCAGAAGAAGTACGACGCGGCACTCAAGGAGTACGACGCCGCCAGCCAGATCTCACCACAGGCCCACACGCCCACGCTCTCGGCCATTGGCGTGCTGCTGGCGCAAAAGAAGTTCGACGAGGCCAGCAAGCGTGTCGAAGCGCTGGCCGAGAAAGACCCGAAGAGCGAGCTGCCCCACCGCCTGCGCGCCGAGGTGGCGGTGGCGCGCGGCAACCTGCCGCTGGCCGAGGAGTCCTACGTCAAGCTGATCGCGTTTGCACCCACCTCGGCCGGTGGCTACGTGGGGCTGGCACGTGTGAAGGCACAACGCGGCAGCCTTCCCGAGGCACTTGCCGCGCTGGAGCAAGGCGAGAAGGCCAACCCTGCCGAAGCGGCCCTGCCCGCCATGCGCGCCGAGTGGTTGACACGCGCAGGGCGCAACAACGAAGCCATCGAGCTGTATGAAGCCTTGCTCAAGCGCTCGCCCGACGACGAGGCTTCTGCGAACAACCTCGCCTACTTGCTGGCCGAAACCAAGGGCGACAAGCCCAGCCTGGAACGCGCGCTGACGTTGACGCGTGGCTTCAAGGGCTCGTTGAACCCGGGCTACCTCGACACCCTGGGCTGGACGCACTACAAGCTGGGCCAGTACGACGACGCGGTCTCAGTGCTTGAGCGTGCGGTGCAACGTTCACCCGACGGTGCGCTGTATCAATTGCACCTGGGCATGGCCCTGCACAAGAAGGGCGACATCGCACGCGCCCAGCCTCACCTGAAGAAGGCCCTCGACAGCAAGGCCGCCTTGCCCAACCTGGAGGAAGCGCGCAAGCTGTTGGCGCAGAAGTAGAGAGCGTTCTCGCAGCGGCCCGCTCGGAGCGGGCTGCGTGAGTTCAGTCAGTCGGCGCGGCGGCGCCCGGCGACGAAGAGCGCCACACCGAGCGCGCCAGCCAGCAACGACCAAGGTTCGAGGCGCGGCTCGGCCTGAGCGGTGTCGGGCAAAGCCGTGCGCAGGCCATCGCTTGAAGCCCTTGCCATGCGCGCGGTGGACGATCCGGCCGACGCCAACCCCAGGGCGGCTCGCGGCTTCGGCGTTTGCGTACGAGCCTCTCGCGTCGCCGAAGACAGGCCCGTGGTGACCACTTTGTCGAAGCTCGGCGTGGCAGCCTGCAGCGCACCACAGGTCACCGCCACCACCGCAGCCAGGCCGACTGCACGTTTCCAGCTTCGCTTCGCACCCACGATCGCACTCCTTGAATCATGTACATGGTGCGCAAACGATGTGACAGCACACCGGGCCAGCACGAGCGTGGGCATGATCCCTTTGGGGTGGAGCGCTCTCACATCGGTCGATTTGTCACAGTCCCCCGCTAAGGTGTCGCGCAACCATGGACAGCAGCACGCCGCAAGCCCACCCCACATCGCGCCCCCTGCGGGGCTTGCTGTTGCGTGCTCTCGCCTTCGTGCTCGTCTTCATGGCACTGCAGGCCGGTTGGGAGGCCGCACGGGGCAGTTGGATCGAGCGGCTGTGGGTGCACCAGCTCACGGTGAGCAGCGCCACGCTGGTCATCAACCAGCTCACCCCCGAGGTAAACGCCGTGGCCAAGGGCACACGCATCACCGCACCCGGCGGTGGTCTCAACGTGCTGTTTGGTTGCGAAGGCACCGACGCGGTGTTCCTGCTCACCGCCGCCTTGATGGTGTTCCCCATGTCGATGCGCGCGCGCCTCACCGGGCTGCTCGCCGGGCTGGTGTGGGTGTTCGTGCTCAACCAGCTGCGCATCGTGGCGCTGTTCTATGCGTTTCGCGCCGACGCAGGCCTGTTCGACCTGCTGCACACCGCCGCCGCGCCCTTGTTGATGGTCGTGTTGACCGGCTTGTTCTTTCACCTGTGGTTGGTGCATGCCGGGTCACGCAACGGCAGCGCGGCACCCGCATGAATCGGCACCTGGTCTGGCGGGTGGTGCTCGCCACCTTGTTGGTGCTGGGCGCCGCGCATCTGTATGCGCGCGACGCGGTGAAGCTGATGCTGCCGCTGCTGTCGCCCGCGCTCGCTTGGGTGGCCGATGATTTCGAGATCGTTCGCTTCGAGCTGGTCGAAGAGCGCAAGAACGTGTCCGTCGGCGCAGTAGCGGTGCTGGACCGCTCGCTGTTTCTCGGCGGTCAAGCCATCGTGCCCGACGGCTCGCAGGTGATGATGGTGGGCGCCACCGTCGGCACCGTGCTGCAGCCGCTGCTGGTGGCTCTGGTGCTGGTGCTCGCCTGGCCCGCGCGCCTGCGCGAGATGGCGCTGCGCATCGCCTTCGCCAGCGTGCTGCTGGGGTTGGTGCTGCTAATCGACACACCGCTCTCGCTGGCCGCCTGGCTGTGGGACGCGCAGATCAAGCTGTATGAGCCCGGCCGCTCTTCCCCGCTGGTCTGGTGGAACACCTTTCTCAACGGCGGCGGAAGGCTCGCGCTCGGCTTGATTGCCGCAGCGCTTGCCATCGCGCTGGCGCAACGCGCCAATACTCATCTGACCAAGACCTAGCCTCACAACTTCACGGGGTTGGGCAGCGGACGCAACGCCTCGGCAAGGACGCCGTGAAGCCCAGCGATCAGGTGCTCGGCCGCCTGCTGCTCGATGGCCAGGCGGACGCTTCGCACCGCTGAGCCCAGGTGTGGGGTGAGCACGGTGCGCGGGCTGCGCAGCAAGCCTTCGTGAACTTGCGTGGGCCGATCGGGCAAGGCCCAGTCTTCCATTTCGTACACATCAGCGGCATAGGCAGCGAGGTGCCCGGATTCGAGCGCAGCCACCACCGCCGCTTCATCGACCACCGAGCCACGGCCCACGTTCACCAGCACGAGCCCAGGGCGAGCACGGGCCAGCAGGTGAGAGTTGACGATGTGGCGCGTCTGCGGCAACAGCGGCACCGCCAAGAACACGTAGTCGGCTCGCGCAAAGGCTTCGTCGAGCGTGACGGGCGCAACGCGCGCATCGTGGGCTTGCGGGTCGTAGCCCAGCACTTGGGCACAGCCAAAGCCGGCCAGACGATCGACGATGGCCCGGCCCACCGCACCCAGACCCACCACGGCCACGGTGGCGCCTTGCAGGCCACTGCCGTAGAGCGTCGGCCGCCAACCGTGGTAGCCCTGCTCTCGCATGCGGTGGTTGCCCACCAGCACGTGCCGGGCAGCGGCAATGGCCAAGCCCAGCGCCAGCTCGGCCGTGGGAGCGGTGAGCAGGTCGGGCACAAAGCTCACCTGCACACCCGCCTGTGCGCAGGCGACGAGGTCGAAGTTGTCGTGCCCCTTGAGGGCGCAGGCCACGGTGCGCAGGCGCGGCGCGTGGCGCAGGGTGTGCGCGTCCACGCGGTCGGGCATGAAGGCCATCAGCGCGTCGGCGTCGCCCAGGTGCTGATGCAGCAGCTCAAGACCCCACGGCTCGGGGCCAGGGTTCATCACCACGCGGCCTTGGGTTTGCAGACGGGCCAGCACCTCGGGGTGCACGGGTTGGGTCACCACGATCTTTTTCATGTCGGTGGGAGTGTTCATTTGAGGCGCCTGCGCAGTGCGGCCCCGATGCCGTCGACCACCAGCACGCAGGCCAGGATGGACAACAAGATGGCTGACACCTCGTCGTACTTGATGAGGCGCAGCGCAGCCATCAGCTCGAAGCCGATGCCGCCCGCGCCCACGATGCCCAGCACCGCCGACGCGCGGAAGTGGTACTCCCAGCGGTAGATGGTGATGTCTGCCAGTTGCGGCAGCACCTGGGGCAGCACGGCGTGCGTGATGACCTGGAAGCGGCTGGCGCCAGCGGCGGTGGCCGCTTCGAGCGGCTTGGGGTCGACGTGTTCGATGGCCTCGGCGTAGAACTTGCCGACCATGCCTGTGGAGTGCAGCGCCAGCGCCAGCACACCGGGCAAGGCGCCAAAACCCACCGCCGCCACGAAGAGGATGCCCAGGATGATCTCGGGCACCGAGCGAAAGGCCGCCAAGAGCGTGCGCACGGCCCGCCCGACCACCGGGTGCGGTGTGGTGTTGGGCGCTGCCAGCAGAGCCAAGGGCAGCGAGAGCACCATGGTCAACGCAGTGCCGGCCACCGACATGGCCAGCGTGTCGCGCAGAGGCACCACCCAGTGCTGCCAGCGCGCAAAGTTGGGCGGCACCATCTCGCTGCCCAGTTGCTGGAAGGCCGGCCCGCCTTCGATGAAGCGCTGGGGATCAAAGAAACCGACCACGTGCAGGGCCAGCGCACAGGCCGCCAGCACCACGCCCACCAGTGCCAGCTGACGCAACTGGCGTGCGCGGTCGACGGCGATGAGGGTGTCGTAGTGGACGTTGGAGTGCATCTGGCTCGACGTCACTTCATGCTTCCAAGGTCGAGCTTCAAGATGGTGGCCGTCTCGCGCAGCACGTCGTAGGCGGCATCATCGGTAGCAGCAAAAGCCTCGACGCGGAAAGACTTGAGAACCTCTTTGTCTTTGGCTTCAAGGAATGCCGCGCGAATGGCCTGCTTGAGCGGGGGCGCCAGGTTGTTCTGCATCACCATGGGGTAGTTGGGGATGGACGGGCTGAGGTCGAGCTGCACCACCTTGCTCGCATCGATGGTGCCGCGTGCCACCAAGCTGTCGAAGATGGGCTTGGACAAGGCTCCTGCCGGGACCTGGCCAGCCTGCACCGCACGGGCCACGGCGTCGTGCGTGCCGAGGTGGACCGGGCGGTAGTCTTTTTCGCCATCCAGACCGGCTTTCTTGAGCAGGTGGGCACGCGGGGCGAGGTGACTGGAGGTCGAGGCCTGGTCGCCAAAGCCAAAGGGCTTGCCGCGCACATCGGCCAACTTGCTCACGGGCCCGCCGACGGTGGCAATCAAGATGGACTGGTAGGTGGGCTGGCCACGCTCCACGCCGACCGCAAAGGGCTCGATCTGCGGCGCCTTGGACTTCGCCAGCACGTAGGAGAAGGGGCCGAAGTAGCCGATCTCGATGCGCCCGAAACGCATGGCTTCGATCATGGATGAGTAATCGGTGGTGACCACGATCTCGATCTCTTTCTGGAGACGGGTTTCGAGGTATTTCTTGAGCGCCTGGGCGTTCTGGATGATGGTGCCGGCGTTCTCGTCGGGCAGGAGGGCCACACGCAGTTTGGCGGGGTCTTTTCCTTGGGCCTGAGCGGCCAAGGGCACGAGAGCCGCCACGGTGGCAAGGGCCACGAAGCGGGTGATGAGGCGGCGGTTCAGATTCAGCATGGCTGCAATTCCTGGTTGGGGGTCGAGGGTGTCGAGCGCGTTGGGGAGCGCGGTGAGGGGTCGGCCTGCGAACAATCCGTCGTGTCGCCCCGGGCGTGGGCGTACAAACTCGCTGCGAGCTCGGGCGTGAGGGCCTCGGGCAGCCCGCTGAACACCACCCTGCCCTCGCTCAGCCCAACGATGCGGTCGGCGTAGCGGCGCGCCAGTTCCACCTGGTGCAGGCTGACGATGGCGGTGAGTTGGTCGTTCTTGCAGATGTCGTGCAGCAGCCGCAGCACGCTGTCGGCAGTGGCCGGGTCGAGGCTGGCCACCGGCTCGTCGGCCAGCAGCAGGCGGGGCTGCTGAATGAGCGCACGCGCAATGCCCACGCGTTGCTGTTGACCGCCGGACAAGGTATCGGCCCGTACCAGAGCCTTGTCGAGCAGGCCCACGCGCTCGATGACGGCCAGCGCCTGCAACTTGTCGGCGCGGCCCCAAGGCAGCAGCGAGCCCAGCGCCGAGCGGCTGGCCACACGCCCCAGCAACACGTTGTCGAGCACGCTTTGGCGGCCGATGAGGTGGTGCTGCTGAAACACCATGCCCGTGCGGCGACGGTGCTCGCGCATCAGGCGGCGCGTGCGCAAGGAGCCGGCCAGGTCGCTGGCGATGATCTCGCCCGCGCTGGGCTTTACCAGGCCATTCAGGCTGCGCAGCAGGGTCGATTTACCGGCGCCAGAAGCGCCCAGCAGCACCAGAAACTCACCGCGCGGCACCCTCAGTGAGGTGCTGTGCAGAGCTGCATGCCCGCCTGGGTAGGTGACGTGCAGGTCATTCAAGGCCAGCAGGCAGTCGCTTGAGGAGGGGGCGGTCATGGAGGGCGGTCTTTCGTGGGCGACACATCGAGCCGCAGGGCAAATGCCGTGCGAGCAGGATGGGCGGTGCACGCAGTCTGGCAAGCTCCGGTGTCATCACAGTGACGTTTTCACCGGCAAAACTGCGTGCACCCATAGATGCCACCAATGCACCACGGCCGCTAACACCCCATGTCTGGGCTGACCCTTCTTGCCGCCCTCAAGGCCTTCGATGCCACCGCCCGGCTGGGCAGCATGACGGCCGCCGCCAAGCTGCTGGGCTTGCAGCAGCCCACGGTGTCGGCCCACGTGCTGCGGCTGGAGCAGGAATACGGTGTCGAGCTCTTCTACCGACGGGGTCGCCGCCTCGAACTCACCGCACTCGGGCGCACCCTGCTGGAGCTGACCCGGCGCACTTTCAGCGGCGAAGACGACGCGCTGGCCCTGCTGGCCGCTGCAAAGAGCCGCTACCAGGGGCATTTGTCGGTACACGCCATCGGGCCCTACAACGTGGTGCCCATCCTGCGGCGCTTTCTGCGTCAGCACCCGCGCGTGCGCATCGCCGTGGGGGTGGGCGACTCACGCACCATCACGCACAAGATCGTTGACTACCAAGGCGACATTGGCGTGGTGCTCAACCGGGTCGACCACCCAGACCTGCACTGCATGCCTTATCGCCGCCAGGCGCTGGTTGTGTTTGCGCGCAAAGACCATCCACTGGCGGCACGTCATCAACTCAGGCTGGATGATCTGGCCGGCCAGCCCTTTGTGATCCGCGAAGAGGGCTCGACCACGCGGCGTGTCTTTGAGCAGGCCTTGCAGGCGCGTGGTGTGCAGGTGCGCGTGAGCCTGGAGATGGGCAGCCGCGAAGCCGTGCGCGAAGCGGTGGCCGAAGGGCTGGGCCTGGGTGTGGTGGCCGAAACGGCCTACATGCCCGACGAGCGTTTGGCAAAGCTGCCCCTCTGCGTTGAGGACACTGACACCTCATGCGACATGGCCACCCATGTGCACGTGATCTGCCGGCACGAGCGGCGGCAGGTGCCGCTGATTGCCGAGTTTTTCAAGATCGCCGCTGACCTGCGCGAGTAGCACGCACCCGGGTCACAACACGCACACCCATAAAAGGACGGTCGAAACCGTCGCAGCGTTCCGCGCCTTGCCCGAGCGGGGCGTGTTGATGCTCGCAGGCCGTCTCTGTGGCGTGGCCCGGCCCTTCGGTCTCGCTCAGCGGCCCTTGTCTTTGTTCTTGCGAGCAAGCCCCACGCTGAGCAGGAACATGGCCATCAGAATCGTCGCCCACTCGGGCAAGGTGGGCACGTCGGCGTCGCCGCCACCGCTCGCTGCAGTGACGTTGAAGGACTGCGTGACCTGCGGCGCAGGCAGATAGCCTGGCACGCCGCTCTGGTCTGCCGCCAGCGTGCACAGGCCGGTGGCCAGCACGGTGACGCTGTTGACCGAGACCGTGCACACCGCCGGTGTGAGGCTGCTGTAGCTCACGGCCAGGCCCGAGCTGGCGGTGGCCGCGAGCGTGAAGCTGCCGCCGTCGAGCGGCCGGTCGGGCAAGGGGGCGAAGCTGATGCTCTGCGCCGGCAGCGCGGCCGTGATGTTGAAGCTGCGGCTGACGGTGGGCGCTGCCGCAAAGCTCGCGTTGCCGGCCTGGTTGGCGTGCAGCGTGCAGGTGCCGCTGGCCACCAGCGTGACCGTGCCGCCGGCGGTGACCGTGCACACCGCGAGCGTGCCCGAGCTGAAGCTCACCACCAGGCCCGAGCTGGCGGTGGCCGTGACGACGAAGCTGCCCGAATTCAGCGCGCGGTCGGCGGGGGTGGCAAAGCTGATGGTCTGCGCCGCACCGCCCGCCAGGTTCAGCCCGATGATCACTGGGTCGTGGTCAGAGGCGCGGTAGGGGCTGGCGCTGTAGTAGTCGGGCCCGCAGGTGGGGCACACCGGCTGCTTGAATTCTTCGTTGTAGTCGATGATCGACGGCTCGTCGGCATTGATGTGCCAGTGCACCGTGCCTGCCACCTGCGACGACAGGCTGGGGGTGGCCAGCGCGTGGTCGAGGTAGCCGGCTTCGCCGTCGAACACATACGAGTAGCTTGACGGGTCGGCCAGCGAAATCTGGTTCACGAGGCCGGCGGTGGTCAGCACGTCGATCGGGTCTTCGACACCATAGGCGTTGAGGTCGCCGATCACGATCACGTCGTTGTCGGCGGCGCTCGACTGCACGCTGCCGATGAAGGCGAGCAAGGCGCTCGACTGCTGTTTGCGCAGCTCGTTCCAGCAGCCCTGGCCGTCGCCCTGGTCGTCGTCGACACCGCCACTCGGGCAGCTACCTTTTGACTTGAAGTGGTTCACCACCACGCTGAACTTCTGGCCGTTGGCGACCGCCGCGAAGGTCTGTGCGAACGGCGGGCGGTTGTGAACCGCATTGGCATCGCTCATCGGCGCCCCCGAGAGATTGAGCGTGCCGGGTTTGTAGAGCATGGCCACGCGGATCGCGTCGGTGCCGGTGGTCGGCGGGGTCGGCACCACCGCGTAGGTGTTGGCGCCCACCACGGCGTTGAGTGCGTCGACCAGGTTCTGGGCCGCGGTGTTGCCGTTGTTCTGGATCTCCATCAGGCCGAACACGTCGGCATTGATGGCCACCATGGCCTGCACGATCTTGGCGCGCTGGCGGTTGAACTCGGCGAGGTTGCTCGCACCGCGGCACAACGAGGCGCTGGGCGTGTCGCTGCCCTGGGTGCAGACCTGGCCGGTCAGGCCACCGGCGGTGTTGCCGTTGGTGAAGGTGGTGAAGAAGTTGAGCACGTTGAAGCTCGCCACCTTCACGTTGCCGCCCACCGCGGGCGGCGTGGCTGTGCGCACGTTGGCACGTGTGAACACCGGCGGCGTGGCCGGGTGGATGCGGTACATCGCGAGACCGGTGTTGATGTTGGTCGCGAGGCCGTAGTCGATCACGCCGGTGATGCCGGTGGGCAGCGTGTCGCCGGCGCGCAGCGTGTTGTCGGCGCCGATGTAGGGCGTGGGGTTGGGGTTTTGCAGGCTGCTGCCGTCGTCGAGCATCAGGCTACTGCGCGCATTCAGGTCTTGCTGGCTGAGGGCGAGCGCCGTGCCAGGCCGGTAGAGGTTGGTCGGCTTGATCAGGCGGCCGTTGGCCGACAACGTGACCTGGCCGTAGCGCCCCTGGAAGAAGTTTTGCGAGGCCGTGAGCGGCGTGTCGATCTGCACCAGCATGCCTTCGTAGCGCTCCAGGTCGCCCTGCGTGGCAATCGGGAACGCGATGACGGTCGGCGTGATGCTGCCGCTGCCGGTGAACACGGTGCTGGTGAGGTTGGTGAACTCGGTCACGGGGTTGGCGGCGGTGAGCGCGTTGTTCGCCGCGCCTGTGTTGAACTCGGTCACCGTGCCGGTGATCTGCACCACTTGGCCGGGCGACACGAAAGGCGCCACGCTGGTGAAAACGAAGATGCCGTCCGAGGTGGCGGGGTTGCCGTCGCCGGTTGCATCTTGAATGTAGTAGCCGTTGTTGCTGACCTGGGTGACCACACCGCGCGTGGTGCGCAGACCCAGCATGCCGCTGGTCGTGCCGCTGCCCTGGATGTTGTAGATCGGCGTGAAGCTGGGCGATACCGCGGCCACCCCGAGGTTGATGGTGCAGCTGGCACTCTGGCTGGTGTTGTTGCTGAAGTTCACGACCACCGGGTAGCTGCCGGCGGCGACCGAGTTGTCCAGGCTGAGGCGCACGCTGGCGCTCGCACCGTTGCCACTGGCCGCGCTGAACGCGGTGAGGCTCATGCCGGGCACGTTACCGCTCTGGAAGGCGGCGGCGTTGACGACGCTGTCGGCGTCGCTCGCCGACAGGGGAAAGTTGACCACCGCGCCGGTGGCCACGCTCAGGCTGGCCGGGCACGAGGGCACGATGGCCGCATCGAGCGGCGGCCCGCCGCACGGCGCGAGCGGCGCGCTGCTGTTGCGCGGCACCGGGGCGGCAGCGCTGAAGTTGCTGTTGTTCTGGTCGTTGTCGGTGCAACCTGCCAGCGCACGGTACAAGGCGGTGGTGGCGGTGGCCGCCGGGGCGGCAGCTGCGCCCTCGAAGAAGTTGGCGCTGCCGTAACCCACCAGGTCGACGATTTGCGCCAGTTGCGCAGCCGAACACGCGGCCGACGCGCCGTTGCACGCGAGGCCGGTGGCCACGTTGGCCAGCACCACCTTGCCGTTGGTGCCCGAGAGATTGATCGACCCGGTCGAGTCGGCCATCGGCAGCGTGAGCCCGCCGGTGGTGGTGGCCAGCTGCACCAGGTGGTACTGGCCCGGCTGCAGGCTGCCACTCAGCGCCACCACGCCATTGGCGGCGAAGGTGCCCGTGCCGGCAGCGCTGGCGTACTGCACCGACCAGCCGGTGAGGCTGACCGTCGATGTGCCGCCGTTGAACAGCTCGACGTAGTCGCTGGCGTAGACGTTGCCATTGCCGCCATACACCTGGCTGATGACCACGCCCGAGGTCGACCCGAAGGCAGGCGCGCAGGCCAGTGCGGTAACGGCGACCAGCGCGGCGAGACGCCGGCTGCGACGAACGACTTCATGCATCACGAGTTGCTCCCTGTTCCATGCAGCTTGATGAAAAACCGGGAGTTTCAAGAACCGCTGTGACACGCGAAGCGCGTTGCACCGGCCCTGCACTGGCCTGTTAGTGCTAGTCCGGCATCGCGGGCGCCACTGTGGCCGGCGGCGAGCTCTCGGCTGTGCCTCCGATGTGCGCCAACTCGAGGATGACAGCGTGTGCGCACGCCAGCGCGTTCAGCGCGCTGTCCATGCGAGCGCCATCGGCCTGGGGTGCCTTTGAACGCAGGTGCAGCTCCAACCACTCCAGGTGGGCGGCGATGAACGAGAACTCTTCCATGCTGGTCATCGCCCGTCCCTTCGCATCAGCGCCGTTTGCACTGGCGCGCGATGGCGCCGAGCGCCCCCAGGCCCAGCAGCAGCATCGGCAGTGCGGCCGGCAGCGGGACCAGGGTGGGCGCCGATGCGATCAGGCTGCCGGCATACGCCGCAGGCGGGTTCAACAACAGGCCACGCACCTGCAAGGTGTAATCGCCCGCCGTCAGCCCGGCCGTGGGGGTGATCGACACCGTGGTGGTGACCGGCCCGTTCATGACCACGTTCTGCCAGCCCAGCGCCACCACACCGGCCGCGTTGAGCAGGTTGACCTGGATGTTGTTGATGCCGAAGGTGTCGGCGAACGAAAACGTCGCCACCAGGCTCGTCAGGTTGGCGTTGTCACCCAGCGTGAAGGCCCAGCGATCACGAAAGTTGTAGAGCGGCGCGACGATCGTTCCCACCGACAGGTGGGTGTCGGTCGAGTTGGAGAACGCGATGGCCGCAGGCGCGTTGATCGCGCCAAGATCGCTTACGTAGTCGGCATGCGCGGCGCCAGTAGCCGTGAGGCAGGCAAGCCAGACCAGGTTTCGCAGATGGCGTTGGATCATGTTGTTTCCCTGAGCGCGTAGACCGGCAGCGGTGAATATCGTCTGGCGATCGTGCACGGGCCGCGTGTCAGCATGTCTTCGAGCCGCCGCGGGAGCCATGGTCCGATCGGGCCGGCCCCACCCCGCGCATAGGCTGGCATGCCACCCCAGCGCACCCTCCCGGCCTGCGCCGAACGGACTGGCACACAACCGATCCATGTCACGCAGCCGCCGGCCAAGCTGCCCACACTCGCCGCCAACCAGGCCGGGGGAGGAGAGCATGGATCGCAAGTGGGTTGCTCTTGCCAAGAGGGGGCTTGCGCTTGACGGGGCTGTCTGGATGCCCACCACGCATGCCGCGCAGATTGACAACGCGCGCATCGGTGCAGTCGGCCAGCGCCGCCATCGATGCGCTGGCCAACGCCGGCATCATGCGCGGCCTTCTGTACATGGGTTACCTGAAAAACGCGCCCTCGACCTGGGGCGCCTACCCCAGCTACGGCAGCAGCCTGCCCGACACCCCGCTATCCTGAGCGCCCACCGGCGTGTCGGCACAGTCAGCGTGCCAACGGTGACGACCACGCTGTGCCGCGGCCTGCTCGACGCGCTCAAACCCGACAACACTGATCGAAGGGCAGGAGAAAGAAGGGGTCGACTTGGCAGATGACAGCAAGAAGCAGTTCGCCCGCTGGCGCAAGACCTTGGGGCCTCGCACGGCGATGCTGGTCGATCAGGTGTTCGAGCTGCTGCTGCCACCCCTGTTCGAACAGGGCTTCGAGTGGGCCGGCACCACGCGCGAGTTCGGTGTGCTGGCCGATTGCCGCGCGGGCGAGATCCCGCTGCAGCGTAGGCTGGGCGAGGTGTGGCCGACTGTCATCATTTCTTTCGACCACCGTAAACGAAGCTGCTTCAGGATCTTCTTCGGCGTGTTGCCCGAGGTCTGCCAACAGTTGACCGAGCAAGGGCTGGTCGCGATCCCGCGTCACGAGGCGCACGTGTTCAACGGGCCCAGCCACTGGACGGTGGTTCGCGGCCAGCGCCAATCGAACGACAACGAGTTCGGGTTCTGCCCCTCGCACCTCAGCGACCTGCATCGGGTCGATCGGCTCTTGCGCCTGGGCCTGGCGCCCGAAGGCCTGTTGCGCGAAGAGGTGGTCTTCGCGCACGAATGCATGGCCGAGCTCTTGGCGGCTTCGGTGTCGGGCATGCCTCGCGAGTGGGAAACGGCGCCTCTCGGCCGCGTCGGGCGGCACATGCAGTTGCTCAGCACGACCCATACGTAGGACGCACGTGCGCCTCGGCCACTGACGGGCTGAGACTGTCTTTCCCGCGCAGCCGGGAATCCAGGATTCATGATGCAGTGCCGCTGTATCGGCACCCGGGACATGCCTGCATGCTGGATTCCCGCCTACGCGGGATTGACCGTTGCGCAGGCTCAGGGTTGCGCAATCACCCTGTAGAAGACACGCGGGTCACCGGGTAGACCCAGGTCGTAGGCGCCATAACCCAGCACCTGCAGCTGACCCACGGTGCGAAACGGGCCGATGCTCGTGCCAGCCGCTTGCAGCAGGTAGCGCCCCGGGCGCATCAAGTGGGTCTGCACCAGCTGCTGCCGACCCTTGCGCGCAAATCGCACCCCGCCGAAGGGGCGTGCCAACGGGTCACCGATGAACACGCCCTGCCCTGGCATGCGCACGCTCTTCCAGTAGGCCTCGATCAGCGTTTCGCCGCCAAGGTAGCGGCCCATCACCACCGCCACGTCAGGGAACTTGGCGAGGTAGTTGCAGGGCTCGACGGTGTTGCCATAGCTGCCGGTGGCCCCGGCAGTCAGCCACTCCAACGCGCTGGTCTGCGGGCTGTCGGTGAGCATGCCGCCCAGCGAGGTGAGGTGGTCGGCCACCGCGCCGTCTAGGTAGCGGTTGCTGCGCAGGCCCTTCACGTGCTGCACGCCGGTGAAGAGAAACATCACGTCGTTCTTGTCTTCCAGCGCGTCGGCGTCGACTCGCTCCACACGGTAGCCGCCGATCAGCTTGCGACGGGCCTGGTTGTAGGTCTCGGCGCGCACGTTGCGCCGCTTGTCGGTGGTGTTGAGCAGGTAGCCGGTGCCGGCCGGCCATTGGTTGTCGGAGCGCAGGCCACGGTCAATCAAGGCCTTCACATCCGCCACACCGTTTCCCGCGAGCAGCATCGCGGGGCGCAGGCCGTGGTCCTGATGCGGTGCGTTGCTGGCGCTGTCGAAATAGGGCGATGACTTGGTCACCTGGCAGCCCGTGGCGCAGTACGCTCGGTCGTGCCCGAAGGCAAACGCGCTCGTCACCGACATGCAGTCGACACGGTAGGGCAGCGTCCACGCCAGCGCATAGGCCTGCACCTGCGGGGGTACGGTGTCGCGCAGCACCTGCTGCACATGCTCGAAGTCTTCCAGCGCCATCACCGCCCGGCCGGGCGGGAAGCTCACACGAATGACACGCTCAGGCGCGATGCCGCGGCGGCTGGCGTAATACTCGCCGGTCTCCACGCTCGCCGGGTCGGCTTCGTTGATGACCACCGCCAGGTCTTGTGCGCGCAGGCCGACGGGCGGCAGGCTGATCTGTGGTGGTGCGTCTTCCGCCTGGGCCGCCCCTGCCAGGGCCAGCAGCCCCAAGGCGGTGGCTCTCCACACCCCGGCCCACCGCAGGCTCACCGCGAGCCTTGCATCCAGCGGCGGTACCACGGGCGTTTGGCCGACGCACCTTCTTCCCCCTCGCGCGCCTGACTCATCACGCTGCCGATCAGATTGAACGGCGCCAGCAGGTCGGCCATGCTTTCCATGTCTTGCATCGAGGTGCTGTGCTCCTCGATCACCACCAGGGTGGTGTCGGCCTGTGGCAAGAAGGCCAGTGCATCGGCGGTGTCGAGCAGCGGCGGCAGGTCGACGATGATGTAGCGGTCGCGGTAGCGTTGCTTCATCTCCTGGATCAACTGCTGCGCGGCCTTGGTGGCCAGCAGCTCCGATGAATTCAGCACCGCCTCTTGCCCGGCCGGCAGCACCACGAAGCGTGGCACACCGGGGTTGACCAGCAACTCGTGGATGGGCACACCCTGCGTCAGGTGGTCGCTCAGTCCGCGCACACTGCCCAGGCCGAACATCGTCTGCAGGCCCTGGCCGCTGAGGTCGGCGTCGACCAGCAGCACCGCCGAGTCGTAATCGGCGGCCATGGTCAGCGCAAGGTTCACTGCCGTCAACGACTTGCCCTCGATGCGGCGCGGGCTGGTCACCGCCAGCAACGTGTGGCCGTCGGCGCGCATGCGCTGCAGCACCTGGTTGCGCAGCATCTTGAACGACTCGGTCAGCTTGGAGCGGTCATTGCGCACCACGCCATGGGTGGCCTGCAGGCGCAACAACGCGTCGGCCACGACCTTGGTGCTGGAGTATTCGATGTGCAAGGGTTCGCTGCGCGACTCACTCTCGCCGGGTGGCGGCGCGGGCTTCACGACGTGCACCTTGGCGGCGCTGTGGGGAGTCGGCTCGTTCATACCGGCATTGCCTTCGTTGAATAGCTTCATGGGGGGCATTCGGCGTCAATCCTTCAACCGGCTACGCGCCGCAGGATCGAATACCAGGCCACGTCGATCGGCATGTAGAAATAGTGCAAGCCGGCCACCACGACGCCGATCGCCACCAACACGGCCAGGGCCATGATCTTTCGAACCCGCGAACGCCGCCGAGCAAGCAACGGGCTGGCAACGACAGGCAGCACGGCCAGCACCGGCGCCTGCAGCACGCGCATCACGTCGCGCGGGCCGTGCACCGTCTGGTCGAGCGCCTCGCGCAGCAGCGCCACGCCCACGCCACCCACCACCGCCAGCACCAGGCCCAGCATCACGATCAGCATGCGGTTGGGCCGATAAGGCTTCTCAGGGAATATCGGTGGCTCGATCAGCGTGAAACGCTCGGCCTTGCGGCCACGCTCCAGCTGCTCGGCCACCTGGGCCTGCATCTGCTTGTCGCGCAGCTCGCGAAAACGCGCGCGTGAGCTCTCCATGTCGCGCACCAGCTCCAGGTACTCGCGCTCGACCTCGGGCGTCTGGCTCACGCGCATGTCGAACAGCGCGAGCTTCGCGCGCATCTCGTCGCGCTCGGTGCGCAGGGACTGCACCTGCGCAATGGTCGACTCGATCTGCGACTTGAGGTTGATGTAGACCGGGTTGTCGGGCTTGCGGGCGCGCTTGGCGTCACCCGGCGGCAGCGCTTCGAGCGCTGCCAGGGCACGCTTGGCCTTGGCCACGTCGGGGTGCTCGTCGGCGTATTTCTGGCGCAGCAGAGAGAGTTGCGCCTGCAGTTCCAGGCGGCGGGCTTCGCGGTCGGTGGCGTCGCCGTCCTGCCCGGTCTCGGCCTGCAGCACGGCGATCTCGCGACGCAGCCGCTTCACGTCGGGGTGGTCTTCGCTGAAGGTGCCGACCAGGGTGGTGAGCTGCAACTGCAGCGATTTCAGGCGGTCATCGGGGTCGAGCAGGGTGCCGCTCGCCCCCGCCAACGGCTGGTTGGGCTTGGTGTCTGCCAGTTGCGTCTGCAACGACATGATGCGTTCGTTGAGGAACACGATCTCGCGCTCCAGGCGCTGGATGTCGCTGTTGGCGCGCTCGCTGCCCACCTGGTTGGCAAGGTTCAGCTCCGGCAGGCGGCCCTGGTTGCGCGCCTTGAAGACCGACAGTTTCTGCTCCACCTCGGAGATGTGCTCGCTCACGCGGGCCAACTCTTCATCCAGGAACGAGGTGGTCTCGGCCGCCTTCTGCTGTCGGTTCTTCACGTTCTCGTTGAGGTACAGCGTGGTCAGTTCGTTGGCGATCTTTTGCGCAGCGGCTGCGCTTTCGCTGTCATACGACAGGCTAAACGCGATGGTCGACTTCACCGGCGAGCCAGTGCGACGGTCGGTCACCTCGGCACTGATCGGCGTGAGCTTGATGTCGCGGCGCATGCGGTCGAGGATTTCTTCGCTCGTCTCGCGCTGGCGCGCCTTGCCATACAGGCCGTAGCGATCGACCAGGTCGAGCAGGGTCGCGCGCGTCATCACCTGCTGGCTGATCACCTGGATGCGCTCGTCGGCAAAGCTCGTGACGGTGGAACGCACGAACTCCTGCGGAATCTCCTGTTCCTTGATCAGGATGGTCGCGGTGGAGCGGTAGACCGGCGGCAGCACCACGGCCACCACCACGGCCACCGCGAACAGCGTGGCGAACACCAAGGCGATGAGCCCGCGGCGGCGCCGCAGCATGCCGAGGTGATCGCGCATCGACTTGCCCTGCGGCGCCATCGGTCCGGCTGCGGCGTAAAGGTCCTGGGGTATGGCTGACATGGTGTGCCTGGCGGTGTGTGGCGTGGGTGGATTCAGGGCGGGGCTCAGCGGGCAGCGTCGAAGCGTGGCCAGTCGTACTGCAGCGACACGCTCACGCTGTTGGCGCGCGCGCCCTGGCCAGGCGCAACGCCGTCGGCGCGGCTGAACTGATAGCCCGCCTGCACGCTCAGGTCGGCGGCCAGCTGGCGGCTGAACGACAGCGAAAAACTTTGCTGGGCCGGGCGGAGGCTGCTGCCCTCCAGGCTTTCGTAGGTCGAACGCGACTGCGAGTAGCTGGCCGAGGCCTTGAGCAGGTCAGAGAAACTGTGGCTCGCGCTGGCGCGCAGGGTGTCGCTGCGCACCACCACACCGGCGCCACTCGGCGCCTGCTGGCGCGCAGCGCTGAACGCCAGGTCAGTGCGCTCGTCGAGCTGGTAGCGCTGCGACAGGTTGAACTGAAGACCACGGCCCGAGGTGTAGGCCCGCTCGAAGCTCACCACGGGTTGCACAAAACCGGCATCACAAAACGAAGGGGCCAGGGGGCACACCAGTCGCGAGCGCAGGCCGGCCGTGCGTGTGCGGTAGCTGCCCAGGCTGAGCGAGAGACTGTTGCGCTCGGACCATGCGTGCGAGAAGCCCAGGCTGATCTGGTCGGTGGTGGAGCGGCTGGTGTCGGCCTCGGTGCGGTACTTGGAGTGGCTCGCGTTCAGGTTCACGCTGGTGAGCTCGGCCCAGCGGTAGGAGATGCCTGCCGACAGCGAATCGTTGCGAAAGTCCACCGCCTGCGGTGGCGGCATGCCGTAGGCCGTGCGATCGAGTGTCGTCTCCAGTTCCGCGCTGACGCGCTCGGACAAGGAGCGTGACCACGCGCCCGACAGCGTCTTGGTGCGGCGCCGCCCACGGGCCACCGTCACGTCGGCGCTGTCGACCGTGCTGTTGAAGTCTTGCAGGTACTGGGTGCCGAGCCTGAAGCTGTTCAAGGGGTCGGCGAGCGTCTGCTCCAGCCCGAGCCGGCCGTCGACACGGTCTTGCTCGCCCGGGCCCCACTGGCGCACCGAGCTGACGAGCGCATTCAGACGCGTGGCCGAGTTTTCGGTCTTGCGTGATGCAGCGAGCGCGCTCGACAAAGACAGCGTGTTCATGGTGCCCGCAGAGTTGTGCACGAGTGCGGTGTTGTCATTCGATTCATATCGTGTAGCCAGGCTGTTTTCGAGCACCCACTGTTCGGCATGCGCGGCCTGCGGGACCGTGCCCAGCACGAGGGCGCCGAGCGGGAACCACCAGCCACGCCCGCGACGGCCGGCGTTCACCAACGGGGTCACGGGACCAGCAGCACGTCTCCGCTTTTCAGCGTGATGTTCTGCGACAGGTCGCCGCCCTTGCGAACGCGGGAGTACTCGAACGGAATGGAAACCGGTTTGCCGTCGACCTTGCGGATGATCTGGATGCCGTCTTCCGAGGCAAACGGCGTCATGCCGCCGGCAATGCTGAGCGCCTGCAGCACGTCGATGTGGCGGCCGACCTGAAAGTCACCCGGCTTGTTGACGCGGCCCAGGACATAGATTCGGTAACTCGACACACGCACCACCGACACCGTGACCACCGGTTCGGGGATGTATTTCGACAGACGTTTGACCAGCTCTTCGCGCACCTGCACCGCCGTCTTGCCGGCAACCATGAGGTCACCGGCGAGCGGGAACGAGATGCCCCCGTCGGGGCGTACCAGCGAAGCCGTCTTCAGCGTGTCGTCGCGCCAGACCGAGATTTCCAACCCGTCTTCCGGGCCTATCACATAGGCCGGGTCGGCGACGACAGGCAGTGCTTCAGGGCTGACGGCGACAGGCACCACCACAGGCTCGTCGCTTTCCACCGGGTACGGCGGCAAACGCAGGCTGGAGCAGGACGTGGCGAGCAGGCTGAGGCTGAGCGTCGCGGCGAGCAGGCTCGCACGCGGGACGAACTTCAGTGCACACAAGGTGTTCATTGAGTGGGCATCACCTGTTGGTCGAAGGGGAAAACCGCTCGGCATCGGCCTTGTCGCGGTACTCCTGAACGAGATTGAACATCTGCACGTCACCCAGCCCGAAGACAGGGTCGCGCTGCTTCATCACATCGGAAACGCTCTTGTTGCGATAGCGGTCGAGCAGCTCACCGCTCAAGCGCACCAGGCGCTCGTTTTTGGCGCTGCACTCGCCCACCTGTGCCAGCTGGGCGTCGTGCTGGCGCTGCAGCTGGGCCTGTTGTTCGTCGCGTTGCTTGGTGCTGCGCTCGGCGGCGGCCTGTGCCGCAGCAAGGCTGGCTTTTTGTTCGGCCAGCTGCTTCTCCAGCGTGGCCACCGTGGTGGCCAGTTCGGCGCGTGCGGCCTCGGAGGCCTTCAGGCTCTCGAGCGCCTTGGGCAAGGCGCCCTTGAGGCGGGCCACCTGCTGTGTCTGCTCGCGCAGCTGTTTGTCGAGCACCGTCTTGTCGCCTTCGATCTTGGCCTTGGCCGCTTCGGCCTCCTGGGCCTTTTGTTGCAGCTGCTGCATTTGCAGCTGCGCGCGGCGGGCAGCCTTCTTGGCGTCGTCGCTCGACTGCGCCATGGCGACCAGCGATGCGCTGCCCAAGGCCATGGCCATCGCAGCGATCAACAGACGGTGCAGTGTGCGGTTCATGTGGCGGCCTCCTCAGAAACGCACGTTCAGGTCGAGCTGGACCACGTCGATCGCCAGCTGCGGGCCGGAGATGGCATCGCCGCTGAAGTAGCGCAGCGACACGGCGGTGTTCTTGCCGAGACCGTAGCTGCCACCGAGGATGTAGCCCTTGGCGTCGGTGCCGCCGAGGCGGAAGTCGCCGTCGGTGTAGGCGTCGAGCACGGCATCGCGCTCCAGGCGCTTGTAGGCAAAGTAGACCTGCCAGTCGTGGGTGCTCTTGACCTCGGCAGTGCCGTAGGCAGCACGCAGCTGGTAGCCGGTGGTCTCGGGCGCCACGTCCTCGCCCATCCGTTCACTGACGGCGGCCCGATCGAAGCCGATGTTGCGCACGTAGTCGCCGGTCAACACCACCCGCTTGCCGGTGCCGGCGGCAAAGTCGAGCTGGGTGGTCAGGTTGATCAGGTGAAAGTCTGACGCCAGAGCCATGAGGGGCTTCGGATCGACTGTGTTCTGACGAAAGCCCGAGATGTTGACCAGCGTGTTGCCCTTCTGGAGAAACGGGGCCGCGGTGTAGTCCTTCTCAGTCGAGTTCGTCGCATTCACCTCGCCCACGATGTTGGCGTAGTGGTAGTAGCCGAGGCCGATCTTCAGCCCCAGGCCGTCGGCTGAAGCAGGCTGCGTGGCGCCCACCTGCAGGCCATACAGCCACTTGTCCCTGGTCGAATACTCCACCTCCTGCAGCGGCATGGCGGCGAGCGTCACGAAGCCTTGCACGCTCGGCGTGAAGCTGGGTGACCACTGCAGACTCATGCCGTCAAAGCCGAGGTCGTTGGCCCAGACCAGGTCGGTGCCGAACCACGGGTTGCCGAAGCGGCCCAACACTGCGCTCACATCACCCCGGCGAGCGCGGATGTAGGCGCGGTCAAAGGCGGCGGTGAAGCGGTTGCCGTAGTTGCCCTGCGTCTGGTTCGATGAAATCGGGTTGCTGGTGCTACCGGTGGTCAGGCGAATGCCGGCCGACCAATGCTCGTCCAGTCGGGCGTTGAGTCCGGCGCGCGCGCGCACCCGAAAGCGCCGACGGTCGTCGGTGGTGTTGAGCTGCGTGAAGGCACGGCTGCGGGTGGTTTCGTTGTAGTCGAAGGCAAACGCGTTGTCGGCGGCGTAGTTGTCGAACTGGTAGCGCGTGCGCACGTCACCTTCCCACGACAGGCCACGCACCCACGCAGGCACGCTGCCGGCCTTGGCCCAGCCTTCGCGCGCGGCCTGCGCAGCCAGGTCGAGCTGCACCTCGTCTTTCAGCTCCTTGCGCATGAAGTCGGGCATGTAGGGCACCCGCACCGGTGCGGGTGTGGCCGAGGGCTTGTTCATCTCGGCCAGCAAGGCGTCGGCCTTCTCGCGCGTCAGCACGCCCTGCTCCACCAGTTGCTGGATCAGCTTGGCGGTGGTGGCGCGCACCTGCTCGGCATCGGCCTCGGGCGCGGCGATGGAAGGTGCCGCCCACAAGGCCAGGGCAAGCACGGCGGTCAAACGAAAGGGAGTGAGGTTCATGGCGGCAGGCAGTGCAATGGGCTGGCGATGGGTGGCGCTCAAGAGCGGTTGCTCAAGCGCAGCTGGATGGGCCGCATGGAGCTGGGCGGCACGTCTTTCAACGGGCTCATCTCCAGCAAGGTGACCTGGATCAGGTCATCGACCTGGACGTTGCCGGAGCCGTTGACGATGTCGGCCTTTTTCACCCGGCCGTCGTCGCCGATCCAGATCTTGACGACCACGCGGAACTCGTCTTTGAGCACCTTGCGGTTGCGGGTGAGGGCTTCGAAAAAATGCCGTTGCACCAGGCCCGAGTAGTAGGCGCCGCTGCCACCGCCGGTGGTCAACAGATCGCTGCCGCCGCGCTTGCCGGCGAGGCCGAAGCCGTCGCTGCCCGCAGCACCATCGGCATCCACAGCGAGCGGCTTGTCGGCCGCGGGCTTGTCATCGGCGGGTTTGGGCTCGTCGGGCTTGGGCTCGTCCTTGGGCTCGTCGATCTTGACCTCTTCCTTGACCTTGGGCGGCTCGGGCACTTTTTCAGGTGGCTTGGGCGGTGGTGGCGGGGGAGGCTGCTTGATCAGCGCCACCTGCTGCACACCGCGCGGCTTGGTTGCCGGTGTGGCGAGGTACTGCATCATCAGCAGCACCACACCGACCCCCAAGCCCAAGGCCACTCCCCACAGGGCCAGTGTCTTGACCCAGCTGCGGCCGCCCTGCGGCTCGTCGTCTTGGTACATGGTTCAAGCCCCTGTCGCGGCTGCGCGCCGTTACTTCACCAGGCGCTGGGTGACCAGGCCGAGCTGGGTGATGTCGAGGCGGCCCATCAGGTCGAGCACGTCGACCACTTTTTCGTAGTGCACCTTGGCGTCGCCCTTGATCACCACCGGGAAACTGGGGTTCACCGCTTTCAGCTGGCGCAGGCGGTCTTCGAGCTCTTGCATGGTGACCGGGTAGGTGTCGAGAAACATCTGCCCGTCGTCGCGGATGGTGATGGCCTTGGTCTGCGGCTTGGCCAGGCTGGGCGCGGCACTCGCCTTGGGCAGGTTGACCTTGATGCCCTGCACCGAGGCCGTGGTCATGATGATGAAGAT
>NZ_JADMJX010000380.1 GCF_018780185.1 Rhizobacter sp.
AGGCTGGGGCAGGAGCCGCTGCAGGAAACACGCTCCATTTCGCTCACCGGCAGGTATTCGCGCACCGCCAGTTGGTCCGAGAAGAACTGATTGCCGCCGTCGTAGTGGCCCGAAATGATCAGCACGTCGCAAGCCACCTCGGCGCGGCACGACGACGCCAGCCAATCGGGCCGCCCCGGCTCGACGAGCTCGACGAAGCGGTACTTCGATTCAGGCAGGTAGCGGCGAAACGTTTCCTTTTCGTCGGGCGAATTGACGGTGATGGTGCAGACCGTCTGCTTCGCGGCGGGTGCCGCGGCCATCACCGAGGGCATCGACGCCCAGAACAGGACCGCCGCGGAGGCGACGCAAGGGAAACGGGAAGACCAGCGCATCCGATCATCGTAGCGACAGCCAGGCCGGCAGCCCCTCACCAGGGCTCTTGCCCGGGTCCCAAGGCAAGATCAGATCTGAACCCGCGTGCCCAGCTCGATCACGCAGTTGTTGGGCAGCCTGAAAAATTCCGCCACGCTGCCGGCGTTGCGCGACATGGTGGCAAACATCGCTTCGCGCCAATGCGCCATGCCGGCGCCGCGCGTGGGGACGACCGTTTCCCGGCTCAGGAAGTAAGACGTCTCGAAGAGGTTGATGTCCAGCCCCAGCGGCTTGCACAAGGCCAGCGCGGCAGGGATGTCGGGCGTGTTCTTGAAGCCGTAGTTCACCTGCACCTGCCAGAAGCCCCTGGCCAGCGGCGTGACCTGGACCCGTTCGTCGAACGGCACCCACGGCTCATCGCGGAAGTTCACCGTCAGGATCACGTTGCGCTCGTGCAGCACCTGGTTGTGCTTGATGTTGTGCATCAACGCCTGCGGCACCGTGCCGGGGTTGGCCACCGCATACACCGCGGTGCGGGCCGAGCGCGGCAGGCCGTCGTCTCGCGTCAGCGCGGTGACGAAGGGCAGCAACTCGGGGTCGTCGCTGCGGATGCTTTGCAGCAGCAGCTCGCGCCCACGCTTCCAAGTGGCCATGGTGGTGAAGATCGCGAGGCCCAACACCAGCGGGAACCAGCCGCCCTGCCAGAACTTGAGCGAGCACGACACCACCAGCACGACGTCGACGACCAGGAACACACCGGTCGCGGCCAGCGCCACCCAGAGCGGGTAGCCAAAGCCGTACCGCACGACATAGAAGGTGAGCACGGTGGTGATGAGCATGGTGACGGTGACCGCGAGGCCATAGGCCGAAGCCAGCGCCGATGAGCTCCCAAAGCCCACCACCGCCAAGACCACGGCGGCCAGCAGCACCCAGTTCAGCCCCGGCAGGTAGATCTGCCCGGCTTCGCGCGCCGAGGTGTAGCGCACCTGCATGCGCGGCAAGAAGCCGAGCTGGATGGCCTGGTGGGTCATCGAGTACGCGCCCGAGATTACGGCCTGTGAAGCGATCACGGTGGCGAGCGTGGCCAGCACCACCACCGGGATCAGCCATGCGTGCGGGAAGAGCCGGTAGAACGGGTTCTCCAGCGCGGCCGGCTCACGCATCAGCAGCGCGCCCTGCCCCAGGTAGTTGAGTGCCAGCGCAGGCAGCACCAGGCCCGTCCACGCGATCTGGATCGGCCGTTTGCCAAAGTGCCCCATGTCGGCGTACAGCGCCTCGGCGCCGGTGAGCGCGAGCACGATGGAGCCCATCACGACAAAGAGATGCCAGCCGCGCACCTGCAGAAACTCGAACGCATGCACGGGGTTGAGTGCGGCCAGGATCTGCGGCGTTTGCACGATCTGCACCACACCCGCGATGCCGAGCGCCACGAACCACAGCACGATGACCGGCCCGAAAAACTTGCCCACCAGCGCGGTGCCGTGGCGCTGCACCGCAAACAAGCCCACCAGCACCGCCAGCGAGATCGGCAGCACGTAGGGCTTGAAGGCCGGCGTGACGACCTCCAGCCCTTCGACGGCACTCAACACCGAGATGGCCGGCGTGATGACGCTGTCGCCATAAAACAGCGCCGCGCCAAACACGCCAATGAGCAGCAGGCTGGTGCGCCACTTCGCTGGCACGCTGCCGGCCGCCAACGCGGTGAGCGCCATGATGCCGCCCTCACCCTTGTTATCGGCGCGCAGGATGAGGATCACGTACTTGAGCGTGACCACCATCATCAACGCCCAGAAGATCACCGACACCGCGCCGATCAGGCTGGGCGCATCGAGCGGCACGCCGTTGGCGGGGTTGAAAACTTCCTTCATCGTGTAGAGCGGGCTGGTGCCGATGTCGCCGTAGACGACACCGACAGCGCCCAGCGTGAGCGCAGCGAGGCCTTCGCGGCGCGTGTTCGTGTTCATGGAGTGGCTCAAGCAGTGACGATGCGCGGTTGTAGCGCTGCGGGCGTAAAGACCGCATAAAGAACACCACCGTTCGGGCTGAGCCTGTCGAAGCCCCGGTGCCCTGCGGCCAGGCCCTTCGACAGGCTCAGGGCGAACGGGTGGGAACGCTCGCTACTCGTCCGCCAGCCGGTAGCCCACGCCCGGCTCGGTGAGCAAGAAGCGCGGCGCCGAGGGGTCGGCCTCGATCTTGGCGCGCAGCGCACCCATGTAGATGCGCAGATAGTGCGTGTGTTCGGTGAACTCCGCGCCCCACACATCGGTGAGCAGCTGGCGGTGCGTGACCACCCGGCCGGCCGTTCGCACCAACCGCGCGAGCAGGCGGAACTCGGTGGGTGTGAGGTGCAAGGCCTCGCCACGCAGCGTGACACGGTGGCCTTCGAGGTCGACCTCCAGGCCATCAACGGCATACCGTGTCTGTGCCGCCGCCACGTTCACGCCGCGGTGACGCAAGGCCACGCGCACACGCGCCAGCAGTTCGGGCACGCTGAAGGGCTTGACGAGGTAGTCGTCGGCACCGGCATCGAGCAACGCAATCTTGCCGGCCTCGTCTTGCCGGGCCGACACCACCACCACCGGCACACGCAGCTCGCGCAACAGCACGCCACCATCGGCATCGGGCAGGCCCAGGTCAAGAATCACCACGTCGGGTGAGGCGTTGGCGAGCAAGGCACGCGCTTCGCTCACGCTCACGGCGGTAAGCACCTCGTAGCCTTCGACCGTGAGCACCGAGGCGATCAGCGTGCGCACCTCGCGGTCGTCGTCGACCACCAACGCGCGCAGGCTCATGACTCGCTCACCTCGGGCGACTCGGGCACGGGCAAGCTCAGCACAAAGCTGCTGCCACCGCCACGGCGCCGCCTTGCGATCAGCGTGCCGCCATGCGCCTGTGCAATGGCGCGGCACACGGCGAGGCCCAAGCCCGCGCCGCGCACACCTTGTGCCTGGGTACCACGCGAGAACGCCTCGAACACACTCTGCAACTCTTCTTCGCTCAGCCCAGGGCCACGGTCTTTGACGGCGACGGTGAGCACCGTGCCATCCATGCGCGCCTGGATGTCCACCGCCGCGTCGGAGTACTTCAACGCGTTGTCGATCAGGTTCTCCAGCAGCTGGCCCAGCAGCACCGGGTCGCCACGCACCAGCGGCAAACCGGCCGGCACATGGGCGCGGACACGGCGTGATGGGTCGCGCTCGCGCAGCCGGGCGCGCACGCTGCCGATGATCTCTTCGATCGACTGCCAATCGAGCCGCAGCGACGGTTGGCCGTCGCCCGCCAGCCGGGCCCATTGCAGCGTGTTCTCGGTCATCGTGACCAGGTGCTGGGCCTCTTGGGCGATGCGAGCGAGCAGTCGATCGCGGTCGGCCTCGCTCAGCCGTTCACGTTGTTCGATCAAGGATGAAACCGAGCCGACGATGGAGGCCAGGGGCGTGCGAAAGTCATGCGACACCGACGCCAGCAAGGCGTTGCGCACACTCTGCGCCTCGGCCTGGCCACGCGCCGCCAGCGCTTGTGCGGCGTGGCGCGCGCGTTGAATGGCGCCGGCCAGGAGTGCGCAAATCGCCTCGGCGTGGTGCAAGGCCGCAGCGTCGGTGCTGGCCGATGGCAACGCAGCCGCGCCCAGGGTCTGCACACCCGCGCGCAAGGGCAGGTACCAACTCGGCAAGTCGGGCCACAACAAAGTGCCCGGCCCGAGCGCGCGCGACTCGCTGATGCAGTGTTTCAGCGCATCGGCCACGGCAGGCTCCAGCCCCGCTGGCAAAGACCCATCGGCGCGGGTCAGCACCAGCAGCGACTGGGGCCCATAGGCCTCGCGCAGGCGCGCCATCGCCACGGGCAGAATCTGCGCCTCGTCGTCCAGCACCGACAGCTCACCGGCCATGCCCTGAAGCCGCTGCGCGCGCTCTTCGCCCAGGCGGGCCAGCGCGGTCTCTCGGCGCAAGTGGGCCGTGAGGTTGCTCACCAGCAGCGCCACCGCGAGCAGGGTCGCCAGGGTGACCAGGTGCTCGGCGCTGTCCACCGACAGCGTGAAGCGTGGTGGCACAAAGAAGAAATTGAGCGCCAGCACCGACAGCACCGCTGCCACAGCGGACTGCGTGCGTGTGCAACGCGATGCCACGACCACCACCCCGGCCAGGTAGAGCATGGCCTGGATGGTGAGCGACACGTGGCGGTCGGCAAACCACGAGACCAGCGACGACGCAAACACCGCGCTCGCCACCCATCCCCAGCCGCCACGCAGCCCCTTCATGGCTTTGGCTTGGGCCGGGACGCGCTCAGCGCATCGAGCCCGCGCTGCGCATCGCTTTCACGGCCCCGGCACCCACCGACGCGCCAAAACGCTTGGCCAGGCGCTCGGCCACGTTTTCCTTCGGCGTGTAGTCGATGATGTCTTCGGCCTTCACCACCTCGCGCGCCACGTAGTCGAGGTTGCCCAGGTGGTCGGCGAGGCCCAGCTTCACCGCTTCTTCGCCGTTCCAGAACAGGCCCGAGAAGGTGTCGGGCGACACCTTCAGCCGCTTGCCGCGGCCCTCTTTGACGACCTGAATGAATTGCAGATGGATCTGGTCAATCATGGCCTGGGTGTAGGCGCGGTGTTTCTCAGACATCGGGGTGAACGGGTCGCCGATGCCTTTGTTGTCACCCGCGGTGATGAGGCGGCGCTCGACACCGAGCCTTTCCATCGTGCCGGTAAAACCGAAGCCGTCCATCAGCACACCGATCGAACCGACGATGCTGGCCTTGTCGGCGTAGATCTCGTCGGCCGCCACGGCGATGTAGTAGGCCCCCGAGGCACACGACTCTTCGATCACCGCGTACACCTTTTTCTTGTGCAGCACCTTCAGGCGGCGGATCTCGTCGTTGATGATGCCGGCTTGCACCGGGCTGCCGCCGGGCGAGTTGAAGCGGATCACCACGGCCAGCGCACCACTGTCTTCAAACGCCGACTTGAGAGCCGCCACCAGCACCTCGGCGCTGGCCTCGCTGTCGCTCGCAATCTCGCCACGCACTTCCACCAGCGCGGTGTGCGGGCCGCTCGGCGTGGCCGCATGGTCGCGCGCGGTGAGTACGGCCCAGAACGCAAGGGCAAACAGCGTGAGCCACATCAGTCGGAAGAACACCCGCCAGCGCCGCTCAGCGCGGCGGTCGGCCAGGTAATCGCGCGCAAACAGCGCCAAGGTCTGGTCCCACACCGCGGGGGCGGGTGCCGGCGTGGCGGGAGGTGCCACGGGCGCTGCATCCGCAGCCGGCGCGGCTGCGGGCGAAATCTCGTCTTGGGGGTTCATGCGGGGAAAGCGGGTTGGGTGTCGCGGGAAGGATACCAATACACCTGCCCGTCGCGCTCGACGACCTGCAGCGCGGTCAGCTTGCCACGGCCGCAGGGCCCGCCGACGCAGCGCCCTTCGCGCGGCTCATAAGCGGCGCCGTGGATGGAGCAGATGATGAACTCGCGGTCGCCGTCGAGAAACTCGCCGTGCTGCCAGTCCATCTCGGTGGGCACGTGCAGGCAACGGTTGAGGTAGGCCACCACCTGGCCGTCGAAACGCAACACGAATGCACGGGCGGGCTGGCGGTAGTGCAGCACGTCAAACACAAACGCGGTGCCGCGCTCGGCCAGCTGATCGCCGGCGCACAGGTGCTGCGGCGGCGTGGCGACGGGTGCTTCAAGCATGGCGGGCCAGCCAATCGTTCAGGTCGGTTACCGAGTGCGCGATGTGCAGCGGCTTGAACTCGGCAAAGCTCGCCGGCTCGTGCGCGCCGTAGCTCACACCGACGCTCGCCGCGCCAGCGTTGGCGGCGAGTTGCAGGTCGTGCGTGGTGTCGCCAATCATCAGCGTGCGCTCGGGTTCGACGCCAAACTCGCGCATCAGTTCCAGCAGCATCTGGGGGTTGGGCTTGGACGCGGTTTCATCGGCGGTACGGGTGGCATCGAACACGCCACGCAGCTCGACGGTAATCAGGGCTTCGTCCAGACCCTTGCGTGACTTGCCGGTGGCCACCGTCAGCCAGTGGTTGCGCGCCTTCAAGGCCTTCAGCATGCCCAAGGTGCCGTCGAACAGCACGATCTCATGCTGCTTGGCGAAGTAGTGGTGGCGGTAGCGCGTGCCCAGTTCGGGGTAACGCTCGCGCGGCAGGCCAGGCGCCGCATGTTGCAGCGCTTCGACCAGGCCCATGCCGATCACGTAGCTCGCGTCCTTGTCGCTCGGCACGGGCACGCCGAGGTCGGCGCAGGCCGCCTGGATGCAGCGGGCGATCAAGGCGGTGGAATCGAACAGGGTGCCGTCCCAGTCGAAGGCGATCAGGTCGAATTGGCGGGGTCGGGTCATGGGGCTCAGGTCAAGGAAAGAACGTGAACGAACGCTTCACATTCTGCGGGCAAGGGGGCTTCCAACTCGATGACCTCGCCCGTGGCAGGGTGCTCGAAGCGCAGGCGGCGGGCGTGCAGGAACATGCGGTCGAAACGGTGGCCGCGCACGGCCTCGCCCTTGGCCAACGCCTTGTTGACCGCGAAGTCGCCGTATTTTTCGTCGCCCGCAATCGGGTGGCCTTCGTTGGCCAGGTGCACCCGGATCTGGTGGGTGCGGCCGGTCTTGATGGTCACGTCGAGCAGCGTGAAGTCGGCAAACTTCTTGGCCACCTTGACCAGGGTGATCGAGCGGCGGCCGTCTTCATGGTCTTCATCGACCGCGCGCACGCGGCGTTCGCCCTCGGCAGTGAGGAACTTGTGCAGAGACACATCGATGACCTTGCGGCTGGCCGGCCAGGAGCCGATCACGAGCGCGGCGTAGGTCTTGCCCGTCTCGCGGCTGCGGAACTGCTCTTGCAACGCGACCAGGGCCGAGCGCTTTTTGGCGATCAGCAGCAGGCCCGAGGTCTCCTTGTCGAGCCGGTGCACCAACTCCAGAAACTTGGCGGTGGGCCGCGCCTGGCGCAGCTGTTCGATCACGCCCGAGCTCACACCGCTGCCACCGTGCACCGCCACGCCGGCGGGTTTGTTGACGGCCAGCAGGTGCTCGTCTTCATAGACGACGGGGAACTCGCGGGCCGGCGCGGCCGGGGCATCCGACTTCTCTGCCACCCGCACCGGCGGGATGCGCACCAGGTCACCCAACTCCAGGCGCGTGTCGGCCGACGCCCTGCCCTTGTTGACGCGCACTTCGCCCGAGCGAATCACCCGGTAAACGTGGGTCTTGGGCACCCCTTTGAGCAGCTTGACCAGGAAGTTGTCGAGCCGCTGGCCCTGTGAGCCTTCGTCGATCTCGACCGTGTGCACCGCGGGCTTGGGCGCCGGCTTGCCGGTACTTGCTGCCGGCACAGCTTTGGCCCTTATAATGCGTTGCACCACGTTTTCGCTGTAAGTGATTGATTTTTCTGAGTTTACGTCGCACAAGCGACCCACCACTCAGGCAAGCACACGGTAAAACGCGGCGGCCCTGCCGAAAGGCGGGCCACAAGGTGATGCAACGCACCCGGCGTACAGCGGGCCTGGCCCCCAAGTGACCAAGCAGCTGGCAGCCCGGTGCGGCAGAGAAACAAGAACGAACCCTGCCAAAAAAGGTTTCCAGGCGGGAGACAAGCCACCGGGCCGGCGCCACAAGCGCGTTGAATACCGGTTGATGCCTCCCACCCGCGTCCAGTGATCAAAGCGGATGTTGTCCCAGACCCCCACCCCTCACAGCCCTCAGCGCGCGCGTCGCGCCGGCTGTGCCGTGGCCCGGTCTCGAACACGGGCCTCACAACCCACCCCTTTGCCCATTGCCTCGCATGCGCCAACGCTGCCTGACGGGCCACCGATCCACTGATCGGCACCCCATCTCCGCAGTCCAGGGCGATTCCTTCCGGTTCATTCACGTTTCTCGTGCATCGATGAGTCGCCCCTGAGTTTTCAGTGGCGGCATGTTGAGTGAGTTGCCCCGACCGCAAACAGCGGCGGAGGCAGCCAAGGAGCGCACATGAAACGCATGCTGATCAACGCGACACAGCAAGAAGAACGTCGCCTGGCCATCGTCGACGGCCAGAAGCTGATGGACTTCGAAACCGAAATCGAAGGCCGCGAGCAACGCAAAGGCAACATCTACAAGGCGGTCGTGACCCGCGTCGAGCCATCGCTCGAGGCCTGTTTTGTCGATTACGGCGAAGACCGCCACGGTTTCCTGCCGTTCAAGGAAATTTCGCGCAACTACTTCCGTGAAGGTGTGGACGTGCGCAGCGCGCGCATCCAAGACGCCATCAAGGAAGGCGACCAGCTGCTGGTGCAGGTCGAAAAAGAAGAGCGCGGCAACAAGGGCGCGGCATTGACCACCATGGTCTCGCTGGCCGGCCGCTACCTGGTACTGATGCCCAACAACCCGCGGGGTGGTGGCGTGTCGCGCCGCATCGAGGGTGAAGACCGCGAAGAGCTGAAAGAAAACCTCGACCAGCTCGAGTACCCCAAGGGCATGAGCCTGATCGCCCGCACCGCCGGCATCGGCCGC
>NZ_JADMJX010000183.1:0-46698 GCF_018780185.1 Rhizobacter sp.
GCGGCCAGGTTGGCATCGGCGGCGGCCACGGCCGCGTCGGCGGAGGCCTGCTCCTGCTGCTTGGCCTCGACGGCGCCGGCGCTCATGAACTTCTGAGCACCCAGTTCGCCATAACGGCGGGCCGTGGTGGCCGCCAGTTCGCCTCTGGCCAGGGCGTCGCGCCGTTGCGCTTGCGCCGCGGCGATCACACTCGATGCACGTGCGATCGAGGCCTCCAGGGCTGCGGCGCGTTCGTCCAGGTCGACCGGGTCCATCTCGGCCAGAAGCTGGCCGGCCTTGACCGTGTCGCCGACATCGACCAGCACCTTGCTGACACGGCCGGCAGCGGTCGGCCCGATCAGGTAGGCGCGGCGCGCCTCGACCGTGCCGATGCCGAACAGCGACGCAGACAAGCTGCCCACGGTGGCCTGGGTCACCGTCACGCGGGTGGGCGCCAGGGGGCCGGAGCGCATGACCACATAGGCCAGGGCCACGATCAGCAGCACGCCCAGCAGACCCAGCCCGAGCCGGCGCGACACGATCGGCGGGATCTTCATGGTGCCGCCTGGATGCCGCGAAGGTAGATGCCGAACACACCCTCCGCCTGGGCCTTCATGGCCGCTGGTTTGCCGGTCAACATCGACTGCATCACGAGACCCTGGACGATGCCGACAAAGAGCGTGGCCGCGGCTTCGAGGTCGAGCCCGGCCGGCAACTCGCCCGTCTTCACGCCGGCCTTGAACTGAACCAGCAGAAGCTGCCGGTAGCTTTGAAGCAGCGCCCGGACTTCCTGCTTGACCGGGGAATCGGCGGGTTGCTGCAACTCGTGGAAGATGATTCTGGGCGCGCCGGGATGCGCGATCACGAAAGACACATGGGCGAGGAACACCGCTTCGAGCGCCCGCACGGCCGAGGTCTGCGCCTGCGCTGCTTCGTCCAGCTTCAGCAGCAATCGCTCGCGCACCCATTTCATCGCTGCGAGCCAGATCGCGTCCTTGGTGGGAAAGTGCTTGAACACGGCGCCCTGGGTGACCCCGATGGCTTCGGCGATCTCGCTGGTGGTGATCGACACCGGGCTGATGTCGCGGGCCAGCTTCAACGCGGCCGCGACGATCTCCGCCTGGCGCTCCTCGGTGGGCAGTCTGGTTTGCATGGTGGGTTGGCCGTCAGGGCTGCAGGTAAGTCATTGAATACTTACCATGATACGCTCATGCCGCACAATCCGCCACGCCCCGCCATCCACCGGCCAAGGCCGTTCGGCCTGTGGCGCGATCAACTCAAAGGCTTGGACGAATGCATCTTGTGCGCCCTCGCGCGGGCCATCGGCAAGATCAAGAAGATGCTTGCCAGGCGGCGATGACTCTCTCTCACAGCTCCAACGCGGTGAGGTGCAGCCGCAGGTCGAACTCGTACTGGTGGTACTGCGGCTCCATGTGGGCGCACAACTGGTAGAAGGCCTTGCCGTGCTCGCGCTCCTTGAGGTGAGCGAGTTCGTGCACCACGATCATCTTCAGGAACTCGGGCGGTGTGTCCTTGAACAGGCTGGCCACGCGGATCTCGCGCTTGGCCTTGAGCTGGGTGCCCTGCACACGCGACACCGTGGTGTGCGTGCCGAGTGCGTGCTGCACGATCTTCAGCTTGTTGTCGAACACCACCTTGGCCAACGGCGCGGCACTGCGCAGGTAGCGGCTCTTGAGGTCCATGGTGTAGTCGTACAGCGCGCGGTCGGTGCGCACCTCGTGGGTGTCGCCATAACGCCGCGCCAGCGTCTCGGCCAGGCGGCCCTGGTCGATGAGGGCTTGCGCCTGGGCGATCAGTTCGGGCGGGTAGCCGGCGAGGTATTTGAGCGTGGGCATGGGCGACGATTGTCGCAATAGGCTGTCATCATTCGAGCCTCCGCGTGAACACCTGCCTTCGATGAAGCCATCTGCCCACCAAGCCACCGCCGAAACCCGCGCCTGGGTCGAGCGCGCCGTGATCGGCCTCAACCTGTGCCCCTTTGCCAAGGCGGTGCACAGCAAGAACCAGATTCGCTATGTGGTGAGCGAGGCCGACAGGCCCGAAGCCTTGCTGGCCGAGCTGGGCAACGAGATGAACCGGCTCGCCGCCGCCGACCCGGCCGAGATCGACACCACCTTGCTGATCCACCCCCAGGTGTTGAACGACTTTCTCGATTTCAACGACTTTCTCGGTGCGGCCGACGACCTGCTGGAGCAGTTGGGCCACGAGGGCGTGCTGCAGGTGGCAAGCTTTCACCCGCGCTTTCAGTTTGCCGGCACCGATGCCGACGACGTGACCAACGCCACCAACCAGTCGCCCTACCCCACGCTGCACCTGCTGCGCGAAGCCAGCATCGACCGCGCGGTGGCCGCCTTCCCCGAGGCCGAGGCGATCTACGAGGCCAACATGGTCACGCTCGAAGCGCTTGGCGCCGAGGGCTGGGCCGCGCTGCAGGCGCAGTGCAAGGTCGACGCCTCCAAACCTGTCTGACAAGGAAACCCGCCATGCTGCAGATCCTGGGCAAGTCACCGTCGATCAACGTGCGCAAGGTGTTGTGGCTGTGTGCCGAGCTCGAACTTCCGTATGAGCATGAGGAATGGGGCTCGGGTTTCAAGGCCACGCAGACGCCCGAGTTCCTGGCCATGAATCCCAACGCCATGGTGCCCGTCATTCGCGATGGCGACTTCGTGCTGTGGGAGTCGAACACCATCTGCCGCTACCTCGCCACCCGCGAGCAGCGGCACGACCTGCTGCCCTCCGAGCCGCAGGCGCGTGCGCGCGTGGAGCAGTGGATGGACTGGCAGGCCACCGAGCTCAACAACGCCTGGCGCTACGTGTTCATGGCGCTGGTGCGCAAGAGCCCGAGCCACACCGATCAGGCCGCCGTCGAGGCCGGCATCGAGGGCTGGAACCGCCACATGGGCATCCTGGAGCGCCAGCTGGCCCACACCGGCGCCTATGCCGCGGGTGAGAGCTTCACGCTGGCCGACATCGTGCTCGGCCTGTCGACCCACCGCTGGGTGGCGGCGCCGTTTGCCAAGCCCGAGCTGCCGGCGGTGATGGCGTATTACGAGCGCCTGAGCGAACGCGAGGGCTTTCGCCTGCACGGCCGCAACGGCCTGCCGTGATTCATCGCGCGAAGTAAGCTGCCACGCTGCCACAACAACACACCCGAGGAGAACCGAACCATGCTGATTGCCTCCATCCTCATCGGCCTGGTGGCCGTGATCCACATCTACATCCTGGTGCTGGAGATGTTCCTCTGGGACACCCCCAAGGGCCGCAAGGTGTTTGGTACCACGCCCGAGTTCGCTGCCGAGTCGAAGGTGCTGGCTGCCAACCAGGGCCTGTACAACGGTTTTCTGGCAGCGGGCCTCATCTGGAGCCTGATGCTGGGCGCGAGCGGCCGGCCGGTGGCGCTGTTTTTCCTGGGCTGCGTGCTGGTCGCCGGGCTCTATGGCGCAGCCACCGCCACACGCAAGATCCTCTACGTGCAGGCCCTGCCGGCGGCGGTGGCCATCGCGGCAGTGTTGTTCCTGAGCTGACTTGAGATGACTTAGGGGGCGCGAAGCCCCTGGCGGCGTGCACCAAGACGAGTACATTGCTCGCCAATGGCTGCCACCGTTCCATCGCCTGCCATGCACGACGTCGCCCCCGACATCCGGGCTCGGGTTCGCGCTGCGCAAATGGCCATGATCTTCGAGCAGACCTCGGTGGCGGTGTTTGCCGCCACCGCATTTGCCATCGCGCTGGCCCTGCACCTGCGCGGCTCGGTACCCGACCAGACCCTGCTGTGGTGGGTGGTGCTCAAGGTGGCCGTGGTCGTGCCGCGCATCATCCACGGCCGCCTGTTCCTGCGCCGCAAGAGCGACTCGCTGGCGTGGCTGCAGTGGGGCAAGGTCATGCTGTTTCTCGACGGCCTGGTGTGGGGCTCCGCCGGTGTGTGGCTGATGCCTGCCGGCGACACCGCCACGATGACGATCGTGGTCGCCACGCTGGCCGGCGTGACCGCCATCGCCACCTTCGTGTTGCACGCCGACTGGCCTTGCTGCATTGCCTACACCGCACCAATGCAGTTGCCGGGTGCGGCCTGGATGCTGGCTCGCGGCGACAGCTTCGGCGTCTATGGTGCGTTTTCGATCCTGGTGTTCTATGCGCTGCTGCTGCTGGCCACGCGCCGCTCCGAGCGCCACATCGTCGAGATGCTGACGCTGCGCTTCACCAACGAAGAGCTGACCAGCCGCCTGTCGTCGGCGCTCGAGCTGGCGCGCCGCGAGAACCGCGCCAAGAACGAGTTCGTGGCCAACATGAGCCACGAGCTGCGCACGCCGCTGCACGGCATCCTGGGCATGTCGAGCATGTTGCTGGGTGGCGCGCCGTCAAGCAACCCGACCGAGGGCATCACGGTGATACGCCGCTGCGGCGAGCACCTGCTGGGGCTGATCAACAACATCCTCGAATACTCGCGCTTCGGCGCGCAAGGCATCGACCTGCACCCGCAGCAGATCGACCTCGCGCAACTGGTCGACGACACCATCGAGATGTGTACCCCCAGCGCGGTCGAAAAAGGCCTCACGCTGACGAGCGCGCTCGACCTGCCGCGGCCCTGCTGCGTGCTGATGGACCCGTTCCGACTGCGCCAGGTGCTGCTCAACCTGGTGGGCAACGCAGTCAAGTTCACCGAACACGGCACGGTGCGCGTTCGCGTGACTGAAACCAATGGCGGCAAAGGCGTGCTGATCCGGGTTGAAGACACCGGCGTGGGCATCGCGGCGACGGCGCTCGACCGCATCTTCGAGCCCTTCGTGCAGGTCGACAGCTCCAACACACGCAAGTTCGGCGGCACCGGCCTCGGCCTGAGCATCACCCGCGCCATCTGCGAGGCGATGGGCGGCGGCATCAGCTACCACAGCACGCTGGGCGTGGGCTCGACCTTCGAGGTGGCGCTGCCACTGCAGCGGCCACGCACGGCGAGCGCACCGCCGCCGGCAATGGCATCGACCCCTTCGCGGCCCACGGGCGCGCTACGCGGCACGGTGCTGCTGGCCGAAGACAACGAAGTCAACGCCGTCGTGGCCGAAGCCTCGCTCGCCCGCCTGGGGCTGGCGGTGGAGCGGGTGGCCAGCGGCGTGGGCGTGGTCGAGCGCGTGTGCCAGACCGACAGCGCCCGCCCCGATCTCGTGCTGCTCGACTGCCAGATGCCCGAGATGGACGGCTTCGAGGCGGCGCGCCGCATCCGCGAGCATGAGGCCTTGCACGGCCTGCCGCGGCTCACGCTGATCGCGCTCACGGCCAACGTCTTCCCCGAAGACCGCGAGCAGTGCCGCGCCGCCGGCATGGACGACTTCCTGGCCAAGCCTTTCAGCACCGAGCAATTGCGCGCGGTGCTGGAGGCTCACCTCGCGCCGGTCACCGTCAACTCCTAAGCCGCACGCGGCCAGGGGCTGGGCATGGCTGGGCGCAGGCCCGCCGACTGGGCCATGCCCAGGGCTTCGAAGATGGCGATGTCG
This sequence comes from Rhizobacter sp., assembly GCF_018780185.1. GTDB lineage: Bacteria > Pseudomonadota > Gammaproteobacteria > Burkholderiales > Burkholderiaceae_C > Rhizobacter. The sequence continues at coordinate 5,490 of NZ_JADMJX010000183.1, forward strand.
GGGTGGTAGTCGCGAAACACGAAGTCGTAGTCGGGGTGGCGGCGCTCGCGCGCCATCGCCTCGGAGGTGACGGTGTCACGAAACAGCACCCGGTGCGGCAAGCCGCCCGCATGCAGCAGCGGGCACATGCGCCCATCGCCAAAGAGGTCGACGAAGCCCAGGTTCTCGTAGGTGCGCAGCAGCGAGCGGCGTGAGCCCGCGAGCACGCCGCCGATCTGCGTCGCGATGCAAAAGAGGTGGCTGGCCTTGACCAGTGCCAGGCGCACCGGCTGGTCATAGCCTGGCATCACGCACAGGCGCGTGATCTCGGCCAGCAGCTGGCCGCGCCGTGCCTCGGGCAGCTCGACGCTGCGCTCGATCTGCAGCGGCGCCGAGCGGTTGCTCTGCACCCGTGCCGAGCCGACGACGCGGCCGGTGGCCTTGTCTTCGGCGAAGAAGATGGTGGTGTCTTCCAGGCGGTCGAGCGGGTCGGCACTGCCGAACGAGGCGGCCTGTTCGGGCAGGTGGCGGCCGTAGGCCGTCTGGCGCAGGGCCTGCACGCGCAGCAGCTGGGCTTCGTCGCAGACCACACGCACGCGAAACGGCAGGCTGTGCTGAATGACCGATGACGTGCTGCGGGCCAGTGGTGCAGGCGCGGTGAGCTCGCCGAAGTCGGAGTCGTTGCTGCGAAGCCCGTGGCAGAGCGTCGGCATCTCCTGCACCCGGGGCATGGGCACAAGCATCGCGGGCGGGAGTTCGTCCCTGTACATGCAGTCGTCCTGTGAAAGTGGCGTCGGCCCCATGCCTGCTTGTCGGCCACATGCCCGGGAGGGTTGAGCCGCCAGACCCCTTCATCTGTTGCCAGATGTGCCGCACGCGCAGCGCGCTCAGTTCAGCGCCACGAGGTGTGCGCGGGCAATGCCGCCACGGCAGGCCGCGCAAGCGGTAACAGGTTCATCCATTTGCTGACAAGGCGCTGTGGTGACAACGCCAGCGCACAACGCCCCTATTTCGCGGCGGGGCGTGTGTGCCACAGCAGGTGGGCGTCGCCGTTGTAGTCGCTGCCGTGCAGGTCGCTCACCGAAAAGTAGAGCCGGCTCGGCGTGGGCATCTCGACGTTGCGCTCGCTGGCGTGCAGGCTCGCGCCGGCGAGGTCGAGGCGGCTGTCGTCGGCACTGATGGCCACACGCCCTCGCAGCTGCACGCCGGTGGCGGTGACTTCGCTTTGCTGCGCCGTGAGCGCCACGTCTTTGCTCTCGATCACGCTGTTGTCCAGCGTCACCGACGACGATTTCAGCGTGAGCTGCTTCAGCCGTGCGCCTTCGATGCGCGCGTCGGCGCAGTTCTCGAGCGTGAGGCTGTCGAAGCTGCCGCTGTAGCGCTGGTCGGCCTTGTTCTGGCACAGCACATGGCCTTGCGAGGGCTCGACGGCATCGGGTGCCGGCTTCGGCGCAAGCGGTGCGCTCAGCGCTTCTTGCAACAGGCGCTTGAAGGTCTCGGGGCTCTCCAGCATCGGCGTGTGGCCCACGCCGTCGATCACCTTCAGCCGGGCGTCGGGCATGCGCTCGGCCAGCAGCTTGCCGGTGCGCAGCGGGGCGATGGGGTCTTCCCGCCCCCAGATCACCGTGGTGGGCGCCGTGGTCTCGCGGATCGCGGCGGTGAAGTCGTGCTCCACCAGGCCCAGACCCGCTTCGACCTGGGTGTAGCGGCCGAGCAGCGTGTTGCGCACACCCGGGTTTTGCGCCAGCCAGCGGCTGAAGTCGAAACGGTTGTCGAGGTCGTTGAAGACAAGCCGTCGCACCCCGTTGAGGCGCTCGCTCAGGCCCTTGAGCAGGTTGTCCAGCGGCGCGATGCCCACCTGCCGTGTGCGCAGGCTGGCGATGTGCTGCGCAAACACCATCTTGAGCAAGATGCCTGCGGCATCGACCAGCACCAGGCGATCCACCTTGTCGGCATGGGCATGGGCGAAATACAGGCTCACGGCGCCGCCCAGCGAATGCCCCACCACATGCACCCGCTGGCCCGGCGCGGTCTGTTGCACCACCTCGGCCAGCACGCGACCGAGCGCAGGAAACGAATAACCATCGGGCGCACCCGGCGAAGCGCCGAAGCCCGGCAGGTCGAGCGCGACCACGTGGTAGTCGACTGCCAGTGCGGAGACCACCGCCCCCCAGTCGCGGTGCGCGTTGTTGCCCAGGCCATGCACCAGCATCACGGTGCGTGGGTGCTTGAGGCCAGCCTCGCCGACCAGCACCCGCTGGCCCTTCTGAAGGGTGAGGCAGCGGTAGTGCAAGCGCGCCAGGCGGGGCGCCGGGGCCGACGCCCCATCGGCCACAGACTCGACGCAAGGTTCGGTGGATGCGGGCTCGGCAGCGAGCACGCCGACACACGCGCCGGCGCAGATCAAACTCACCGTCAGGCACCGCCACACGCGTTGGAGCATCCGTCACACCTCGCCTGTTTCAATGCCGGGCATTCTGGCCGATCACGCAAGGCCCTGTGACGCGATGTTTCCAATTGGAACCACCGCGCGAATGGGCGCTCTGACTCTGCATACTCACCCCCTGTGACCATGGAGGTATGTGATTTGAAGACACTGACATTTATTCTCGCGGCCTGCTGCCTGCAAGCCGCCCACGCCCAAACGGCGGCCGCTCCCACCGGAGCGAAGATCGAACCCGGCCTGTGGGAGATCAACATCGCCCTCAAGAGCCAGAGCGGCAAGGCCGAAGCCGCGATGAAACAGGCCCGGGCCCAGATCAGCATGCTCCCACCTGAGCAACGCAAGGCTGTCGAAGAGATGATGGCCGCACAAGGTGTGCGCCTGGGCGACGGCACCAGCTCGGTCAAGGCCTGCATCAGCAAGGAAGACGCCGAGCGCGGCGAGATCCCGCAGCAGGCGGGCGACTGCGCGCAGCAGGTGCTGGAACGCAACGGCAACTCGATGAAGGTGAAGTTCAGCTGCAGCACCTCGCCCCCGGCGAGCGGTGAAGCAGTGGTCAACTTTCAGAGCACCACGGCCTACACCAGCCAGGCGGTGGTCGACACCGTGGTGGTCGGCCAGCCCGAGCGGGTGAACGTTGACCAGACCGGCCGCTGGCTCGGCGCCGAGTGCGGCAGCGTCAAGGCGCTGGGGCGCTGAGCGTCTCCCCAGGCATCAAGTTCTTGTAGAGGATGGTGGTGGCCGTGGGGGCCCCGTCCGGCATCAAGGCATAGCCCGGAATGCGGCCGCTCAGCTGCCAACCGGTGCGCAGGTAGAGGCGCTCGGCCGCGTCGCTCGCGGTGTCGAGCACCAGCAAGGTCTTGCCTTGCGCACGGGCCAGGTCTTCGACGGCGCGCATCAAGGCCTCGCCCACACCCTGCTGCCGGGCACTGCGGTGCACCAGCAGCTTGTTGACGTCGGCGCGGTGTGGCTGGTTGTCGGGCTGGCTGAGTGCGAGCTGCACCGTGCCGACGATGCGGCCTGCGCCATCTCGTGCCACCAGCAGCGCACGTTCACCGAGCTGCACCTGCTGGGCCACCTGCTGCCAGAAGGCCCGCGCGCGTGCCATCGAAAACCCGGCCATGAAATTGACTGAAGCGCCGCCTTCCACGCAATCGACCAGCACCTCGCTCAGCTGCTGCAGGTGCTCGGGGGCATCGAGCGTGTCGAGTCGGAGGATGGCGATGTCTGCGGTCATGGCGTGGCCCTCGTGTGGCGTGTGAGTGGCTGGGTGAGCACCACCACGTAGCGTGCCCGCTTGCGGGTGGGGTTGCGGTAAGCGGTGGGCGCGTCGAGCCGCATGGCGAGGCAGTCGCCCTCGGCCAGGCGGTAGGTGTCGGGACCGACGCTCACCTCGATCACGCCTTCGATCACCCACACCTGCTGGTGCACCTCGGCCCGCAAGGCGTTGTCGTAGGTCACGTGGGCGCCGGGCGGGAAGTTCACCTCCACCATCTGGATCGGCGACTCAAAGCCCGGCGGCGACAGGTTGCGCCGCAGATAACCCGAGGCCGGGTCACGCCACTCGGGTTGTGCCTCGCGGCGCGCCAGCGGCGACACCGCCCCGGCTTGCGGTGCCTCGAACAGCACACTCAGGTTGACACCCAGGCCTGCAGCCAGCTTGTCGAGCAGGCTGGCGGTGGGGCTGCTCTCGCCGCGCTCCACCACCGAGATCATCGAGCGGCTCACACCGCAGCGCTCGGACAGCTGCTCCAGCGTGAGCCCCTGCGCCTGGCGCAGCTCGCGCACCCGCTGGGCAATGCGGCCATTCACATCGAGTTCGGTGCTTTCCATCATATTGGATGCGAAATCTACTGAACAAGAACGAATCCGTCAATCACCATCAATCGGATACCAAAGTTTGCGAACCCGAAACAATCGCGGGTGCGGTGCTTGCTACAAATCCGACACAACAACCACACCGCAGGGACGCCATGCCGACAACACCCACCCCACTGCTGCTGACCGCGCTGAGTGCGCTGTGCCTCACGGCCTGCGGCGGCAACTCGGGCGACAGCCCCCCGCCCTCCACCGGGCCCGACACCGCCACGCGCAGCACCGCTGCCACCACCACCGCGCAGAACAACGCGGCCTGCACCGCCATCCGCCCCTTCTACTGGGAGATCGGCGACCGCAACCAGCGCCTGGCCAGCGCCTCGGTCAACCAGGCCGGCAACGCCACCACCTACACCGCTGACTCATTGATGCCGATTGCCTCGGCCTCCAAGTGGCTTTATGGCGCCTACGTGGCCGAGCGGCGCAGCGGCATGCTGACACCGGAAGACATCCAGTTCCTCACCTTCAGCAGCGGCTACACCAGCTTTGCGGCGGTCGGCGACTGCTTCGCGTTCGACACCGTCGGCGCCTGCGTGGCGCGTGGCGACAACGATGTGCAGACCCCTGCGCACGTTGGCAACTTCTATTACAACGGCGGCCACATGCAGAAACACGCCAGCCTCGCCGGCGGCATGAACCTGGGTGCGATGAACAACGATGCGCTGGCGGCCGAGCTGCGCCGCCTGCTCGGCAGCGACATCAACCTCAGCTACAACCAGCCGCAGCCTGCGGGCGGCGTGATCACCACCGCCAACGACTACGCACGCTTCCTGCGCAAGCTGCTCGGCAACCAGTTGCATCTGGGCGCCCTGCTCGGCAGCAACAAGGTGTGCACCAACCCAGTCACCTGCGCCACGGCGCTCAACACACCCATCACCAACGGCCTGAACTGGAACTACTCGATCGGCCACTGGGTGGAAGACGACGCCACCCGCAGCGACGGCGCCTTCAGCAGCGCCGGCGCCTTCGGTTTCTACCCCTGGGTGGACGTGAGCAAGACCTGGTACGGCGTCGTGGCTCGCCACGACACGGCCGGGGGTGGCAACGAGTCGGCCGACTGCGGCGCGTTGATCCGCAAGGCCTGGGTGACCGGCGTGGCGCAGTAGCGCCCGCCACCTCCGTTCGGGCTGAGCCTGTAGTGAATCAAGCATCCCGACCTGAACGACAAGCCGCTCGGCTCAGGAGCTGCGGATCCAGTTCTCCAACCGCAGCCCTTCCACCCGCTTGAAGTGGCGCATGTTGTCGGTGACGAGCACCGCGCCGAGTGCCAGCGCGTGCGCCGCGATCATCTCGTCGAAGTCGCCCAGCACATGCCCCTTGACTCGCAGTTGTGCGCGCACGGTGGCGTGGAATTCGGCGCAGGCGGCGTCCCAGGGCTCGGTGCGTGCCACCGCGAGAAAGGCGTCGACATAACGCTCCAGTTGCACCGCCTTCGGTTTGATCGCCACGCCATAGCGCATCTCGGCGTTGGTGATGGCCGAGATGCACCACTCGTCGGGCTGCAAGCGCTGCAGGCGGGTGTCGAGCCCAGCCGCACCGCGCAAGGCGGCCACGGCGGTGTTGGTGTCCAGCAGGTAGAGCATCAGGTCTCCACCCAGCTGTCAAATGGGTCGCGGCGCTGCGTGCTCTGCGCCCGCTCACTCAATAAGTCTTTCGGCAGCGCACCGAGCTGGTGACGCAAGGCCATGAACTCCATCCACGACAACTCGGGCCGGGCCGACAAGATGACGTTGCCGGTGCGCGGGTCGCGGCGGATGTAGACCTCGTCACCCTCGAAGCGGAACTCGGCGGGCAGGCGCACGGCCTGGCTGCCTCCGTTGGTGAAGAGTTTGGCGGTCTTGGAGTTCATGGCGGAGTCGCGGGAGGTGTATCGACTTCAATATATACCTCCCGCGTGGCACGCCGCGTGGTCGATCAGAACTTCGCCACCAGGTTGAGGAAGGCCCCTCGGTGCGTGTAGCTGAGGTTGGTCAGGTCGTCCGAGAAGTCGGTGAAGTTCCAGCCCAGGCCCAGCTTGACGTGGTTCGACAGGTGCCGGTACCCGGCCACGAGCATGCCGCGCCGGCTGTCCTGCGCCTGCTTGACCGCGAGCACCCGGCCTTCGAGCGCCAGGTCCCATTCGCGCTGCACGTGCCAGTCGGCCCGCACGATGACCAGGTCGGCGGTGCTGTCGAAGAACACCGGGTTGACGCGGTCCTGGCTCACCTGCCCCGTGCGGCGCGCGACCTTGCCGCCCAGCGACCAGCGCGCGGTGAGGTCGTAGATGGCATCGACCGACAGGATGTGGCTCTTCTGGATCGTGGACGCTGCGGTGTTCGGCACCAGCTCCTGGCCGGTCGACGGCATGTTGTGGAAGTAGGTGTACTTCATGAGTGTGTTCAGCCGGTCGTTGACCACCGGGCGGTAGCCGTAGCCCATCACGGCCTCGGTGTAGCTGCCGCCATAGAACTCGCCCAGCGAACTCTCGCTCTTTGAATAGTTGAGCCGCCCGATCAGGCGCCAGTCGGGGTTGATCTGGTACTTGAGGCTGTTCTTCGTGAGGAAGTTCTTGCGGTCGGAATACGAGAGATCGAGCGCCGACTGCACATGGTCGCGCCGGTACTCGACCAGGCTCGAGATCTTGATCGTCTCCAGGCCGTAGCCCACCGAGACCGCAAAGCCCGAGCGCTCCAGCTTCGCGCCGGTGAAGTTGTCGCGCAGGGTGCCGGCGTCGAGGTGGGTCGAGAAGGTCCAGCGCTCGTTTGGCGTGTAGGCGAGGCCCGCCGAGTGCATCAGCCCGACCGGCACGTCGCCGTGGGTGTACTTCTCTTCGCCGAAGATGCTGAGCGTGTCGGAGTAATGGTTCTTGGCGCCGCCGACCACGCTGCCCTTGCTCGCGAGCACGCCGTTGTCGGTGCGCTCGTTCTCCAGCGCATAGTTCAGGTAGGTGGTGGTCTTCTCGGAGACGCGGTACTCGGTGCCGATCCGCGCGCCCACACCCAGGTCGCCGTGCGAGGCCTCGCCGCCCATCTTCAGGCTGTCGCTGAGCCGGTAGGTGCCGCCGGCGCCGACACGCCCGTTCTGCTCGCGGTTGCCGCTGGTCGAGGCGGTGTCCTGCACATAGCCGTAGGCCGTCCACTCGCGTTGCGAGTCATACGCGGCGCGCAGCACGACGTCGGTGCGATCGCCTTGCACCTGGGTGGGCGGCACCAGCGGGGAGTGGTCGACGCGGCTTTCCTTGCGCACGCCGGAGCTGATCTTCCAGCGCTCGTCGAGCTTGTAGTCGGCGTCGACCTCGACCGCCGAGGTTTCGAGCGACAGCTGCTGCGACTTCTTGTCGAGCTTGGCGCGCAGGTCCACCCGCTCGTTGATGGCGGTCCTGGCCGCCACGCCCTGCTGCTTCACATCGGTGAGCGCCATCACGCCGGGCGCTGCATAGCCGCCTTCGACCGATTGGTGGTAGAGGGTGACTTGGCCATTGCCCGAGAACACATCCTTCAGGTCGACGCTCGCGTCGACGCGGGTGGCACCGCGCGACCCGTCCGGGTCCGGGTTCACCGGGGTCACCGGCGCGCTCGTGCCGTTGGTCGGGGTGAAGCTGAAACCGCCATCGTAGGAGCCGAAGGCGCCCGCCCCGGGGCCCGAGCTCGTGCCGTGCTCGAGCTTGAGCCAGGTGGTCGCGCTGTGGCGCCAGGTGATGTCGGCCGCGGCCAGCTTGCTCTCGGCGCCGGGGTCGCTGCTCTTGTTGGCGGTGGCGCCGAGTTTCAGCGTGTCGGTCAGCCAGTACTGCGCGCGCGCGCCGGTCGAGACCTTGTCGATCTCTTCGAAGCCGCTCGAGTACTCATAGCGCACCACCAGGTGCACCTCGTGGCCCGAACTCATCTCGCTGCCCACGAGCAGGCTGTCGCTTGCCACCGGCGACAGCGGTGCCGACAGCAGGATGCGCCCCTGCAGGTGGTCGATCGAGTAGTCCTGCACCGGCACCAGGTTCTTCACCGCCACCACCAGGCCCGAGGCCTTGTCGCGGTACTCGATGCGCAGCCGCTCCGACCCGGTGAGGATGTCCTGGTGCTTCAGGTAGTAGAGCGAGCCGCCGGTGCCGCGGAACTCGTCGCGCCCGGCCAGCGTGCCCGGCTGCGCGGCAAAGCCGTCGAGCAGCAGGCGCTTCTCACCGAACGGCGTGGTCGTCGCGGGGTCGTAGTGCAGGTTCGCACCATAGAGCGTGCGGTCCACGTGGGCCAGGCTGTTGCCGGTGTAGCCGATGCGGAAGTTGCCCCACAGGCCGTAGCTCGCGCGGTTCTCCAGCTTGGCGTAGAACTTTCCGAGCGTGGGAGCTGCCTCCTCGGTCGTGCTGTCGTCGCCGTAGGTCGGGTAGTGGTAGTCGGGGTTGATGCGGCGGAACATCGCATCCGGCGTCTTCTGCAGGAAGTTGCTGAACAGGCTGCTGAAGGGGCCTTCGAGCGTGTCGGCGCTGGCGGTCAGCTTCCAGCGGTCGCCAAACTTGCCGCGGGTGAAGAAGGCGAAGCGGCCGTCGAGCGAGGTGTTGTCGTCGTAGTGGGCGTTGTCGGGTGCGACCAGCTTGGCCGGGCCGCTGGTCGTCGAGCGTGCCAGCGTGACGTCGGCGATCGCCACGTAGAACCAGTCGTTCTTCGCGAGCGACAGGTCGCGCAGGTACATCTCGCCGTTGCCCTCCTTGTCGAGCACCGACACCTCCACGGTGTGCAGCCCTTCGGGCAGGATCTCCTCAACGACGAACCTGTTGTCTTCGGAGACCGGCACGCTGCGCCCCGCCACCGAGACGAAGTGGTCGCCGGGGATGTTGTCGCCGAAGACCTTGATCGCGCCGCCGTGCAGCGGAATGTTCTCCACCGCAAGGCGGCTCTGGCCCCAGCCGGCCACCAGCTCGCGCTCGGCGTTCTGCTCGGCCACGCCGGGCGAGAGGCGGTCGAGAATCCACAGCGATTGCGGTGCGGTCTCGTTGAAGTTGCCCTTTGCGTCGTACACACGCAGCACGTACTTGAGCTCGCGCCCTGATGAATAAGTGTCTTGCTCGGCGCGCCACTGTGCGCGGCCTTCCCTGTCGAGCGCCACCACCGAGAGCGGCTGGTCGCGCACCGAACGGTCTTTCTCGAACAGGCGCACCTCGCCCCTGGCGACGAAGGCCGAGAAGTTCGAATAGGCCTGGAACTGCACCCTGTCGTCGACCGCCTCGGTGTCGGCGTCGTCCTGATAGCGGATCGAGCCCGGCCACGCCGTCACGTTGAGGCGGGGCTTCACGTCGAGGTTGTCGTACTTGAACTGGATGCTGGCCTTCTCGAGCGCCACGTCGGTGCAGCGCTGCACGTCGGCGCTGTTCTTGCCCGGGTCGTCGAGCGGTTTGCCGTCCACGCTGATGCGCATCAGGTTGAGCGCATACGGGTTGGCCACTTCCACGTCGCGTGTGAAGCGCGTGATCGAGATGCCCTCCTGGTCGTCGACGGGCGCCAGGTCGTCGTAGACCACCTGGGCCTGCACGCGCGACAGGTCGGCCTCGACAAAGCCCTGGTTGATCACGTCATCGGTCTGCACGTAGCCGTGGCCTTCGTGTTCGGCCTGATCGGGTTTCAGGCCGAGCTGCTGCACCACCGTGTCCATCACCGTGCGGGCGCGCGCCGCCGACAGGCCGATGTCGTCGCCATAGGCGAGCGCCGTGCGGCGGTCGAGCCGCTCGGTCTGGGTGGTGCCGATGAAGCGCAGGCGCACCCGTTTCCTGTCCTTGATCTCGTCCATCATGCGGGCGAGGTCGGCGGCCAGATTGGGCGGCAGCACCAGCTTGCCGTTCTCGTGCACGACCGGGCGGATGGTGATGTTCGGCGATTGGTAGACCCGCGTGACCGTTTCGGGCACGGCCGGCTCCGGGCACATCTGCGGCTCGGGCACCAGCTCCTTCAGCGCATCGTCGTACCAGAACTCGACCTCGACACGCCGATTCGCCGCACGGCCGCTGGGCAGGTCGTTGGACGCGAGCGGGTTGCTCGCCCCCTTGCCGTCGCTTTCGACGGCGCTGGCAGGCAGCGCCAGCGCATCTTGCATCGCCAGCGCCAGGCGGCGCGAGCGGGCCTTGGAGATTCCGACATGGTTTGCATAGATACGCTCATCACGGCCAGTGAGGGGGGTGGCATCGGTGTAGCCGATGAACTTGACGACGACGTTGCGCTTGTCGCCCAGGTCGTTCAACACCTGCAGCAGCTTCTGCCGGTATTCCGGCGGCACCGCGGTGTTGTCTTCTTCGTAGTGAAACGGCGGGATCAGGTTCTTGACACGCGTGCGCTTGGCGTGGCCTTCCCTGTAGCTGATGCGGCACATCTGCTCCACGCGGCAGACCATCACGCGTTTGATGTCTTCTTGCACGACCACAGGCTTGTTGACGAGCTTCTCGTCGATCTCGTCGTACCAGACCTCCACTTCCATGCGCCGGTTCTTGGCACGCCCGGCCTCGCTCGCGTTGGACGCGGCGGGCTGGCGCTCGCCCTTGCCTTCATAGGTGACCGACTCGGGCGGCAGGCCGAGCGCCTTCTGGAAGAACTCGGCCGACACGCCGGCCCGCTCGCGCGAGAGCCCCTCGTTGTCGCTGTACTGCGCCTTGAGCTCGCCGAAGAGCTGCACGTTGTCGGTATGGCCCACCAGGTGCAGGCGCACGTTCTTGCGGTCCTTCATGCCGGCGAGGATCTTGCGCACCCGCTCGACGTACTCGTTCGGAATGACCGCCTCGCCCGACTTGAAATAGATCGCCGGCAGCAGGTTCTGCACCTTGATCGTCCGCACGGTCGTTTCGAGCACCTCCTTGTCTTCGGTGCGCTCCTTGACCAGCGCCGGCAGGCTGTCGGGGTCCAGCTTCCAGGGCGTGAGCGGCGCATCGGGCGGCAACTGCTTCTCGACGGTGTTTCCGAGCGATGCGGGCGAATGGATCTTCGGAGCCGCCACCTGGGCCACGGCTGCGGCAGGCATCAGCAGCCAGATCGCGAAATGAATGAGATGTCGTGTCATGTCTGTTCCCGGCCCGCTCAGCGAGGCGCTCCCGTGCGCCAGAAGACTTCCGTCTCCAGAGTCAGGTCGTAGGGGCCGCCTTCGCGTTTCCAGGTCGTTGCGATCTCGCGCTTGAGCGCTTCGAGCCGCTGCTTCACCAGGGTCTCGGTCTCGGTTTCGGCCAGGTAGGACAACCTCAGCACCGAGGTCGCCTTCTTCAGCTCCTTCTGCAGCAGCGCCATTCGCTGCGTCCACTGGATGCGCATCTGCGCCGTGCCGGGCTCGAACACGCCGTCGGCCACGTCGAGCTTGACCACGCGGTGGATGGCCGCACCGAAGTTGAACTTGAGCATCTTGCCGCGCGTGGCGCGCTCGACGCGCGGGTTCTCGGTGGTGACGCGGTAGCCCGTGGGCAGCGAGCGGTCGTCAAGCTTGACGATGAAGTTGGAGCCGCGATCCGGGTCGGGCACCACCGCGCAGGTCAGGTGGAAGCGGCCGTGCGCGTCGGTCGTCACGATCAGGCCACGGGCCGTCACCAGGCGCACACCCGCCAGGCCACGCTCGCCGTCGTCCTGGTAGCCGTTGGAATTGGCATCGTCGTAGACCTTGCCGATGGCGTCGGAGCAATCGAAGGTCGGGTCGGCCACCACGCGCACCGTCGCCGTGGCTTCACCCGACGCGGCGGTACCGACCTGGGGCGCCAGCACCTGCGCGCGGTTGACGTAAGGCCCTTCACTCACGCCCGAGCCCACGATCAGCATCAGCTGGATCACACGCTTGGCGTTGATGCCCAGCTGCAGGTTGCCCCAGGTGAGCAGGTTGCCCGCCACGGTGGGCTCCACCGGCTGGCCGTCGAGCCGGCCGGTGCCCGGCACGTACTTGAAGCCGGCCGGGAAGTTGTCGACCACGCTGAGCGGCGCCAGCGTCACCGGCAGCGTGTTGCTCACCGTGATGGTGTAGGGCACCAGCTGGCCGCGCGTCACGTTCTGCAGCGCCGTCACCTTGGAGATGGTCACCGCATTGCCCAGCCGCGGGTCGACCGCGATGTGGTTGTTGTAGATCTGGCTCGTGCCGGGCATGGCGCCGTTCGTGAAGCTCAGCTTCAGGTAGTGGTTGGTGCCGACGCTCATGGCGGGCACGGCCACGGGCGGTGCGAACTCCGAGGGTTGCGGTTCGCAATAGCCGCCGGTCGCCGGCACGGCGTCGGCCGAGGTGCCAGGGCAGCTCGCCACCGGGAACGATGCGGTGGCAGCGTCCGACAGCGGCGGGATCACGCGCGAGACGCCCGGCATGTAGGTCGACGGCACCGTGGCACGGATCAGGTACTCGCCCGACGACGGGCACGACGGGTCACTGAAGTTCAGGTCGAACTTGTAGTAGCCCGCGGCCGGCGTGACCTGCCCCTGCTGCACCGGGTCGTCGAAGCACGACGAAGGCAGCGGCATGCTGCTGCCCGCGCGCATCAGGTGCAGCGTGGTGCCCATCACCGGCGTGCGCAGGATCGAGTCGTAGGCCACGCCGTTGGGCTGCAGCGGCAGGTTGAGGTCTTGCAGGTTGCTGCCCGAGGGCGCCACGATGGCGCTGATGAGGTGCAGCCCATTGGTGAAGGCCGAGTCGGCGAGGCCGAACTTGGCGGTGGACGCGCCGCTGCCCGGTGCATTGAAGCGCAGCGAGAACTGGTCGGCGGCGGTGGCCGAAGGTGACAGGCCGGCGATGGCATAACGGCCGGTCGCATCGGTCGTCACCGTGCCGAGCAGCACGTTGTTGCGCAGCACCTCCACCGTCCAGCCCTGCAGCGGGGTTTCGGCGCTGTCGTGTACGCGGTCGAAGTCGGCGTCGTGCCAGGCGCGGCCATTCAGGTTGGCCACGCCCGCGACGGCACCGATCGAGATGTAGGCCGTGGCCGAGCCGGTCAGCGTGGGCGTGTTCCATGTCACCTGGCCGGTGTTCGCGATCACGGTGCCGGCCGTCAGCCCGGCGGCGATCTGCACCCGGAAGCGCAGCTGCGCGCTCGCGCCCGGCGCGAGGCTGCCGTAGGTGGCCGCATGGTCGGCGCGCAGCACCGAGCCGGTGAGGCTGGTGCCCGCGGCCAGGCCATTGAGCGTGGCCGAGCCCGCCACGTAGCTCACCTGCGTGGCCAGCGGCACGGTGCCGAGGTCGTCGGTCAGCACCACCTCGGTGGCGGCGATCACGCCGGTGTTGGTGGCCGTGACGCGGTACTCGAGCACCGAGCCGGGCAGAGCCGGCCCGCCACCGACCACGCTCACCGACTTGGTGATCGCGATCTGCTGCGCGCTGCCGACGATGATCGTGGTGGGCTGGAAGCCATTGGCGCTGTCGCCATCGGCATCGGTGAGCTGGCGCGGCAACTCGGTGGTGGCCACGCCACCCTGGTTGCTGATGACGGTGCCCGCCGCGACGCCGGCATTCACCCGCACGTCGAAGGTGATGGTGGCGCTGGCGCGCGGCGCGATGACGCCGGCGGCAGCTGCGGGTGAATTCACCGCGATGCCGGCGGCCAGCGGCGAGCTTCCGCCGTCGGGGCGGCCGACCGGGGCGCCGTTGAGCGTGGTCGAGTCGGCCACGTAGGCGGTGTTGGCCGGCGTGGCGTCGGTCAGCACGGCCGCATTGGCCGCCAGGCCCGAGGTGTTCTCGATGGTGATGGTGTAGCGAACGACGTCGAGCGGGTCCAGCACGCTGTTGCCGTTGACGTCGCCCACCAGCGCCACCGTCTTGCGCGCCACCAGCAGCGGATAGGGGCCGACGATGTCGCGCGTCGGGTCGTTGAGGGTGGTGGTCCGCGGGTCGTCGGAGGGCACCTCGGCGTAGGGGCCGCTGCCTGCACCGGCGCCGTTCACGAAGCCCTGGTTGCTGACCAAGGTGCCGTCGAGCACACCGGCATTGACCTGCACCTCGAACACGATGGTCGCGACGTTGGTCTGTGTCGACGTGGCGTCGGCACGCATCGCGCCCGGCGTCACGTCTTCGGGTGCGTTGATGCTCAGGCCGGCCTGCAGGGCCGACACACCGGCCGCATCGGGCACGGCCACGCCGTTGAGCGTGGTGCTGCCGGCGACATAGCTGGTGTTCATCGGCACCAGGTCGCGCAAGGTCACGCCGGTGGCGTTCTCCGAGCCGATGTTGCGTACCGTGATGGTGTAGCGCAGGCGGTCGAGCGGGCGCAGCAGCGCGGCGTCGCCGGTGATGTCTTGCGAGGTCTTGCGCACCTGCAGCAGCGGGCTGGAGCTGATGAGGGTGCGGGTCGGGTCTTCGTCACCCAGCAGCGCCGGGTTGTCGGCGCCGTTGACGTTGGGGTCGTCGCTGTTCACGGTCTGGCTCGTTGCGCTCGCCAGCTGGGCCTGGTTGCGCACCACCGTACCGCTGGTGATCACCGGCACGAGACGCGTTTCATAGACCACGGTGATCGTGTCGCCGGGCGAGCCGGCGGCGGCGATGTTGATGCCACGCAGCTCGAGCAGGCCAGTGCCGCGCGCACCGCCGGTCGGGTTGGTGGTGCTGGTCACGCCCGCCGGGGCCGAGATGAGCTGCAGACTGCCCGGCACGAACATGGCGGTGGCGTTCAAGCGGTCGAGCTCGTCGCTCAGCGTGGCGTTGCTCACCACGAGCGGGCTCACGTTGCGCAGCGTCACGGTGTAGCGCAGCAGGTCGCCCGGGCGCGCGCTGCTGCCCGGGTTCTGGCCGGTGGTGACGTTGATCACCGTCTTGCGGAACTCCAGCACCGGCGACTCGGTGGTGAGCGCATGCGCGTCCTGGAAGTCGAGCACACCGGGCGTGCCGTTGCTCAGCGTGTTCTGCGTGGTGTGGATGTAGCCCGCCGTGCCGGCCACTGCCGGGTTGGCGCTGCGCCACTGGGTGGCACCGGCCACGTTGGTGAGCGTGATGCCGCTGTTGGTGCCGGCGTCGAGCGAGGCGTTGTAGGTGACGATCAGGCGCTGCGTCGGCGCGATGGCGGCCGCGGTGCTTTGCAGGCTGAGCGTGAGTGCGCAGCTCGGTGCACCGGCGAAGGCCACGGTGAAGTCGCTGCCGTTCACGAGGTTGGCCGACACCGGCGTCACGCCGTCGGCCTGGTAGACCCGCGCGGTGATGTTGGCCGGGGCCGTGGCGCACATGCCGCCGACCGGCGCGGTCGTCACGTTGGGCAGCACGTCGGTCAGCACCACGTTCCACGCCGTGCCCGTGCCAATGTTGCGCACGTCGAGCGTGAAGCTGCCTGGCACGCCCAGGCGCATGGTGGCCGGGCCGCTCTTTTGCAGAGTCAGCTCGGGGGCAATGATGGTCACCGCGCCGCTCGCGCCCGGGGCGCCATTGGCCTGCGTGGCGGCGTTGTTGTTGACGCTGTTGTAGAGGTAGTTCGCAGTGTTGGTGAACTGCTTGCCAACGGTGTTGTTGGTGATGTCGTCGTTGAGGATCAGCACCACATCGACGATGAGCTGGTCTCCCGCCGGCACGTCGAGGCCACCAGTGGCGGTGTCTTGCAGCAGCAGGTTGCTCGCGCTGCCACCGTTGCTGAGTGTGGCCCAGGTTCGGGCGTTCGACGCGAGGCGCGCGCTGGCGCTCAGGTAGGTGAGCGACACGCCGGTGGTGGCGAGGCTGATGTCGTCTTGCACCCGCACGTCGTACAGCGCAGTGGGCAGCGGCGTGGCCGGCAGCGTGATGCGGAAGGTGAACGGCTGGCCGAGGGCCACGCTGCTCACCAGTGCCTGCTTGGCCAGGGCCGTGGCTGAAGCGGTGGTGAGCTGCACCGTGGCGACGCCGCTGCTGCCGTAATCCTTGCGGAAGGCCGCGTTGGTGTCGCTGGCATCGAGCGAGTAGTAGTGCTGCACCTGAGCCCGGTTCGTCAGCACCATGCCGGCGCCAACGCTCGCATCGGCCTGAGTGCGGTAGACCAGGCGCAGGGTTTCGCCGGCAGGGATCGCATATTGGCCGGCAACGCCGGAGACGAAGTTCCAGCTCGCCACACCGGTCGTGCTGCTGTAGGCAGGCGCGAGGTTGGGCAGCGCCGTGCCGGCGTTGACGAGGGTCACGCTCAAGACGACCGGCGTGGTGTCGCGCATGCCCACCGGCAAGGTGTCGCTGAGCTGAGGGTTGTAGGCCGGCGCGTTGCCGGTGTTGCGGATGTCCACCGTGTAGGTGACGATTTCGCCCGCGACGAGCACGTTGTCACCACCCGCGGCGGCGGCGCTCTTCGAGACAGCGAGGTTGGGCTGCCACAGGTTGACGCTGGCGTTCGCCGTCCTCGGCGTGGCGGCTACGCCTGCGATCGCGTAGCCGAGGCTCGCGTTGTTGACCGGCTGCTGTGTGGTCGGCAACTGCGGAACCGTGTTCACCACACGGGCGCGGTACTGGATCACGAAGCCGTTGTTGGCAGCGTTGTTGTCGGCCGCGTTGGTGACGTTGCCGAAGTTGAAGCTCACCGTGCTGCCGCTCACCACCGGGCTGGTGAAGTCCGCATGGGTGAAGGGCGCGGCCGCCGTATAGGGCGAAGCGCCATCACCGTTGATGCTCACCAGGCCGTCGAAGGCCATGCCGGCGGGCAAGGTGTCGGTGATCACCATGTTCTGCGTCACGCCCTCGCGCAGCGTGGCGGTGAGGCTGTAGACAACCGTGTCGCCCACGCGCAGGGTGGCATCGCCAGCCGTGCTGGGGGCGGTGGCCCAGGTGTCGCTGACGACTGCTTTCACGAGCGCCGTCGGGTCGAGCGCGCTCACCGTCGAGGTGGCGGGCCCGGCGCAATAGGTGTTCGGTGAGGTCACGCTGGGGCAGCCGGCGCCATTGCGCTCGCCCACCACGCCGCCGTTGAGCGAGGCCCAGTCGGTGTAGACGCTGTTGGTGATCGGCGTGCCGTTGGCCGACAGCACGTTGGCCCGGTAGCTCAGCACAAGCGTGGCGCCGACCGGCAGGTCGAGCAGGCCGTCGCCGTTACGCGCACCCCAGACCAGCGCGCCGCCGGGCAGCAGCGTCGGTTCGGGCTCGAAGCCGCTGACCGCCACGCCGTTGATCGTGGCGGTGGCCGAGGCCGCCACCAGCGACAGGTTGGCCGGCAGGAAGTCGAGCACGTCGGTGTCGTAGGCGGGCGCGGTGCCGCTGTTCACCACCGTCACCGTGTACTGCAGCACGTCGCCGGCCACGGCGGGCGAGCCCACCGCCTTGCCGGCGGGCACGGCATAGGCCACCGACTTCACGATGCCGAGATTCGGCTCGACCACCGTCATGCTGGCGGAGCTGCCCGCAGCGCCGGTGCCACGGGTGGCGTTGTCGCCGTTGAGCTTGTTGTAGGTGTACGAGGCGGTGTTCGTGAAGGTGAGGCCGTTGGTGTTGACCGCGTCGTTGCGCAACACCACGGTGACGTCGATCACCGCCTGGCCACCGGCCGGGATGTCGATGCCCGCCGCCGAGTCTTCGATCACGAGGTTGGTGGCGCTGCCGGAGTTGACGAGGCTCCAGCTCCCGCCCGACACCACGCTCGCGCTGACGAAGCCCAGCCGCGCCGCGGAAGCCGAGAGGTCGTCGAGGATGCGCACGTCGTACAGCGGCACGTTGACCGGCGTGGCCGGCACCGTGATGCGGTAGCTGAAGGGCTGGCCGATGGTGGCGCTGGCCTGGGTGTTGGCCTTGGTGAGCGCACCGGGCGAGTTGACGCGGATCGCAGTGGCGTCACCCGCAGGGCCGAGCAGCGCGGGGCCGTTGAGGTAAGGGTCGTCGCTCACGCCGGCCCAGGTGGCGTTGGCTTCGTCGGTGCCGGTGAGGCCGCCCTGGTTCAACACCGTGACGCCGTTGGGCAGGTTCGATGCGAGCGTGACGTCGAACTGCACCTGGTACTGCTGGTCTTGCAGCAGCTCGATGCCGCTGATCGTGACCGAGCCGGTGCCGCGCACGCCGCCGGTCGGGTTGACGGTGAGCGTGGCGCCAGGCGGCAAGTTGCTGCTGGCCAGCGTGAGCGAGCCCGGCACGAAGGCGGCGGTGGTGTTCAGCGCATCCAGGTCGTCGGTGACCGTGATGTTGCTCAGGCGCGGGAAGGTGAAGTTCTGGAACTGCAGCGTGTAGCGCAGGCGGTCGCCCGCGAAGGCAGTGGTGGCCACCGGCACGCCGGTGGTCAGGTCGCCGACCGACTTGAGGAAGAAGTAGCCCTGGGTCGTCGAGGTGACGGTGGCGGCGTCCTGGAAGTCGAGCACGCCTGGCGTGCCATTGGTCAGCGTGCGGTTGTACTGGCGCCGCCCGGCGCTGCCCACCGCGGCGCTGTACCACTGCGTGGCACCGGCCACGTTGGTGAACGAGAGGCCCTGCCCCACGCCGGCGTCGAGCCGCGCCTGGTAGTTGACGATCAACCGCTGCGTCGGCGCCATGGCCGACGCGGCCGACAGCATCGTGAGGCTGAGCTGGCAGGCGCTGTAGCTCACCGTGTAGTCGGTGCCCGCGGTGAGCAGGGCCGACACCGGCGTCACGCCGTCGGCGGCGTACACCCGCGCGTTGACCGTCGGGGTCGGGTCGAAGGC
Organism: Rhizobacter sp.; assembly: GCF_018780185.1. Classification (GTDB taxonomy): domain Bacteria; phylum Pseudomonadota; class Gammaproteobacteria; order Burkholderiales; family Burkholderiaceae_C; genus Rhizobacter. Next base: position 24,285 of record NZ_JADMJX010000183.1, read on the forward strand.
GCACATGCCGGTGGGCAGCACGTCGGTGACGGCGGCGTTCCAGGCACTGCTCGCGCCGGTGTTCTGCACGTTGAGCCGGAACGGCGCGGCCGTGCCGACGTTGAGGTTGGTGACGGCAGCGCTCTTTTGCAGCGTCAGACCCGGCTCCACGATGGTCATCGGCGGCGACACCCCCGACTGGCCCGGCAGCGGCGCATACGCCACCCCGTCGATCACGCGCCCGAACCACCAGCGGCCGGTGTTGCTGAACTGCGTGCCCGCCACGTTCGCGGGCACGTCGTCGAGCACCACGCTCATCTGGATTTCGATCTGCGTGCCCGCCGCAATGTTGGTGAGCGACGGGTTGAAGTCGGACGAAAAGACGATGTGGCGCGTGGTGTCGGAGGTGGGGATGCCCAACGACGACATCGTCGCCGGCGTGGCCCCGAGCGTGAGCGCACCGATGGGGGTGCGGGTGGCGCCGTTGACGAGGAAGGCGGTGTTGCCGACGTAGGTGGCCGACGCGCCGATCGCCGACAGGTCGTCATAGATCGTCGCGTTCGACAGCGTGTTGACCGAGGGCGTCGAGAAGTAGGTGTTCGTGGCCGGGTCGAACATCACCGGCACCGTGATCGTGTAGGTGAAGGGCACGCCGATCGTCGCCGTCGAGGCCGACGAACGCTTTTGCACCGCCTCGATCGGGATGAAGAGGTCCTGGCAGGAGTTGTTGTTGCCGGGCGAGTAGTACGCGCCGTTGGCGAACCAGATCTTCACCTGCGTGTTCGAGCAGGCCATGTTGCCGCTGTAGTACACGTTCTCGAAGATCACGAGACCAGTGGTCCCGTTGGCGAAGTTGATCGTCGAGGTGAGCCCTTGCGGCCACTTCGCCGAGACCGGGAAGTTGCGGATGTAGCAGCTGAACTGGTCGACCGCGTCGATGCTGATCGACGACGGCAGGTTCGCCGGCGTGAGGGCGGGGTCGTTGCCGTCGATGACGTAGTAGCCGTTGACCAACGGGAAGTCGCGGCAGAAGGCGGTGCCCGCCTGGGCCGCGGAAGCGCCACACAGCAACACGATGAGGGCCAACAGCCGCAGCAACAGCCCTCGGGCGGCGCGCAGTGCGCCTGAATCGAGCCCGAGGCTGGCAATTGTTCGAATGGAGGTCACGAAGCTGCTTTGTTGAGGGTTATCTGGGCTGCCGGCCATCGAAATGGCGGCAACTCGGTTGGCACGGGGTTTATCGCTCTCGGGACGTGGCGCTGCCTCAGCGGCATAACCTCAGGTCAAAGCTTGGAAGGTCGAGCGAGTGGCGTTGCATGGGACGCTTCGAAACTGCGCCTCGGGCGGTATCTGCCGCAGCCCATCCGGTTTGTTCGAAAAGCGTCTTCATCTGGTTGATATTCCCTTCTTGACCACAAGCGCCGCTACGGTGCCGGAACTCCAAGTGGGGCGAAGAGCCACTTTGAAACCAATTGCAAAACCATTGAAACCCGCCCAAAAGTCCTGGTTTTGCCCCTGTGCGCTATCGCTGCAGAGCCACAGACCGTGAAATCCGTCACGTTTCAGACGGCAGCTCGCACCCCCCATTTGCGGGGGTTTTTGGACGTGATTTCCCCTCGTACGAAATGTGCACTTTGCACATTTAATGGGCAGGCATTTGGACCGGGCTCAAGTTCGGGTTGGCGTGGAGGGCTTTGAAGGCGCACTTGCCGCTGGCAAGCAGGTTTTCCGTGACGGATTCCACGCCCGAAACATCTGGTCACTTACCACCCTGTGACGCTTCGTTGGTGACCCGATACAAGCCCGAAAAAACGTGGCGGGCAGGCGTGGCAGCATCCCCTCACCTTGAGAAACCCGGCCTTCGCCATTCAGGCATTTGCCGTCATCGCACCATGAAAAGCCTGCAAAAAGTCGTTGTCTTCGCTGCCATCTGCACGCTACCTGTGTTGGGCTGGGCCCAACCGGTGTCAAAGGAGCAGATCAAGGGGCTCGACGAGCAGGTGCAAGACATCAAGAAGGACACGCTGGCGATCTCGTCCGAACTGCAGCAACTGGAAGAGAAGCTGCTGTACCCGTCGAACACGCAGGTCTCGTTGTTCCTGAGCCTCAAGGGGCAGAGCAAGCTGCGTCTGGACGCGGTCAGGGTCAAGCTCGACGGCCTAGACGCCGCCCACCACATCTACACCTTCAAGGAACTGGAGGCGTTGCAGAACGGTGGGGTCCAGCGAATTCACACCGGCAATGTGCGCACCGGCGAACATTCCATCGAAGTGGCCGTGATCGGTAAATCGGGGGATACCGATTTCCAACAGGTCGCCACCTACAAGTTCAAGAAAGCAGTGGAACCCAAGCTTCTTGAGATTGTGGTGAATCGAGAAGAATCGACGGCCAAGCTTATTCAGTTCAAGGAATAAGCTTGTTGAAGCTCAAATACCTATATATCACCGGCTGGTGTGCAGGTATCTGCATCAGCCTGCCGGTATTTTCGGCTCCGCCGGCTGATAAGGCTCGAGCCAAGGATCTCTATTTGGGCGAGGCCTTTTATCAGGCCCAGCAAGAAAACCATTTTGATGCCATCAGCCGACTCGACACCGAGCTGTGGCAGTTCCACCGCCTCGACGACCCGAAACGCGACCCCCTGCACTACCAGGTCGACCGGGCCAACTTCTCGGTGGGTGACTTCGAGCTCTCGTACCGCATGCACCAGCAGGCCGGCCGCGCGATCAAGGCGGTGCTCGAGGGCAACGTCGACGCGCCGATCCGCAACGAAGCCGCATGGCGGCTCGCGCGCATCTTCATGCAGAAGGGCGACCCGGGTTCGGCACTCGCCGCCATCGACCGGATCAAGGGGCCTGTTCCAGAAAAGATCCGCGACGAAGAGCAGCTGCTGCGAGGGCAGATCTACCTGGTTGTGGGCCGGCTTGCCGAGGCGACAAAGATCTTCCGCGAGCTGCGCAGCCAAAAGGGCTATGAGGGTTACGCCACCTACAACCTCGGCATCGCGCTGATCCAGAGCGGGCAGGAAGATGCCGGCCTCGCCGAGCTGGCCAAGGCGGGCCAGCTCGCGTCGGCTGACGAAGCGACCGTCTCCATCCGCGACAAGGCCAATCTGCTGCTGGGCAACCACCTGGTGTCGGCCAACAAGCCGGGCGAGGCCAAGCAGTACCTCGACCGCGTGCGCCTGAGCGGCCCGTTCTCCAACAAGGCGTTGCTCAGCTCCGGCTGGGCAGACGCCGCCGAGGACAAGTTCGACCGCGCCCTCGTGCCCTGGTCCATCCTCGTCAAGCGCAACAGTACCGACAAGGCCGTGCAAGAAGGCCTACTCGGCGCCCCCTATGCGTACAACAAGCTCAAGCTGCACGGCCGCGCTGCGCAGCTCTACGCCGTGGCGCTGCAAAGCTTCGGCGGCGAGCTCACCAAGCTGTCGGCGTCGATCCAGAGCGTGCGCGACGGCAAGTTCCTCAAGGCGCTGGTGCGCAATGAATCGAAGCTCGACCGCAACTGGGTCGTGCGGCTGCGCGAGCTGCCCGAGTCGCCCGAGACCTACTACCTGCTGGAGCTGATGGCCTCGAACGACTTCCAGGAGTCGCTGCAGAACTATTTCGACCTCGAAGAACTGCGCCGCAAGCTCGTCGCCTGGGGCGACTCGCTCGACGCCTTCGGCGAGATCGTCGACCTGCGCGCCCGCTACTACGACGGTGCCCTGCCCCCGGTCGACAAACGCTTCATCGCGCTCGACTCGCAGATGCGCCTGCGCCTGGAGCAGCGCCAGACCTTGCACGAGCGGCTGCAAAGGCTGCTGGTGGAGCCACGGCCCGACTTTCTGCAGACGGCCGAAGAACGACTGCTGCGCGAGCAGCTCGCGCAGCTGGGCGAGAGATACAAGAACGACAGCAGCCCGGCCGGCGAGAGCACTCGCCAGCGCATCCAGCGCTTGCAGGGCCTGCTGCACTGGGACATCCACACCACCTACCACCAGCGACTCACCAAGGCCTATGTGCACCTGCACGAGCTCGATGCCGACGTGGAGCACCTCAACGGCGTCTACCGCTCGTTCGTGAGATCGCGCCAGGCGGCGACACAAAGCTACAAGGGCTACGACAAGCAGCTGGTGGCACTGCGCCGCAAGGTGCAGGACGCCCGCGCCAAGGTGACCACGCTGATGGCGCGCCAGGGCAGTGTGCTCGAAGCGCTGGCGATCCACGAGCTCGAAGAGCGCCGCCTGCGCCTCGAGGACTACCAGGTCAAGGCCCGCTTCGCGCTCGCCGAGAGCTACGACCGCGCCAACAAGAGCCAGGACGGTGAAGCCAAATGAGTCGACACCTGCGCCTGCTGCCCCTGCCCTGTCTGCTGGTGCTGGCCTCGTGCGCCACGCACACGGGCGACACCGCCGGCCTGATCGGCGAGACGCGCCGCACCAGCGCCGACCTCACCGACGTCAAGATCGACGGCAGCACCGAGCTGGCCATCCGCAGCTACCGTGAGTTCCTGGAGCGCACGCCCGAAGGCGGCATGACGCCCGAAGCGCTGCGGCGCCTGGCCGACCTGAAGATCCAGAAGGAATACGGCACGCTCGAAGGCGTCAAGCGCAACCAGGCGAAAGCCGCGCAACGCGAGTCGTCGGGCATGCTCATCGCCTCGGCAGCGGCAGCGGCTGCGGCGAGTGCCCCGGCCAGCGTCACCGCTGCGGCAACCAACGCATCCAAGGCAACCACGGCCAGCGCCAAGCTGCTCAAGGGCGCCACGCCCAAGACCACCCTGCTGGCCCGGGCGGGCAAGAAGTCCTCAACGAAGCAAAGCACCCCGGCCCCGGACAAGGAGCAGGGCCGCGACTTCGAGGCGCGCGCGACGCAGGCCGATGCGATCAAGGCCGCGGCCGCCACGGCCCTTGCCGCCCCGGACGGCAGCGCGGTCGAGCTGCAAGGCGAAGCGGGCGAGGCGATTGCGCTGTACCAGAAGCTGCTCGCCAAGCACCCGCACTACGAGCGCAACGACCAGGTGCTCTACCAGCTCTCGCGCGCCTACGACGAGCTCGGCATGAGCGACCAGGCGATGGGCGTGATGCGCCGCATCTCCAAGGAATACCCGAAGTCGCGCTACTTCGACGAAGTGCAGTTCCGCATCGGCGAGTACCACTTCACCCGCAGGAAGTGGCTCGACGCGGAGGCGGCCTACCTGCCCATCGCCGAGATGGGCGCGGCCTCCCAGTACCACGAGCTCGCGCTCTACAAGCTGGGCTGGACCTTGTACAAGCAAGACCGCTACGACGACGCCTTGCACCGCTTCACCGCGCTGCTCGACCACAAGATCAAGACCGGCTACAACTTCGAGAAGCCGAAAGACCACCTGGAGCAGCAGCGCGTCGACGACACCTACCGCGTGATCAGCCTGGCCTTCTCCAACCTGGGTGGCTCGGAGGCCGTCAACGCGTACTTCAACCAGCTGGGCAAGCGCAGCTACGAGGCCAACGTCTACGGCAACCTCGCCGAGTACTACCTCGACAAGCTGCGCTACAACGACGCCGCCGTGGCCTACAAGGCCTTCGTCAAGCGCGAGCCGTATCACCGGATCGCGCCGCTCTACGACACCCGCGTGATCGACATCTACAAGCGTGGCGGGTTCCCGAAGCTCGTGATCGACGCGAACAAGGAGTTCGTCGTCGCCTACGGGCTCAAGTCGGCCTACTGGACGCACCACGACATCGCCGGCTCGCCCGAGGTCGTGGGCTACGTGAAGACCAGTCTGAAGGACCTGGCCAACCACTACCACGCGCTGTACCAGGAAAAGAAGTTCGAGAAGGACAAGCCGGAGAACTTCCGCGAGGCGATGCGCTGGTACCGCGACTACCTGGCCTCCTTCCCGAAGGAAACCGAGTCTGCCGCCATCAACCACCAGCTCGCCGAGCTGCTGCTGGAGAACAGCTCGTTCGCGGCGGCGGCGGTCGAGTTCGAGCGCACGGCCTACGACTACCCGGTGCACGACAAGTCGCCCGAGGCCGGGTATGCCGCCGTGTATGCGCACCGCAAGGGGCTCGCCACCGTCGCGCCTGAACAGCGTGCGAAGGCAGCGCAGGAAACGGTTCGCAGCTCGCTGAAGTTTTCCCAGACCTTCCCCCGTCATGACAAGGCGGCGCTGGTGATGAGCGCGGCCATCGACGACATCTTCGAGGCCAAGGACCACCCGCTCGCCGTCGACAGCAGCCGCAAGTTCATCACCATGTTCCCGAACGCCGAGCAGCCGCTGCGCCGCACGGCCTGGATCACCCTCGCCCACTCGTCGTTCGAGCTGGGTCAGTTCAAGGACGCCGAAGCCGCCTACGTGCAGTCGCTGCCGTTGGTGGCCGAGAACGACAAGACCCGCGCCAACCTGGTCGAGAACCTGGCTGCCTCGATCTACAAGCAAGGCGAAGCAGCCGGCAAGCAAGGCGACCACAAGACGGCTGCGTTCCACCTGCTGCGCGTGGCCCAGGCGGCGCCCACGTCGACCATCCGACCGACCGCCGACTACGACGGCGCCGCAGCCCTCATCCAGCTCAAGGACTGGGACGCCGCCGCCTCGGTGCTCACCGCCTTCCGCAACAACTACCCGGGCCACAAGCTGCTGCCCGAGGTGACGAAGAAAGTGGCCCACGTCTACCGCGAGGCAGGCAAGCTGGCGCTTGCGGCGGCCGAGTACGAACGCACCGAAACCGAGTCGAAGGACGTGGAGGTGCGCTCGGCCGCCCTGCAGCTCGCCGGCGAGCTGTACACGCAGGCCCAGGAATCCGACAAGGCGGTGGCGGTCTACCGGCGCTACGTCGCGAGCTTCCCGAAACCGCTCGACGTGGCCGTCGAAACACGCTTCAAGATTGCCGGCCTGCTCAAGGCGCGCAACGACACACAGGCCCACGAGGCCGAGCTCAAGGCCATCGTCAGCGCCGACGCCGCTGGCGGCAAGGACCGCACCGACCGCACCCGCTACCTCGCGGCCTCGTCGCTGGTGGTGCTGACCGAGCCGGTGTTCGCGCAGTACGCGCAGATCAAGCTGGTCGAGCCCTTCGACAAGAACCTGGCGAAGAAGAAGACCGCGCTCAAGCAGGTGAAAGACGGCTTCGAGGCCATCCTGCGCTACGAGATCGGCGAGACCACGGCGGCGGCGAGCTACTACCTCGCCGAGATGTACTACGACTTCAACCGCTCGCTGCTGGAGTCGCAGCGCCCCGCCAACCTCAGCCCGCAAGAGAAAGAGCAGTACGAGTTGGCCCTGGAAGAGCAGGCGTTTCCGTTCGAGGAAAAGGCGCTCGACGTGCACCAGAAGAACACCGACCTGGCCAAGCTCGGCATCTACAACCAGTGGGTGCGCAAGAGCTTTGCCACCCTGGCCAAGCTGATGCCGGCGCGCTACGCCAAGTTCGAAGAGAGCAGCGGCTTCGTGGGGACCTTCGACCGCCAGCTCGCCTATGACGGCCTCACCCAACGCCGCGCTCCGCTGGTGACGGCCGCCGCGTCGCCGCAGCAAGGCGCGCAGAGCCAGGCACAGGCAGCGCCGTCGAACGAAAGGACTCTCAGATGAAGCACCCCGACGCCCACCCGGCGTGGCGACACCTGCGCCTGCCCCTGGCGCTGGCCGCCGTGCTGCTGCAGGGGTGTGCCACCGCCCCGCAAGCGGTGTCCGTCGCGGCACCTGCGTCGGCGCGCCCGGCCACCGCAGCGATCACGCCGCAGCAGCAGGCCGAGCTCGACGCCGCCCTGGCCCTGGCCCAGGCCGGGCAGCACGAACCTGCCATCGACGCGCTCAGGAAGCTCGCGATCGCGCTGCCAGACAGCGCCGTCCCCGCGATCAACCTGGCGCTCATCCACACCAGGCAGGACAAGCCTGAGCTCGCCGAAGCGCAGCTCAAGAAGGCGCTCGCCATCGAGCCCGACAACCCAGTGGCGGGCAACGAACTGGCAGTGCTGTACCGCAGGGGCGGTCGTTTCGCCGAAGCGCGCGCCACCTACGAGCGGTTGCTGGCGAAGTACCCGCACTTCGCCATCGCGCACAAGAACCTCGGCGTGCTCTGCGACCTCTACCTGAAGGATTACCCATGCGCGATCGACCACTACCAGGCCTACGCACTGAGCACGCCGAACGACAAGAACGTCCAGATCTGGATCGCCGACTTGCAGAAACGAAGCGGCACGAAGGAGCGCCAATGAGAACCAAGGCGCTCGCGGTCATCGCCCTGCTGCTGTGCGCGAGCCTCGCACTCGCGCAGGGCAAGGCCAAGCCGCAAGACACCACCAAGAAGCCGGACGAAGAGGCCAAGGAGGTCTCGGGCATGTCCATCGTCGGCAACAGCGAGACGCCCAAGTCGCTCACCATCATTCCCTGGAAGAGCTCGCAGATCGGTCGCGACACCGACCTGAAATCGAGCCTGCTGGGACAAGACCTCTCCCCCATCGACAAGCCCACGTTCCTACGCGGCATCGACTTCTACAAGCTCAGCAACCGCAACCCATCAGTGAAGGAGTTTTGACCATGGAATACCTCTCAGGAGCCCTCAAATTCATTGCCGCCGGCGGCATCTGGGTGATTCCCATCATCATCGTGGGCATCATCGGCCTGGGCGTGGTGGCCGAGCGCTACTTCGTGCTCATTCGCGCCACCTACGCCAACCGGCGCACCTGGGAACAGATCCAGCCGCTGCTGCATGAGGGCCATTTCGACAAGGCCCGCGAGATCACGCGCGACGACAAGTCGGCCGTCGCGACGCTGCTCAATGCGGGGCTCGAGAACGAAGGCGTCGCGCGCCGCCGCAACGACGTCGAGCTCGCAATGGAGGAGGTGCTGCAGTCTCTCGTGCCGCAGATCGAGACCCGCATCTCCTACCTCGCGCTGTTTGCCAACCTGGCCACCCTGCTCGGCCTGTTCGGCACCATCGTGGGCCTGATCGGCGCATTTGCCGCCGTGGCGACGGCCGCGCCCTCGGAGAAGTCTGCGCTGCTGTCGCTGTCCATCTCCGAGGCGATGAGCTGCACCGCGATGGGCCTCTTGATCGCGATGCCGATGCTGACCTTCAGCATGCTGCTCAACACCAAGGCAAGCCGCATCGTCTCCGGCCTCGAAGTCGCCGCGCTGCGCACGGTGAACATGATCGTTCGCGCTGGCGCGACCGCCCGCATCTCTCACTTCCAAGACTATGCTGAAAAGAAAGCATCATGAGTCGGAGGAGCTGGAGCTCACGACCCTGCTGAACATCCTGGTCGTGCTGGTCTCCTTCCTGCTGCTGTCGGCGGTCTTCTCGCGCATCACCATCCAGGAACTCAACATGCCGCCGCAGGCCGGCGGCCCGGCCGAGCCCCGCAAGGACATTCCGCTGGTGATCGAGGTGATGGTGCGCCAAGACGGCCTGGAGATCGGCAACGGCAAGGAGATCACCGATCGCCTGCCCAAGCTGAACGACAAGTACGACACGGCGGCGTTGTCGCAGAAGCTCAAGCTCCTCAAAGACCTGAACCCCGGCAAGCGCGACGTGATCCTGCTGCTGGAGCCCGACATCGGCTACGCCGCCATGATCGGCGTGATGGATGCGTTGAAGTTCGTCGAGATCCGCGGCCCGCGCGAGGGGTCGCAACGACTTCGCATCACGCTGTTCCCCAACGTCACCGTGGGCGACGCGCCATGACACAACCTGGTGCCGTTTACCGCCCGCTTGAAGCAACCCACGGGAGACCGTCATGAGCATGGCCATCATCCAGCGCAGGCGCGCACGCAAGCTGGGCAAGTCCGACTCCGCCGGCATGATGCTGACGTCCCTGATGGACATCTTCATCGTGCTGGTGCTCTACCTGCTGGTGAGCCAGGGCACGGGCGTCGAGATCGACCCTCCCGAACACGTGATGCTGCCGATGTCGGGCGTGGACACCGCGCCGCGGCAGTCGGTCGTGATCGTGCTCTCGGGCGTCGACGTGCGCATCCAGGGCCAACCTGTCGTCTCGATGGCCGAGGTGGTGGCCAGCGACGAGCTGGAGATCGTGCCGATCCGCCAGGCCATCGAACGCATCAAGGCCGACGCCGAGCGGCGCCAGGACCAGGCCGGCGTGCACACCGAGGTCACGATCGTGGCCGACCAGTCGGTGCCGTTCAAGGTGCTCAAGAAAATCATGCTGTCCAGCAGCAACGCCGGCTACGGGAAGATTTCCTTCGCCGTGCATCAGCTGTAAAGACCCAACGGACGAGCCCGCTGTGAGTACAACCACCCTGTCATTGCAAGAGCAAACGCTCGGCATCGCGAAGGTCAGCCGCATGCTCGACATCCTCGAGCAGCGCCGCACCGAGCTCGACGCCGAGCTTGGCGCGTGCGCCAACGAGCGCCGCAAGTACCAACTGATTGGCACGATCCTCGACTCGCTGAAGGAGCTCGACACGGCCGGTGCCGCCGACCTGTTCTGGAACCGCGAAGTCACCCACTACGCGCCCGACCTGCCGGTGCAGAAGGCGCGCGAGCACATCGCCGCGTTCGCCGACAAGGTGGCCGACATCGAGGTGCGGCGTGAGCGGGTCGAGCACGAGATCGTGGTCGAGACGGTCAACCTGCGGCGCCTGAACGGCGAGCTGGCCTTGCTCGAAGAAGAGGCCGAGTCCCTGCGCCACGACTTCCAGGTCTTTCGCGACCCGTCAGAGATCCCGTACCGACCGCTGGTCATGCCGTGGTCGCGCAATGGCGAAGACGAACGGCGCTACCGCAAGATCTTCCTGGCAAGCCTGTTGATCTCGCTGTCGCTGGGGTCGGTCATCGTGCTGTTCAAGCCCGCTCACGAAAAGCGGCAGGAAGAGTTCATCCCCGAGCACGTGGCCGAGCTGATCGTCAAGAAGAAGGAAGAGCCGAAGAAGACGGAGCGCACGCCGCAAGACAACAAGTCGAGCGAGCGCTCGGCGGCGGCCCGGGCGAACACGCAACCCGCGCGTGTGGCGGCGGCCAACGATTCGCCTTCGCCCGGGCCGGTGGTCAACGACGCGGCCCCCGCGCCGGGCACACCCGATGCCCAGCAGGTGGCTCGCGCATCGGCGCAGACCAAGGGCGTGCTCGCGCTCCAGAACGAGTTCGCCGGTCTGATCGACAGCTCGGGGCCTGCCAAGGTGGGCGCCGAAGGGGTCGTGTCCAACACCGGCCAGATCGCAGCCGGCACGGCGACGACACGCTCGCTCATCGTCTCGCAGGTGGGTGGCGGCAGCGGCGGCATCAACGTGGCGGCGATCAGCCGCAACGGCAACGGCGGCGGCGGCGCGGGTGGTGCCGGCACCGGCACCGGCGGCGGCAGTGGTGGCAACGGTTTCGGCGGCAGCGGCCTCGGGGGCGGTGGCAGCAGCATCGCCGGCGGGGGTGGCGTGAAGGTCGCCAAGGTGCAAAGCAGCACGGGTGCTGCCGCGGCAGATGCCCGCCCGCTGAGCAACTCGGCCGCGCCTTCGCGCACCGACGAAGAGATCCAGATCGTCTTCGACCGCTACAAGGCCGCGCTCTACCGCATCTACAACCGCGAGCTGCGCAACGACCCCAGCCTGCGCGGCAAGATGGTGCTGCGCCTGACCATCGAGCCCGATGGGCAGGTGTCGGCGTGTGCGGTGAAGTCGACCGACCTGGCTTCGGCAGCCCTCTCGACCGACGTGGTCGAGCGTGTGCTGAAGTTCAACTTCGGGCCCAAGCAGGGCGTGCCGGCCATCACGATCGTCTACCCGATCGACTTCCTGCCGGCCACGTGACACAGCAAGGGCCGGCCATCGGGCCGGCCCCTGCGCGACTTCACCAGGCCAGGCCGAGCGTGTAGCGCCCGTTGGTCGCGCCGGTGCCGCCGCTGTAGTACCTCACCCGCACGTAGCGCTGCGCTGCGGCGCCGGTGGTGTTGGTGAGGGTCACCGTGTCCACCAGGCCCAGGCCGCGTTCGCTCTTGCCCAGCTGCGTGCCTGACGCGTTGTAGACGTACAGGTCGTAGTCGCTGGTCGCGTTGGGTGTGAGCGTGGCGGTGAGTGTGGCGCCGGCCGGCAGGTTGACCACAAAGTAGTCGTTGTCGCTGCTCGCGCCCATGGCCCCGCTCCAGGTGGCCGGGGCCGCCACGGCGTTGGCGGTGGCGCGGCTGTCGTTGGGCTCGACCTCGTTGTTGGCGGGCGGCGTGACGTTGGTGATGTTCAGGAACTGCGCGGTCACCGGCCCCCACTGGCCCGACGCGGCCTGCGCCCGCACGAACACCAGATGCTTGCCGAGCGAGAGGCCAGTGGTGTTGAGCGTGCCGCTGACGGCTTCGGTGGTGGCATTGAAGCTGCCGTCACTCGCCGCCAGCGTGATGGGCGTTGCCCCGGCGGACCATGGCGGCACGTCGATGAAGGCCTGCGCCGCGGTGACGTTGCGCACCGGCTCGGTGCCGTTGCTCTGGTTGAAGCGCGTGTGCGTCGCCGACGCCGTCAGCGTGACCGGCGTGCCGGCCGCCACACCGGCGCCGCTCGCGTCGTTGCTCAAGCTCAGCGTGGTCACGTCGGCCCCACCCGGGATCTGGTACGGCGCCCGCACCACCTTGGCCGAATAGATCAGCGCCGGCAGGTTCTTCGGCTTGGTGCTGTTGTTGTAGCTGGTGCAGCTCTCGAAGAAGCTCGTCCCCAGCTCAATGGTGAAGGCGGCCACGCCGAGCTCGCCATAACTCGGGCCGTCGCTGGTGCCGTCGGTCGGGTACAGGCCGATCGACTGCTGTGGCGTGTAGCCGTTGAAGTAGGCCAGGCGGCGCCCCAGCGTCTGCAACGCGGTGGCGTTGCCCGACGGCGTGGAGGTGGTGCCCCAGGGCCACAGCACCAACTGGCTGTAGCTGTGGATGTCGAGGTGCATGCCCATGGTGTCGGCCGGTGCGGCGTCACCGAGATTGGGCCCGCGGCGGTCGGGGAACAGGCTGCGCACGTAGCTCTGCAGCGCCTGCGTCTCGGGCTCGGAGCCGGCGGTCGGGCCACGGTAGGTTTCATTGCAGGGGGTGCCGCTGGAGCCCTGGCCGCCGGTGCTGTTCCAGCCAAAGCTGAAGTTGCGGTTCAGGTCGGCACCGCGGCTGTTGCTGGTGGCACCGCAGTAGGCGGTGTTGGTGTTCTTGCGCCACGACAAGCCGCCCTCGGCCTTCTTGCGGCCATCGGGGTTGGCTTGCAGCATCAGGTGCACCTCGTGGTGGTCCATGATCCAGGTGGCGTCGGCGTTGGTGCCGTAGCCGTTGACCAGCCAGCGCGCAAACTCGAGCACCAGCGGCGCGGTCGTGTACTCGCGCGCATGGATGGCACTGTTGACGAACAGCTTGGGCTTGGTACCGCCGGTGGCGCTGTTGGTGAGCTTGAGCACGCGGATGTCGTAGCCGCCCAGGCCTTGTGTCTTCTGCCACGAGTCGCCCACGTCGAGCCACTGCGCGAGGTTGGGGAAGCTGGTGGCAAAACCCTGCGCAGCGGCAAAGGTCTCTTCGACCGTCTCGTAGCAGGCGTAACCCGAGATCGACTGGATGCTCGCGTCGCCTCGCGCCACGGGCCGCGTGATGGCCCCGGTGGTGCTGTCGGTCGTGCCCTGCGTCGCGGCGCCGGCGCGCGCATCGGCGGCCTGCTGGATCTGGTTCAGAAACTCATCGCGGCGCTGGATGAACTCGGGCGCGTTCTCGACCCGAAAGCCATAGCTGCGCAACGTGGCGATCTCGAGCGCGTCGAGTTCGAGCACCAGAAAACCGGTGTCGTATTGCGCTTCGAGCAGGTTGGCGTGGAAGGTGATGGCCGCCTTGCGCGCGGTGGCCAGGTCGGGGAAGTACGCCTTGTAGATGTTGGTACGCTGCTTTTCCTGCTGTCGCAGCAGGCGCATCTCGGTGGCAGGGTCATCGGCCGAAAAGGCCGGGCTGGCAGACACTGCGAGCAGCACTGCGGCAGCGGCTGCGCACAACGGCGAGCGAACAAGTTTCATGGAAAAACTCCCTCGTGGACGAAGTTCTCGGCCTGGTGAGCCCGGCCGCTGCGGCACGTGGTGGCGGGTGATCAACCGCGCCAAACGCCGAGCGATTCTGGTGGGTTTGCGGGCAACAAAACGCGGAGGCCACACATGCGGCATGTAATTTTCTGGCTATTGGCAGCGGCCGCTTTTTGCAGTAGTGCCAGCGAGTGCCCAGGTCGCGTGGACGACTGGTCGAAGAGCTTTCTCTCGCTGCGATCGGTGCGCGGGCACTTCGACGGCGGGCCGTGGACGGCGTCGGTCGATCGCTGGGGCGGTGAGCGCCACCAGGCGATGCAATGCCTCGCCCGGCACGCCACCACCGAGGCAGCCGCTGCAACGCAGATCACGCAATGGATGGGGCCGCCCGACGAGCGCCTGAGCTGCCCATCGGCCGCTTGCCAGGCCTTCGCGGCGGATGTCGCCGCAGCCGGCGAGCTCTGGGTTTATCACTGGCGCGGCCAGCACGATCGACTGGGTTTTGTCATCACGCGCGGGCGCGTCAGCGCCGCAACCTGGGCCCATGCGGGCGAGTGAACCGGGGCTTCAGCGGCTGAGAGTCACTGATCTCCGTTCGCCCTGAGCCTGTCGAAGGGCCCCTGTGCACGGCGCCGGCTTCGACAGGCTCAGCCCGAACGGGGGAGTCGAAAGTCTCACCCTCTCAGTCGTTGGCGCCCAGTGGCTTGAACAACTCGTCGAAGTCTTGCGCCGTGAGCCCCGCGTCGCCCGCCACACCCGACAGCAACGCATCGGCCAGGCCCGCCTTGCGCGCCTGCAGCTCGAGCATCTTGTCTTCGACCGTGCCATTGGCGATCAGCTTGTAGACGAACACCGGCTTGTCTTGCCCGATGCGGTAGGCGCGGTCGATGGCTTGCTGCTCCACCGCCGGGTTCCACCACGGGTCGTAGAGGATGACCGTGTCGGCCGCGGTGAGGTTCAAGCCCACGCCACCGGCCTTCAGGCTGATGAGGAACAGCGGCACCTCGCCGGCCTGGAAACGCGCGACCAGCTCGCCACGGTCCTTGCTTTCGCCGGTGAGTTTGAGGTGCGGCAGCTTCAATCGATCGAGCTCGATCTCGATCAGCGCCAGCATCTCGGTGAACTGCGAAAACACCAGCACGCGGCGGCCGTCTTCCACCAGTGTGGGCAGCAGGTCGAGCAGCAGCTCCATCTTGGCCGAGGGGTGGTGCGGCCGCACGGTGCCCTCGCCCATCTTCAAGAGGCGCGGGTCGCAGCACACCTGGCGCAGGCGCAGCAGTGCGTCGAGCACCATGATCTGGCTGCGCGCCAGGCCTTGCTGCGCGATCACCTCGCGCAGCTTGCCGTCCATGGTGGCGCGCACGGTTTCATACAGATCGCGCTGGGTGCCGGTGAGGTCGACCCGCAGGTGCGACTCGGTCTTCTCCGGCAGCTCCTGGGCCACCTGCAGCTTGGTGCGCCGCAAGAGAAACGGCTTGACGCGGCGCGCCAGCTGCTGCGCGCGGTAGGTGTCTTGCCGGCGCTCGATCGGCGTGCGGTAGTGCTCGCGAAACTGCGCCTCGCTGCCGAGCAGGCCGGGGCACACGAAGTCCATCAGGCTCCACAGCTCACCCAGGTGGTTCTCGAGCGGCGTGCCGCTCAGGCACAGGCGGTGCCGTGCATTCAGGCCCTTCACCGACACAGCCGCCTGGCTGCGGGCGTTCTTGATGCGCTGGGCTTCGTCTAGCATCAGGTAGTGCCACTCTTGCGCGCCGAGCGTGGCCACGTCGCGCATGGCCAGCGGGTAGCTGGTGATGACCAGGTGCGCGCCGGCAATGCTCTTGAAATGCTTTGCGCGCTGCGCGCCGTGCAGCACCACCAGCTTCAGCTCGGGCGTGAACCGTTTGGCCTCGGCCTCCCAGTTGCCGATCAGGCTGGTGGGCACCACCACCAGGCTGGGCCGGTCGAGCCGGCCGGCGTCGAGCTCGCCCTGCAGCAGCGCCAGGGCCTGCAGCGTCTTGCCCAGGCCCATGTCGTCGGCCAGGATGCCGCCGAGCCGCGCGCGGCGCAGAAAGTCCATCCACGACAGGCCGTCGAGCTGGTAGTGGCGCAAGGTGGCCTGAACCTTGGGCGACACCGTCACCTCGGGCAGACTCTTGCCGCTGCCGAGCAGGCGCACCTGCTCCATCAGCTCGGTGAAGCTCGGCGGCGCAGTGACGCGGGTGCCATCTGACAGCGACTCCAGCGTGCCCAGGTCGAAGCGCGACAGGCGCAGGCCCGTGCTCTTGTCGCCGATGCGAAACACCGTGCGCAGCCAGTCCATCAGCGGCGCCACGCGCGCCACCGGCAGGCGCAGCAGGCGCTGGCGCGTGGTGGCGCCGGGCAGCGGTGGCGTGTCGCTGGCCCAGGGCACCAGCACCTCGGCCCCCTCGCCCTGGTTGAGCGACGCATCGAGGTTCAACCAGCCGTTTTGCACCAGGCTCACCAGCAGCGGCACCAGGTTGACCGGCTGGCCGTCGACGGAGACTTGCAGGCCCACGCTGAACCAGTTGCCACCGGCTTCTTCGGCGATGTCGACCGCCCACTCGTCGGGCGTGTGCAGCTCGTAGGGGAAGTCGTCCATCACCTCGACCAACCAGCCACGCGCTTCGAGGTCAGGGATGTGGTGCGCCAGCAGCTCGGGCCAACGCTCGCGCCGCTGCGGCACCAGCAGCAGCGGCGTGCCTTCCACGCCCACCGGCAGCGCCGTCGACTGCAGGCGTGCGCTGGCCAGGCGGGTCAGCCTGTCGGTCGCGAGGCCGGCCGAGAGGCTCCATGGCCGCAGCTCCAGCTCGCCCAGCAGCGCGCGCATGGCGCCCGCCTCGGCCGGCGATTGCCGCTGGAAGTGGCCCATCGCGATGCGGCCCGGGTGTGTCGGGTCATTCAGCTCCACCAGCGTGGTGGTGGCGTTGCCGGCCGGGAAGTGGAAGTCGAACGCCCGCCCGGTGGGCGGCTGGTAGCGAAAGATCAGCTGCGCCGCACCCTGGCGCAGCGTGGCGCCGCGCGAGGTGGCCGAGCCGTAGCGGTGGTGCAGCAAGGCTTCGGAGGCCACGTCCACGCAGGTGGTCAGGCGCAGCACCGGCACCAGCGGCAGGCTGCCCAGCTCCACCATCGCGGGCGGCGGGGGCTCCGCAGGGCGGGCCACGGGTGCGGCCACGCCGGGGGTTTCGGGCAGGCCTTTCTTGATGCGGATCTGCTGCGCCTCGAAGGCCATCAGGGCTGCGGCCACGTGCTTGCAGTTGCCCCCCACCGGGCAGGAGCAGCGGCCTTCGAGGCGCGGGCCCAGCCGGCGGTCATTCACCCACTGGATGCTCTGCTGGTAGGCGATGGGGCCGGTGCCTTGCACCCGCGTGACC
Source organism: Rhizobacter sp. (assembly GCF_018780185.1). Taxonomy (GTDB): domain Bacteria; phylum Pseudomonadota; class Gammaproteobacteria; order Burkholderiales; family Burkholderiaceae_C; genus Rhizobacter. The sequence continues at coordinate 41,565 of NZ_JADMJX010000183.1, forward strand.
AGGCGAGGCCCGTCGACCTGCAGCGCCAGCACGGCGGCCTGCGGCTTGAGCTCGATGGCGCGCGTGAGGGTGCGGTGGTCAAAGTGTTCGCCCAGGTCAAAGTCTTCGGGCAGGGAGAAGTCGGTCATCGGCAGAGTGGACAAGGCAACCCTGCATTGTCGTCTGCCGTGCGATGCTTTGGCCCATGAAACGCCGTCACTTCTTGTGGACTCTGGCCGCGGCACCCACCCAGCTGTGTGCACAAACCGAAGTGATCGCACCCCGTGCGCTGGTTTTCCCGGCCGATTTCGGCGCCCACCCCGGGGCGCGCACCGAGTGGTGGTACCTCACCGGCGCACTGCAGGCGGGCGAGCGGTTGTATGGCTTTCAGGTCACCTTCTTCCGCTCGCGCACCGGGCTGGCCGAGGGCAACCCCAGCCGCTTTGCCGCGCAGCAGCTGGTGTTCGCCCATGCAGCCTTGAGCGACGTGCAGTCCGCCCGCCAGCTCCATGACCAGCGCATCGCCCGCGCCGGCTTCGGCATTGCCGAGGCGGCCGAGGGCGACACCCGCGTGCGGCTGCGCGACTGGTCGCTGCAGCGCGAAGGCCCGCCCGCGGCGAGCCGCTACCGCACCCAGGTGCTCAGCGAAAGCGCCGGTTTCCAGCTCGACCTCACCCTCGCCGCCAGCCAACCGGTGCTGCTGCAAGGCATGGGCGGCTACTCGCGCAAGGGGCCACAGCCGGGCGTGGCGACCCACTACTACAGCCAGCCGCAGCTGGCGGCCAGCGGCACGCTCACGCTGCAAGGCCGCGCCTCGGACGTGCAGGGCCGCGCCTGGCTCGACCACGAGTGGAGCAACACCCTGCTCGACCCCCAGGCCGTGGGCTGGGACTGGATCGGCATGAACCTGGACGACGGCGGCGCCCTCACCGCCTTTCGCCTGCGCCGCAGCGACGGCAGCACGCTCTACGCCGGTGGCAGCCTGCGCGCGCCCGGCGGCGTGGTGCGCAACTTCGAACCTGGTGACGTTCGCTTCACCCCAAGCCGCCATTGGCAAAGCCCCGCCTCGCAGGCGCGCTACCCGGTGCAGTGGTCGATCGAGACCCCCGCCGGGCGCCACACCGTGCGCGCGCTGTTCGACGCGCAAGAGCTCGACAGCCGCAACAGCACCGGCGCCTTCTACTGGGAAGGCCTGAGCGAGCTGCTCGATGAGCGCGAGCAACGCATCGGCCGCGGCTACCTCGAGATGACGGGCTACGCCGGAACGCTGCGCTTGTAAGCCCGTGAATCACCTGAAAACGCCCGTGCAAAGCGTGCTTTTTGCCGCGACACGCCTCGCATGTGAAGCACACAATCGGGCATGCACGCGGCCCTCTTGCCGCTGCCCCACCGATGACACGCTTTTCGGCCTCTGGCGACTGGACCACGCACCCCGCGCTGCGGGTGCTGGCGCTGGCCTGGGTGCTGCTGCTGGCCCAAAGCGGCAATGCCGCATCGGCCTGGGCGCTGTGCCTGGCGATTGGCCTGGTGGCCAGCCGCTTTGTCGCCCGAGCTGAGCTCCCCCTGCCCGCGGTGCTCGCGCTGCGCGAGCTGCCCGCTCCCGTGCAACCCCTGGCCAGGCGGCGCACCGACGCCACCCCACCGGCGAAGCGAGACCACTCCCAGCCCGTGGTGCCGCTCCTCAAGGCCCACCATGACCCACTGACCGGCCTGGTCACGCCCCAGCACCTGGGCGACACCGGCGAGCCCTGGGCGCAAGACCTGCAAACGCGCGGCCTCTCGCTGTGCGTGCTGCACGTTGGTCTCGACGGTTTCGACCCGGTGATCGAACGATATGGCCGCGAGGCCGGCGACCAGGTGCTGCAGCAGGTGGCCAAGCGCCTGCGCCACCTGGCCCGCGACGAAGACCGGGTGATGCGCTTCGACGGCGCCGAGTTCGTGTTGCTGCTCAGTTGCCCCGCCGCAGAGAGCGCTGCCTTCTCGCGCAGCATGGCCAATCGCGTCACCACCGAGTTGCAGCGCCCGCTGGCCTACCGCACGGTGAGCAACCTGCACGTGGGTTGCAGTGTCGGCGCGGCCACCTGGCCACTGCACGGGGCCACGCTCGACATCGTGATCCAGCATGCGGCCGAAGAGCTGGCCCGGGCACGCAGCCGCCGCCTGCCGGCACGCGAGACCGAAGCGGCCTGAACCGGCCCGCCTCCCGCTCCGCCATTCGCCCACGTCCCATCAGGGCTGACCCCGATGGTGGGTCGTCAGGCCTTATTTAGCATGACCGTCTACTTTTGCCGCCACAGCGCGACATGGACGACCAGCTCATCCTCATCACCAAGAACAACCAGGCCTCGTCGCTCGGGGCGTCCCCCACACGCCGCGCCGAGGTGCCCGAGGGCTGGGTGGGCTTGCGCATGGCGCGCTACCAGCAGCCTCCGGTGGTGACTGACCGCAAGGTGCTGGGGCGCCACCCCGTGGTCACCCTGCTGTGCGGGGGCGAGATGCAGTCGCACATGCGCTTCGGGCTGCACAACGTGCACACCCAGCTGCGCGCCAACGACCTGATGCTGTACAGCGGCGGCCGCGAAATCGACTACGCCCACTGGCAGGCACGCGAGGCCACGCTGATCTCGGTGGAGATCGACCTCGCCCGCCTGCACCTGCTCGAACCCAACGACACCCGGTTCACCGAGCGCCAGCTGGCCGGCCAGCCGCGGTTTGTCGACCCGGCCCTCGGCACCCTGATGCGCTCGCTGTGGCGCGAAGGCGAAGCCGGTTGCCCCAAAGGCCAGCTCTATGTCGACAGCCTGTGCCTCGGCCTGGTGACCCATGTGTACCGCCGCTTCGGCATGCTCAAGCCCGCCCGCGACGACGCGCGCGCTCGCCTCACCAGCTGCCAGCTGCGCCGCATCGACGACTACATCAGCCAGCACCTCGACAAGACCATCGGCACCGCCGACCTGGCGCAAGAGGTCGGACTGAGCCGCTTTCACTTCACCCGGGTGTTCAGCAACACCCTCGGCCGCAGCCCCTACCAGCACGTGATTCGCAAGCGGCTGGAGCGTGGCTACCAGCTGCTGATGGGCAGCGACCTGCCGGTGGCCGATGTGGCCTTGAGCGCGGGGTTCTCCAGCCAGTCTCATTTCAGCGCCCTGTGCCGGCGCGAGCTCGGCGCCACGCCACGCAGCTTGCGCGAACAGCGCTGAAGGCACGTCGAGATCCGTGAAGAAAGTTGCGCCGAAGCGCGCAACTATCTGAAAGACCTGGCCGAACCGCGCTCCTAGAGTCGCCAGCCACACCCCGTGGCCCGCTACTCGGAGACGTTTTCATGCCCGCACCCCGCCGCGCCCTTGCCGCAGCACTCCCTCTCGCCCTGAGCTTCTTGCTGACCGCCTGCGGTGGCGGCGACGACGATGACTCCGCACCCGCCGCCGCACCCACCACGGCCAACACGCAGTACGGCACCGTCGAAGGCTCGCTGCACGCCAGCGGCAGCATGAAGCAGTTCCTCGGCATCCCTTACGCCGCGCCACCTGTCGGCAACCTGCGCTGGGCCGCCCCGCTGCCTCCCGCCGCATGGAGCGGCACCCGCGCCGCCACCAGCTACGGCCGGCACTGCGCGCAGAAAGACACCTCGCCGCTGTCGAGCTACGGCACGGCCGGTGGCCAGGAAGACTGCCTCTACCTCAACGTCTTCGCACCCACCACCGCTGGCCCGCACCCGGTGATGGTGTGGATCCATGGCGGCGCCTTTCTCTATGGCCGCGGCGCCGGCTACACACCCACGCGGCTGACGGCGCAAGGCACGGTCGTCGTGACGATCAACTACCGACTCGGTGCACTGGGCTTTCTGGCTCACCCCGCCCTCAACGACGCTCAGGGTCGCTCGGGCAACTACGGCGTGATGGACCAGACCGCCGCGCTGCAATGGGTCAAGAACAACATCCACAACTTTGGTGGTGACCCCGGCAACATCACCATCGCCGGCCAGTCGGCGGGCGCGGCCAGCGTGCTCACGCAGCTCAACACCGCCAAGACGGTGAACCTGTTCCACAAGGCCATTCTGCAAAGCGGCCCGGTGGCCGACCAGCCCACCGGCGCGGCCGCACAAACCAGCGGCGCCACCGTGGGGGCCACCCACTTCGGTTGCCCGAACGACGCCAACGCCGCCGCCTGCCTGCGCGCGCTGCCGCTCGACGTCATCATCGCCAACCAACCCTCGGCGACCTTCTCGGCCAGCAACTCGCCCAACATCGACGGCGACTACCTGGTGCGCGGCAACCTCGCCGCCACCTACGGCGGCCTGCTCGCCAACAAGGTGCCGGTGCTGATCGGCAACACGGCCGACGAATACACCTCGCTGCTGGCCGGTGAAGAAACCGCGCTCAACAACCCGGGTCTCGCCGCCGGTTCACCCGCCAGCGCCCTGGTGCTGCCAGGCGCTCCGACCTACGTGAACCTGCTCAACAGCGACGCCGCCCTCACCGCCCGCCTGACGGCCACCTTCGGCCCCACGCTCGCACCGGCCGTGGCCGCGCAGTACCCAGTGGCCAATTACGGTGGCTCGCGCCCGCTCGCCCTGAGCGCCGCCGTGACCGACTACCTCTTCGCCTGCGGCACGCGCCGCGCGGCCAAGGCGCTGCTGGCTTCCGGGGTGCCGGTGTACGCCTATGAGTTCAACGACGTGGATGCGCCGATGGCCTTGCAGCCGGCGGTGAGCTTCCCGTTCCGCGCGTACCACGCGGCCGAGATCCAGTACCTGTTCGACCTGCCGAGCACGGCCATGTTGACCCCCACGCAGCGCACGCTGGCCGACCAGATGGCCACGCACTGGGCCCACTTCATCAAGAGCCGCACCGGCAACCCCAACTCCGCCGGCAGCACGGCGTGGCCGCCCTACACCACGGGCGAAGAAGTGCTGCAGTTCGCGCCCACCGGCTCGAGCGTCATCACCAACTTCAGCGCTGCCCACAAGTGCACCAGTTTCTGGACACCGGGCATCTGACGCCGCTTTTCGCCGTCCTACCCAAAACCACAGGAGACAAACACATGCATTCCAAAACCTTCCCCTGGTTGCGCTCTGCCGCGCTGGCCCTGCTCACCGCCATGGGCTCGGCCCATGCGCAGGTGGTCGTGCTTCAACAGAACTTCTCGACCGGCC
>NZ_JADMJX010000183.1:46798-48438 GCF_018780185.1 Rhizobacter sp.
ATGGGCTCGGCCCATGCGCAGGTGGTCGTGCTTCAACAGAACTTCTCGACCGGCCTGGGCTCGTTCGCCAGCGCCGGCAGCGTCAGCACCAGCAGCGCCGGCGCGCGCATGAGTGGCGCGCTGCTCGGCACCGACGGCGCCATCACCTCGGCCCCGATCAGCACACAAGGCTTCAGCGGCCTCACGCTCACCTTCACCCGCGCCACCTCGGGCCTCGACAGCGGTGAAGCCGGCATTGCCGCCTTCTCGGTCGACGGCACCAACTACACCACGCTCGAATCGACCCAGAGCGCAAGCGGCGCCACCACCGTCACGCTGCCAACGGTTGCGGCCAACCAGAGCCAGCTGCGCCTGCGCTTTCGTGTGAACGCCAGCAGCTCGCTCGAAACCTACACCGTGGCCAGCCTGACGCTGCAAGGCAGCACCGGCACCACGCCGCCGCCCACGGGCAGCTTGCCGCCGGTCAGCAGCGTCGCCGTCGACGGGCCCTTCGCCACCACCGTCACGCAGAGCACCGGCTCCAGCCGCAGCGGCTGGGTGGTTCGCCCCACCAACCTGGGCGCCAACGGCCTCAAGCACCCCATCTTCATCTGGGGCCCGGGTGCCGGCACCGGCCCGGCCGAGTACGAGTTCCACCTGCGCCGCCTGGCCTCGCACGGCTTCGTGGTGTATTCCGAAACCTCGAGCAACAGCGGCAGCGAAATGACCGCCGCCATGACCTGGTTGATCTCCGAAAACAGCCGCAGTACCAGCCCCTACTACCAGAAGCTCGACACCAGCAGAATCGCCGCGGGCGGCCACTCACGCGGCTCGATCGCCTCGTTCGCCATCGCCGGCGATTCGCGCCTCACGACCACCATCCACGTCTCGGGTGGCTCGTTCGACGGCAACGGCCCGAACAACCTGCGCAAGCCGGCGGCCTACATGTGCGGCGGCGGCGATTCGCTGGCCCTGCCCAACTGCGACCGCGACTACACCAACACCCGCGTGCCGGTGTTCTACACGGTGGTCGGCAACGCGAGCCACACGCAAGCCGCCCGCGAGGCCCTGCCAGCCATCACCGCCTGGCTGCGCTGGCACATCGGCGGCGAGAGCTTCCGCAGCGACAACTTCCTCGCGACCAACTGCGCCTTCTGCACCGGCACCTGGTCGTCAAAGAAGAAGAACTGGTGATGAACGGGGCGCGCGTGCTGTGGGTCTCGGCCGCGCTCCTGGCCGGCCTGGGCCTGGGCCGTTGGAGCGCACCGGAGCCCGAGGTGGTGCAGCCCATCCAGGTGCTGCCCCGCGCCGCCGAGCCCCACGCGGTGGTGCAGGCCAGCCTGCCAACGGCGACGGCCTGCCCGCCGCCCGCGCAGGCACCCAGCCCGCAAGACGAGCAGGCCATCCGCCGCGCCGAGCGCGCGGCCGCCGAAGAGCGCCTCGCGACACTGCAGGCCGCACAAGAGTCGCTCGCGATCGAGCGCGACCCGCAGCGCAAGAGCGAGCTGATCCGCGAGATCGCTGCGCAAAAGGCGCAAGACGACCTGGGCGGTGCCTGGACCTGGCTGACGCAGCACCGCGCCGACCCCGGCTACGCCGAGAACGCGCGCAACCTGCTCTTCCAGTGGTCGTATGCCAAGCCCGAGCACGTGGCCGCGCTG
>NZ_JADMJX010000183.1:48538-50054 GCF_018780185.1 Rhizobacter sp.
GCCGCCGGCAACACCACCCACACCCTCACGCACGGTGGCATCTCGCGCACCTACCGCTTGCATGTGCCGGCCAACCTGGTGACGCCCGCGTCGGTGGTGCTGAGCCTGCACGGCCTGTCCAGCTCGTCGTCGGCGCAACAAACCGGCAGCGGCTGGGACGCCGTCTCCAACACCGCGCGTAACGTGGTCGTGGCCTACCCCGACGGCGTGAACTCGCGCTGGAACGTGGCCGGCTTCAACCCGACCATCGACGACACCGGCTTCATGAAGGCCATCGTCGACCACATCTCGCAACGTGTGCGCATCGCGCCCAACCGCGTCTACATCAGCGGCACCTCGCTGGGCGGTGGTTTCTCGCACAAGATGGCCTGCACCCAGGCCAACTACTTCGCCGCCGCCGCGCCGGTGGTGTTCCACCTGCACAGCAGCCCGCAAGACTATGTGTGCGCGCCGCAGCGCCCGATCACCGTGCTCGAATACGCGGGCCGCAACGACCTGCTCGTTCGCTACAACGGCGGCACCAGCAGCGTGCAAGGCCAGACCGTCACCCACCTGTCGGCCAACGCGAGCTTCCAGAAATGGGCCCAGCTGAGCGGTTGCACCGGCAGCCCAGTCACGACTTGGTCGCGCCTCACCGCCAACAACAAGCAGTACCAGAGCTGCGGCGGTGGTGTGGTCGTCGGTCTGGCGAGCCTCTCGTGCGGCCACGGCTATTGTGCCGACACCGCCTTCGGCACACCGCCGGCCGACGCCTGGAAGGTGTTCAAGAACCAGGTGACACCGGGCTTGAAGGCCGACGCCTGCGGCGCCTGAGCGACCCCAAGCCTCAGTGCGCGCCACCGGCGTCGACACCCGCCGCAGTCACCTGAGGCTTGGTCAGCCACACCATGCCGATCAACACCACGAACAGCATCGACGACAACCAGAAGATGTCGGTCGCCGCCATCGTGAAGGCCTGCTGGTTGATCAGCCGGTCGACCGTGGCCAGCGCCTGCTCTCTGGTGTTGCCCGCAGCTTGCAGCTGGGCGAGCGTCTGCACCGCCGTCTCGTTGCCAAGGTTGATGCTCTCGCTCAAGTGAGCGTGGTGCAAGACCGCTCGGCTTTCCCACACGGTGGTGAAGAGCGAAGTGCCCACCGCCCCGGCAACGATGCGCACGAAGTTGCTCAGGCCCGCACCGGCCGGCATCTGCTGCGGCGTGAGCCCCGAGAAGGTGATGGCCTGCAAGGGAATGAAGAAAAACGCCATCGCCGCCCCCTGGATCACGGTCGGGATCAGGATGGTCGCGAAGTCGGCCTGGGTGTTGAAGTGCGAGCGCATCCACAGCACCAATGCAAAGCCGAGGAAGGCGACGGTGGCGAGCTTGCGTGGGTCGATGCGCCGCACGTTCTTGCCCACCCAGGGTGAGAGCACGATGGCCAGCAGCCCCACCGGCGCCAGCGCGAAGCCGGCCCAGGTGGCGGTGTAGCCCATGTACTGCTGCAGCCACAGCGGCATCAGCACCACGTTGCCGAAGAA
>NZ_JADMJX010000377.1 GCF_018780185.1 Rhizobacter sp.
GCGCAGTAAGCTCCAACGACCCGACCGACAAGGAACCCACCATGTGGCAGCACTGGAACTCGTTTTGGGCCCCCGGGCCCGGTGACCCCCCCGCCGTCGACGACCCCGTGTTGTGGCAAACCCCATGGAGCGCCGAGCAGGCCATTGCACTGCAAGCCCGCCAATGGGAAGCGCTGTTGAGCGCCAGCCGCTCGTGGTGGACGATGCTGCTCTCCGCCTGGCCGGTGGCGCCCGCCTGGCCTGTGCCGAGTTGGGTGGCGCCGTCGTTGAGCCCGGTGGCTGCAGCGGGCATCGAGCCGCTGGTGCCTGAACCCCAGGCCAAACCGCGCGCCGCCAGCCCGCGCAAACGCGTGGCAGCCCGCAAGCGCTGAAGCGCCAACGAGAAACTCAGGCCATCGCTTCGGCGATGCTGCGTGACACCTTCGGCGGCCCGTCGCCGATGTGCAGCGCCAAGCGGCGGTTGCGCAGCGCCACGTCATAGGCCGTTACGCGGTCGAAGCGGCGCAGGTGCTCGACCCACGACTCGTCGAGCATGTTTTCGAGGTAGCGCCCCGGCACGGCCACGTCGCGAAAGATCTCGCACGACAAGGCCCCCTGGCGCAGCCGACTGCTGCGTGTCTCGCGCATCACGGCATGGAATTCATCGGCCCGGCTCGGGTCGATGAAGTACTCGATGGTGGTCAGCACCGGGCCCTCATGGCCTTCGATGCCCTCGGGCATGTCGGGTGCCTTCCAGGCCTGCGAGGGCGTCAGGTCGTCGTGCTCCATGCGGCCGCGGTCGCTGAATCGGCACACCGCGGTCAACAGCACCGCGCCACCGATGGAGGCAATCACGATGCTGGTGCGCACGTCGGTGAAGGTCGCCACCTGGCCCCACACCGCCGCGCCAATCCCACCACCGCCCATCAGTGCCATCTGGTAGATCGACATGCCGCGGGCGCGCACCCAGTTGGGCAACGCCATCTGGGCCGACACCGCCAGCGAGTTGGCCACCGAAATCACCGCCATGCCGTTGAGCACCATGGCCGGCGCGGCCACCCAAACGTTGGGCGCGAAAGCCACCACCAGCATCGAGACGGCCTGCAAGATGCCGCCGTTGCGCACCAGCACGTCACCATCCATCAGCGCGCGGATGCGTGGCATGGCCAAGGCGGCGACCACTGCACCGCAACCCATCGACACCAGCAGCAACGTGAAGGTGCCAGCCCCACCGCCGTGCATCTGCTTGGCCACCAGCGGCAGCAACGAGGTGAGCGCGATCGCCTGCAAGAAGAAGGACGTGATGCGCAACAAGATGGCGCGCATCGGTGCCGACTCACGCACGTAGCGAACACCCACGCGGATGGCGCCGAAGAAGCGCTCCGCTGGCAAGGCGCTGACTTTGGGCTGGGTGCGCCAGCGCATGATCACGAAGCCGCAGATCACCGACAGCACCGCGTTCAGCGCAAACACATACGCACTGCCGAGACTTGCGATCAACGCGCCGGCCAAGATGGGCCCGAAGATGCGCGAGGTGTTCATCGCGATGCCGTTGAGCGCCAGCGCCGCCGGCAACTGCGACTTGGGGATCAGCTCGGGGATCACCGCTGAAAACACCGGCCAGCGCATCGCCAAGCCGATGCCGTTGGCGAAGGTCAGCAACAGCAGCAGCGACGCGCCCATCTGCCCGCTCAAGGTGACGACGCACATCAGCACGCCCACCGTCGCCACCCAGAACTGCGTGAAGATGAAGTACTTGCGGCGGTCGAGGATGTCGGCCAGCGCGCCGCTGGGCATGCCCAGGAAGAACACGGGCAGCGTAGACGCCGACTGCACCAGCGCCACCATCATCGGCGAGGTGGTGAGCGAGGTCATCATCCAGGCCGCCGCCACGTCGTTCATCCACATGCAGACGTTGGCGGTGAGCCAGACGGCCCACAGCATGCGGAACACCGGCTGGCGCAGCGGGGCCCAAGGAGACTCGAGCGGCGCAGGCATGGATGGGGTCTCGGTCACTTTGTCTCCTGATCCGATGATCCGCAAAACACTCCGTTCACCCTGAGCCTGTCGAAGGGTGCGCCGTGCACTGCGCTGGCTTCGACAGGCTCAGCCCGGCCGGAAATACTTGGGCTGTCAACCCGCGCTCAGCACCCTGTGTGGTTTCATCCCGGCGTCGAGCAGCTTGCCCTTGCGTGCCCGCTTGCCGGCATACACCGCGAGCGACGCACCCTTGAGTTCTTCTTCCTTGGCCTTGCCGCCACGCCCGGTGCCGAGTGCCTTGATGGCGTTAGCGCAGGTCGCCACCGACACCAGCGGGTCTTTCGCATCGACATCCATCAGCGTCAAGCCGCGCCCGCCCTTGGGCTGCAGTTTCAACTCGTCGAGCTTGAACACCAGCAGGCGCCCGCTCATCGACAGGCAGGCCACCTGGTTGTGGGTCGCGCCGATGGGCACCGGCGGCAGCACCTTGTCGGTGGCTTCCAGCGTGAGGAAGCTCTTGCCGCCCTTTTGCCGGCTGATCATGTCGCCCACCTGGGCCAGCAGGCCGAAGCCGCCGGTGTTGGCCAGCAGCAAAGGCGTGGCCGCCGAAGCGGCGAAGTAGTGCAAGGGTTGCGTGCCGGATTCGAGCTCGACCAGCGTGGTGATCGGTTGGCCATCGCCGCGCCCACCGGGTAGTTGCGCCACGGTCGTCGAGTACACACGGCCGTTGCTGCCGAACACGAGCAAGGCGTCCACCGTGCGGCAAGGGAACACGCCGTACAAACCATCGCCCGCCTTGAAGGCCAGCGTGGCCGCGTCGATCTCATGGCCCTTCAAGGCCCGCACCCAGCCCTTCAGGCTGACCACCACCGTCACCGGTTCGTCGATCACCTTGATCTCGGCCACGGCCTTCTTCTCGGTTTGGATCAGCGTGCGGCGGTCGTCGCCGTGCTGCTTGGCGTCGGCCTCGATCTCCTTGATGACCGTACGCTTGAGCGAGCTGGGGCTGTTGAGGATGTCTTCGAGCTTGGCCTGGTCGGCGCGCAGCTCCTTCAGGTCTTGCTCGATCTTGATGCCTTCGAGCCGCGCCAGTTGGCGCAGGCGGATCTCGAGAATGTCTTCGGCCTGGATCTGGCTCAGCTTGAAGCGGTCGATCAGCGCCTGCTTCGGTTCGTCCGAGTGGCGAATGATGCGAATGACTTCATCGATGTTGAGCAGCACCAGCTGCCGCCCCTCCAGGATGTGGATGCGCGCGAGCACCTTGTCGAGCCGGTGTTGCGAGCGCCGCTGCACCGTCTCGGCGCGGAAGGCCACCCATTCGCTGAGCATCTGGCGCAGGCTCTTCTGCGTGGGCCGGCCGTCGCTGCCGATCATCGTCAGGTTGATCGGCGCCGAGCTCTCCAGGCTGGTGTGGGCGAGCAGCGTGGTGATCAGCTCCTGCTGCTCGATGCGGCTGGTTTTGGGCTCGAACACCAGGCGCACGGCGGCATCCTTGCTCGACTCGTCGCGCACGGCGTCGAGCACCGACAGCACCGTGGTCTTCAGCTGCACCTGCTCGGCACTCAGCGCCTTCTTGCCGGCCTTCACCTTGGGGTTGGTGAGTTCCTCGATCTCTTCGAGCACACGCTGCGAGCTGGCACCTGGCGGCAGCTCGTTGACCACCAGTTGCCATTGCCCCCGCGCGAGTTCCTCGATCTTCCAGCGCGCCCGCACCTTCAGGCTGCCACGGCCGGTGGCGTAGGCCGCGCGGATGTCTTCGGCGCTGCTGATGATCTGGCCGCCCCCCGCGTAATCGGGCCCGGGGATCAGCGTGGCGAGTTCGTCGTCGCTCAGCTTGTCGTTGCGGATGAGGGCCACGGCCGCTGCCGCCACCTCGCGCAGGTTGTGCGAGGGAATCTCGGTTGCCAGGCCGACGGCAATGCCGCTCGCGCCGTTGAGCAGCACGAAGGGCAGGCGTGCTGGCAAGAGCTTGGGCTCTTCGGTCGAGCCGTCGTAGTTGGGCACGAAATCGACCGTGCCTTCGTCCAGCTCGTCGAGCAGCAGGCGGGCGATGGGCGCCAGGCGTGCTTCGGTGTAGCGCATCGCCGCGGCACCGTCGCCGTCACGCGAGCCGAAGTTGCCCTGGCCGTCGATCAGCGGGTAGCGCTGCGAGAAGTCTTGCGCCATGCGCACCAGCGCGTCGTACACCGACTGGTCGCCGTGCGGGTGGAAGCGGCCCAGCACGTCACCCACCATGCGCGCGCTCTTCATCGGCTTGGCGCCGGACGCGCCGGTAAAGCTCAGGCCCAGCCGCTCCATTGCAAACAAGATGCGCCGCTGTACCGGCTTCTGGCCGTCGCACACGTCGGGCAAGGCGCGGCCCTTCACCACGCTCAAGGCGTATTCAAGGTAAGCGCGCTCGGCGTAATGGGCCAGGGTGATGGCGTCGCCGCTGTCAGGGGTCTCTGTGGTCATCGTGATCCGAAAAGGTCAATCAGTTGGGGGCCGACGCGACCGTCGCCCCATGCATTTGGATTTCTCTGGCGCGGCGCGGCATGGTGTTTTGCAGCAGCGCCCAATACAACTCGAGCACCAGGTGCACATGGGCCTGTGTTTCGGGAAACGGGGGCATCGCACCCCCGCTTCGCACCACTGCGGTCGGGCCTGCGTTCCATGCGGCGAGCGCCACGTCGACACGGCCAAAACGGCGCATCAGCTGCGACAGCATGCGCGCGCCGGTCAAGATGTTGTGGCGTGCATCGAGCAAGCGCTCGGCTTCGAGCTTGCGCGCTTCCTTGCTGGAGCCCATGGGCATGATCTGCATCAACCCCACCGCGCCGCGTGGCGACACCACCTTGGCATCGAAGCCCGACTCGACCGCGATGATGGCCTTGAGCAGCTCGATGTCGACCGCATGCGCCTTGGCCGCTTCGCGAAGAATCGCCTGCAGCGACTTCACCTCGGGCGCGAACTCCAGCCAGGTGAGCAAACCACCTGCGCCGTCGGTCTTGCCGGGCACGCGCGTCGCGTCCCCGCCAGCCGCATTGCCCAGCACCAGGTGGTAGCGCGAGTCGACCTGGGTGGGCGCCACATGCGCCACCCCGGCGCCGTCGACGTACCCCCACACCTGCGCCTGCACCCACAGCGGCGCCAGCAGCACCAGCGGCAGCCAGGCCCTCACGCCGGTGGCTTGAAGGTTCACCGTGTGAACCACCACAAAGCGCCGGCGAACACCACCTGCGCCGCCAGGATCAGAAAGAACCCGTTCCAGCTCGGCTCGAACTGCTCTCGCATCTGCTGCACCGCCCAGCCCTTGATCACGGCTTCGTGCACCCGCCCGTCCACGACGGCGCCCGTGGGCAGCGCACCACTTTGCGAGATGCGTGCGTCGAACTTGCCCACGTAATAGGTACCCAAGCGGCGCAGCGGCCGGGGGATGACCGAGCCATCGTTCTGCAGGAACTCCTTGAACGACTCGGTCACCTTGCCGGGTGCCGACAGCAGGCTGGCCAGCGTGCCCGGCCGTCGTGCTTCGGTCGCCTGCATGAAGCGACCCAGGGTCTGGTCGAACAACAAACCGCCGTGCGAATGGGCCAGCGTGCTCAGCATGCGAAAGACACCTCGCTGGTGACCGGCCAAGCCATAGAAGACGACAAAGAACAGCGCGCCAAAGACAGCCAGGCTGACAGGGCCGGTGCGCGCAGGCAACACCGCCACCAGCGCCAACAACACCGCACCGCTGACCACGAGGCCGGCCAGGCTGCACTTGAACACTTCTTTCACGTACTGCACGCCGTTGCTCAGCAGCGGCTTGATCACATCCATGCTCATCGCGCTTTCTCCCTGTCCTTGTTGTTGTCAGACATCCACTTCGACGTCATCGCCATGCAGCTCCATCAGGTCGCGGCGCGCCTGCGCTTCGCCCTTGCCCATCAGCTTGGTCAATGAATCGGTGGTGGCGATGAAATCGAGCTGGCCAAAGCCAACCTGCAGCAGGCGGCGCGTGTCGGGGTTGAGCGTGGTGTCCCACAGCTGCTCGGCGTTCATCTCGCCCAGGCCCTTGAAGCGGCTGATGCTCCAGGAGCTTTCGCGGGCGCCTTCCTTGCGCAGCTTGTCGAGCGTGGCGGTGAGCTCGCCTTCATCCAGCGCATAGATCTTGGCAGCCGGCTTCTTGCCGCGGGCGGGTGCGTCCACGCGAAAGAGCGGCGGCTTGGCGATGTAGATGTTGCCGCGCTCGATGAGCTTGGGGAAATGGCGGAAGAAGAGTGTCAACAGCAGCACCTGGATGTGCGAGCCGTCGACGTCAGCGTCAGAGAGGATGCAGATCTTTCCGTAACGCAAACCACTCAGGTCGGGCTCGTCGGTCACGCTGTGCGGGTCGACGCCGATGGCCACCGAGATGTCGTGGATCTCGTTGTTGGCAAACAGGCGGTCGCGCTCGACCTCCCAGGCGTTGAGCACCTTGCCGCGCAGCGGCAGGATGGCCTGCGTCTCCTTGTTGCGGCCCATCTTGGCGCTGCCGCCGGCCGAATCGCCCTCGACGAGAAACAGCTCGTTCAACGTGAGGTCGCGGCTCTCGCAGTCGGTGAGCTTGCCCGGCAGCACGGCCACGCCCGAACCCTTGCGCTTCTCGACCTTCTGGCTGGCGCGCTGGCGGGTCTGCGCCTGCTTGATGACCAGTTCGGCGAGCTTCTTGCCCAGGTCCACATGCTGGTTGAGCCACAGCTCCAGCGCCGGCTTCACGTAGGTCGACACCAGGCGCAGCGCGTCGCGGCTGTTGAGCCGCTCCTTGATCTGGCCCTGGAACTGCGGGTCGAGCACCTTGGCGCTGAGCACGAAGCTCGCACGCGAGAACACGTCTTCGGGCATCAGCTTCACGCCCTTGGGCAACAGGCTGTGCAGGTCGATGAAGCCCTTGACCGCGCCGAACAGGCCGTCTTTCAGGCCCGACTCGTGCGTGCCGCCGTTCACCGTGGGAATCAGGTTGACGTAGCTCTCGCGCATCGGCGTGCCGTCTTCGGTGAAGGCCACGCACCAGGCGGCGCCCTCGCCTTCGGCGAAGTTTTCGGTCTCGCCGCCGTCGGCGTAGTGCTCGCCTTCAAACAACGGGATCACCGGGTCGGCGTTGAGTGTCTGCATCAGGTAGTCGCGCAGGCCGCCCTTGTAGATCCAGCTCAGCACTTCGCCCGTCTTCTCGGTGGTGAGGGTCACGCTCACACCGGGCATCAGCACGGCCTTGCTGCGCAGCAGGTGCGTCAGGTCGGCCTTGGGGAAGTCGACGCTCTCGAAGTACTTGGCATCGGGCCAGGCGCGTACCGTGGTGCCGGTCTTGCGGTCGGCGTTGGTGGCGCGGCGCAGTTTCAGCGGCTCGATCACGTCGCCACCCGAGAACACGATGTTGGCAACCTGGTTCTCGCGGTGCACCTGCACTTCGAGCCGCTTGGCCAGCGCGTTGGTCACGCTCACGCCCACGCCGTGCAGGCCGCCCGAGAAGCTGTAGGCGCCGCCCGAGCCCTTGTCGAACTTCCCACCGGCATGCAAGCGGGTGTAGACGATCTCGAGCACCGACACCTTTTCTTCAGGGTGCAGGCCGAAGGGAATACCACGGCCATCGTCTTGCACGCTGACCGAGCCGTCGGTGTGCAGCGTCACGTCGATGCGCTTGCCGTGGCCTGCCAGGGCCTCGTCGGCGGCGTTGTCGATCACCTCTTGAATGATGTGCAGCGGGTTGTCGGTGCGGGTGTACATGCCCGGCCGCTGCTTGACGGGCTCGAGCCCCTTGAGCACGCGAATCGAAGACTCGCCGTAGGAGTTGCTGGGTTTGGTTGCCATAGGCGGGGAATTCTAGGCACATCACCCGTGGTGACCTTGGCACCGTGTCGTTGGCTGCACGAGACAGGCGCGTTGCAGCGGCCACAGAGCCCACGGTACGCTCGCGCCTTCATGTGTTTCTCTGGAGTTGCGATGCGCACCCACGCCCTGTTTGTTCGCCCCGCGTTGCTGGCCAGCACGATGGTGCTTTCTGCCGCCACGGCCCATGCGGCCGACATCAACCCGGTCTTGCTCACCCAGGCCGAATTCAAGCTTCTGTCGGAAGACTTGGGCTCGGCACTGTCGTTCAAACCCTTGATCCCGGCCGAGAGCATGGGCATCACCGGTTTCGACATCGGCATTGCCGTCACCGGCACCAGGCTGCAGAACCGCCCGGTTTGGGAGAAGGCGGCAGCCGGTTCCAGCATCCCATCGACGCTGCCGGTGCCCACCCTGCGCGTGCACAAGGGGCTGCCGTTCAACATCGACATCGGCGCGTCATATTCGCAGGTGCCGTCGACCAACATTAAGGTCACCGGCGCCGAGTTGCGCTGGGCGTTCGTGCCGGGCGGCGTGGCCACGCCGGCCGTGGCGTTGCGTGCCAGCGTGTCGTCGCTGTCGGGCGTGGACCGCCTGAAGCTGCGCACCACCGGCGTCGACCTGTCCATCTCGAAGGGCTTCGCGTTTCTCACACCGTATGTCGGCGCAGGAACGGTCAAGGTGAAGAGCACGCCCGACGGAGGTGGCCTGGCAAGCGAGAGCTTCTCGCAGAGCAAGGTGTTCGGGGGCGTGAACCTGAACTTCGGCCTCACCAACCTGGCCTTCGAGGCCGACAAGACCGGCGAGGCCACCAGCTACGGCATGAAGTTCGGCTTTCGCTTCTGAGCCGGCGATGATCCCGACGCGACAACTAGGGTGGGCTGAAGTCGCTACAGTGCCGCGATGACCGCCCCTGCTGCCGCACCTGCCCCACTTTCCATGAAACAGGTGCTGCTGTGCGGCGCCTTGATCGTCACGCTCTCGATGGGCA
>NZ_JADMJX010000208.1 GCF_018780185.1 Rhizobacter sp.
GGCTACGAGATCATCTTCTTCTGGGTGGCGCGCATGATCATGCTGACCACGCACTTCACCGGCAAAGTGCCCTTCAAGACCGTCTACATCCACGGCATGGTGCGCGACAGTGAAGGCAAGAAGATGAGCAAGTCCGAGGGCAACGTGCTCGACCCGGTGGACCTGATCGAAGGTGTGGACCTCGACACGCTGGTGAAGAAGTCGACCGTCGGCCTGCGCAAGCCCGAGACCGCGCCCAAGGTGGCGGCGCGGGTTAAAAAAGAGTTCCCCGACGGCATGCCGGCCTACGGCGCCGACGCGTTGCGCTTCACCATGGCGAGCTACGCGAGCCTGGGCCGCAACATCAACTTCGACACCAAGCGTGCCGAGGGCTACCGCAACTTCTGCAACAAGCTCTGGAATGCGACCAAGTTCGTCTTGATGAACTGCGAAGGGCAGGACTGCGGGCTGAAGGAGCACACCAAGGCCGAATGCGCGCCCGGCGGCCCGGCCCACGGCTACCTGACGTTCAGCCCCGCCGACCGCTGGATCGCGAGCGAACTGCAACGGGTGGAAGCAGCCGTCGCCCAAGGCTTTGCCGAATACCGCCTCGACAACGTGGCCAACACGCTCTACCAGTTCGTCTGGGACGAGTACTGCGACTGGTACATCGAAATCGCCAAGGTGCAGGTACAGACCGGCGACGAATCACAGCAGCGCGCGACCCGCCGCACGCTGATCCGCGTGCTGGAGGCCATGTTGCGCCTGCTGCACCCGATCGCCCCCTTCATCACCGCCGAGTTGTGGGACACGGTGGCGCCGATCGCCGGGCGCAAGTCGACCGACAGCATCGTGACCGCCGCCTACCCGCAAGCGCAGCTCGAGCGCATCGACGCGAATGCCGATGCCTGGGTGGCCAAGCTCAAGGGCCTGGTGAGCGCCTGCCGTACCTTGCGCAGCGAGATGTCGCTTTCACCGGCGGCGCGTGTGCCGCTGAACGGTTATGGCGACCCAAGCTTCCTGCGCGAGGCCGCGCCGGTGCTCAAGGCGCTGGCCAAGGTGTCGGAAGTGAACATCTTCGACGACGAGGCGGCCTTCAGCGCAGCCACGAGCCAGTCGCCGGTGGTCGTGCAAGGCGAGTCGCGACTGGCGCTGCACGTGGAGATCGACGTGGCCGCCGAGAAGGAGCGCCTGAACAAGGAGATCACGCGCCTGCAAGGCGAGATCGCCAAGGCGAGCGGCAAGCTGTCGAACGAATCGTTCGTGGCGCGTGCGCCGGCGGCCGTGGTGACTCAGGAGCAGCAGCGCATCGCCGACTTCACGGCAGCCCTGGCTCGGCTGCAAGATCAGTTGGCACGCCTGGGTCCGTCGACCTGAATTCGCGCGGTGCGGGCGGCGTGGCGGCCAGCAGCTCGTCGATGCGCCGCGCCACCGCCCATGAGCTGCGCAGCCGCGATTCACGGGTGGTGCTGGCCACGCGGGGCGTGATCTGAAGCGTGTCCATGCCGTTCAGCGGGCGGCCATCGTCGAGCGCGCCGGGCTCCAGGCTGTCGAGCCAGCAAGCAGCCACGCGGCCGCTGATCAGCACATCGGCCAGTGCGCGCTCGTTGAACACACCCGAGTGCGCCACGCTCACGATCACCTGGCTGGGTTTGCAGAATGGCAGGAAGCGCTCACCCAGCAGCCCGTGGTAACGACTGAAGTAGTTGAGCTGCACGCACACCGCGTCACTCGTTTCCAGTAGCTCGCGCAGGCCCAGTGGCGCCACGCGCCAGCGCTCCCACACGCCGTCGCTCGAATGCAGTGACGGGTCGTAACCCACCACCCGCGAGCCAAACCCGCTCAGCATGTTGACCATGGCCTTGGCCGCAGGCGGCATGCCGATCAGCCCCACGGTGCAGGCACCCAGCTCACGGCCGACCAGCATGCCATCGGTACCCTCGATCGGCACCCGCCGCAGCAACGACAACATGGCGCCGATCATGAACTCGGCTTCGGCCTGCGCGGTGGCGGTGAGGCTGCGCACCACCTCGATGCCGGCACGCGAGCAGGCGTCGAGGTCGATGTTTTCGGCGCCCCCGCTCACGCGCCCCACTGCACGCAGCACCGGCGCGTAGTGCAGCGTGGCCGAGTCGAGCGCCAGCAGCGAGGGCAAAACCAGAGCCCGCACGTTGAACAGTGCCTTCCTGAACTCGCGCGGGTCGCGGGTCAGCTCGGGGGCATAGCGCACCGAGTAGCGCTCCGCCAGCCACTGCGTGACTTCGGCCTCCAGCGGCTCGATGATCAAGACGTCCATGCCATCCCACTCATGCTCGGTGTACGCGCGTCACACAGCGCATGACACAATGTTTTCGAAGCACTCCCTCACTCCCTGGACGATTGTAAGCAAATGTTAGTCACCAAAGCGATCTTTCCTGTAGCAGGCCTCGGTACGCGCTTCCTGCCCGCGACAAAAGCCCAACCCAAAGAGATGCTTCCGGTGGTCGACAAGCCGCTGATCCAGTACGCGGTCGAAGAAGCCTATGCCGCCGGGGTGCGCGAGATGATCTTCGTGACCGGCCGCCACAAGCGCCCGATCGAAGACCACTTTGACATGACCTTCGAGCTGGAAGTAGCCCTCGAACAGGCGGGAAAGCAGGAACTACTGGACGTTGTGCGCTCGGTCAAACCCGATGACATGGAGTGCATCTACGTGCGCCAGCCGCAAGCGCTGGGCCTGGGCCACGCCGTGTTGTGCGGGCAGCGGCTGGTGGGCAACCACCCTTTTGCCGTGCTGCTGGCCGACGACCTGATGGTGGGCACCAAGCCCGTGCTGCAACAGATGGTGGAGCAGTACAACGAGTGGCGTGTCTCCATCCTGGCCGTGCAGGAAGTGCCGGCCGAGCACACCCGCCGCTACGGCATCGTGGCCGGCACGCCGGTGAATGACGTGCTGATGGATGTGAGCCGCATCGTCGAGAAGCCCGCTCCTGAAGACGCGCCTTCGCGCCTGGGTGTGGCCGGGCGCTACATCCTGACGCCGGGGGTCTTTCACGAGATCGCCAACCAGCCTCGCGGCGTGGGGGGTGAGATCCAGCTCACCGATGGCATTGCGGGCCTGCTGCGACGCGAAAAGGTGTTTGCCTACCGCTATGAAGGCAAGCGCTACGACTGCGGCAGCAAGGAAGGCTTTTTGCAGGCCAATGTCGAGCTGGCGCTCAAGCACCCGCAGCTCGGCCCGGGCTTCCGCGAGTACCTGCGGTCGCTCGAGATCTGATCCGCCTTCAGCGTCTTCTCAAGAAGTGCACGAACTCATCGTTGGCTGACGACTGCTCAACGAGCTCGTTGCCCGTCTGCCGGGCAAACGCCTGAAAGTCGCGCAGCGAGCCAGGGTCGGTGGCCAGCACCTTGAGCACCTCGCCGCTGTGCATGTCGGCCAAGGCCTTCTTGGCTTTCAGGATGGGCAGCGGGCAGTTGAGACCGCGGGTGTCGAGTTCTTTATTGAAGTCCATCGAGATCATTCCTCTGACGAAGTGCGCCGCGGTGGCAGCTCGATCCATTGCGGCGTGATGCCGCATGAAGTCAGCCAGTCGGCCATCGCCTGCCCGGTGCCGGCAGGCCAGCATTTCACGTCGGCCGGCGGCACCGTCTTGTACTCGGCCAGCTCGGGTGACAACACGATCTCGCCGCGCGCCACGGCGTGGTAGGCAATGATCACCTGGTTCATGCGCTTGAACTCATAGACGCCGATCAGCTTGAGCGAATCGACCTGCAACGAGGTCTCTTCGGCCACCTCGCGGGCAATGCCGTCCATCGGCGTTTCGCCGGCTTCCATAAAGCCGGTGATGAGGCCGAAGAACTTGCCCGGCCAGGCCGCGTTGCGAGCGAGCAGCACCTGGCCCTCACGGTCGGCCAACTCGATCACGGCGGCGAGCACCGGTGTGGGGTTGTTCCAGTGCGTCCAGTCACAGGCCGGGCAACGGGTGCGAACCTTCGCGCCACCGTCTTCTTCTTGCGAAATCTGTTGCAGCGGGGTGGCGCAGTTGGGGCAGTAGTTGAATTGATGTTTCATGGTCAGGCAGGGAAGACGCCGGTCGACAGATAACGGTCACCCCGGTCGCAGACGACGAAGACGATGGTGGCGTTTTCCACCGTCTTGGCAATCTCCAGCGCCACCCAGGCCGCGCCCGCAGCCGAGATGCCGCCGAACAAGCCCTCTTCGCGTGCGAGTCGGCGCGCCATGTCTTCGGCGGCGTCTTGCGTGACGTTGACGGTTTCGTCGATGTGGGTGGGGTCGTAGATCTTGGGCAGGTAAGCCTCGGGCCACTTGCGGATGCCGGGAATGCGTGAGCCTTCGGCCGGCTGTGCGCCGATCACGCGCACCTTCGAATTTTGTTCCTTCAGAAAGCGCGAGGTGCCGGTGATGGTGCCGGTGGTGCCCATCGCGCTCACGAAGTGGGTGATCTGGCCGTCGGTGTCGGCCCAGATTTCGGGACCGGTGGTCTCGTAGTGCACACGCGGGTTGTCGCCATTGGCGAACTGGTCGAGCACACGGCCCTTGCCGTCGCGCTGCATCTGTTCGGCCAGGTCGCGTGCGTATTCCATTCCGCCGCTGCGCGGGGTGAGCACGAGCTCGGCGCCGAAGGCCTTCATCGTCTGTGCCCGTTCGATGCTCAGGTCCTCGGGCATGATCAAGACCATGCGGTAGCCGCGGATGGCCGCGGCCATCGCGAGCGCAATGCCGGTGTTGCCCGAAGTGGCCTCGATCAGCGTGTCACCGGGCTTGATGTCACCACGCTCTTCGGCGCGGCGGATCATGCTGATGGCCGGCCGATCTTTCACCGATCCCGCTGGGTTGTTGCCTTCGAGCTTGCCGAGGATCACGTTGCCCCGACGGTCGTTTTCAGCCCCGGGAACGCGCACCAGGCGAACGAGCGGCGTGTGCCCGATCGCGTCTTCAATCGTCTTGTATCGCACCATGGAATCTCCTCGCCCGGATTGTGGCAGGGCCATGGAACAGGTGCAGAAGAAGGGGTGGTGCCTCGGGTCGGAATCGAACCGACACTCCTTGCGGAACGGGATTTTGAGTCCCGCGCGTCTACCAATTTCGCCACCGAGGCCGGTGCAGCAGAGGGCGCGATTTTGCCACAGGCGATCAGCCGGTTTGGGCAAACCGGGTACGCTTGCGGCTTTATTCTGAAGCCACCCGCCGCATGCCCCCGATTCCACCGATCACACAGTTCCTGATGCTGGCTTGCACGGCGGTCTTTTGCCTGCAGCAGATCTTGCCCATTGCGCGCTGGTTCGCGCTGTTTCCGGTGGCGAGCAGTTTCTTTCTGCCGTGGCAGCCGCTCACCTATGCCTTTTTGCACGGCGACATGCTGCACCTGTTCTTCAACATGCTGGGCCTGTGGATGTTTGGCGCCGAGTTGGAAGTGATGTGGGGCCGCAAGCGTTACCTGAGCTTTCTGGCGATCGGCGCGATCTTCGGCGCCATCACCTTCATGGTCGCGACCGCCTTGCCAGGCATGGGCGCCAACAGCCTGGTGGGTGCTTCGGGTTCGATCTATGCCTTGCTGATGGCCGCGGCGATGTACTTCCCCGACCGCACCATCATGCCGCTGTTCCCGCCCATCCCGATGAAGATGAAGGTGTTCGTCGCGGTGTTCGGCGTCATCTCGCTGGTGCTGGGCCTGGCGGGTGGCCTGGGCTCGCTGGCTCACCTGGGCGGCATGATCGGCGGCTTCCTGACCATCCGCTACTGGCGCGGGCAGGCGCCCTTCAACCGCAGGCGTTGAACGTCAGGCGAGCAGCCCTTCGTTTACCGTCGGGTAGCGCAGCTTCAACCGCAGTTCACGCTTGAGGCGGGTGTTGTCGAGGCGGCGTGACTCGCTCATGAAGGACAGTTGCACCGCCGACATCTGCTCACCCGCCTGCTGCCTCGTGATGCGTGGCGGGCGCGGCAAGCCGCACAGGTCGGCGGCGAGGTCGAAGTAGTCGCCCATCTTCATCTCGGTGTCGTCGCTCGCATGGAACACACGCTGCGGCAGTCCGCGGTGCAGCGCCGACACGCAGGCGCGGGCGAGGTCATCGGCATGGATGTGGTTGGTGTAGACGTCGTCATCGGCCGCGAGCACCGGCGTGCCACGGGCCAGGCGTTCGCGTGGGTGGCCGCCCGGGCGGTCGCCTGCATAGATGCCGGGAATGCGCAGCACGCTGACACTCGCACCGAGCGCTCGGCCGTACCAGCGCACACGCGCCTCGGCATCCACGCGGCGGCGCGCGCGGTCGGTGGCGGGGTCGACGGCCCGGGTTTCGTCGAAGCGAGCACCTTGTGCGTCGCCATACACCCCGCTGGTGCTGGCATAAACGATTCGCTGCACCCGGTCTTTGAGCGCCAGCGCCTGCAGCAGGTGCTGGGTGCGGGTGTCACTTTCACCGTAGGCGGGAGGTGGCGCGAGATGCAACACCGCATCGGCCAAGCCCGCCAGGCGGGCCAAGGTTGCGGGCTGGTCCAGGTTGCCGATCAACGGCACCACACCCGCCTCGCGCAGGACCGGTGCACGCTGCGGGCTTGACGTGAGCGCGAGCAGGCGCCAACGCCCACGCAGCAGGCGCGCCACGCGCATGCCCACATCGCCACAACCGACGATCAGCAAAGTGGGTTGTTTGAATCGTGCGGACAGGCTGGCCTGAAGGGTCATGGGGCGAGCGGGCAAAATTGCGGGCTGTTTTGCGAAAGTGCTGACCGAGGTTATCCGATGACGTTCACCGTGACCGTGCTGCCCAGCGGCGTGAGTTTCTCCGTCGACCGCGACGAGCCCATCCTCACCGCCGCCATCCGCCAGGGTGTGGGCCTGCCCTATGGTTGCCGAGACGGCGCCTGCGGCTCGTGCAAGTGCAAGCTCATCGAGGGCCGCGTGATCCACGGCACCCACCAGGCCAAGGCCTTGAGCCCGGCCGAAGAAGAAGCGGGCTTCACCCTCACCTGCCGCGCCGCGCCGCAGACCGACGTGGTGCTCGAAGCGCGCACCGTGGCCGGCGCGGGTGAGTTTGCGGTGCGCAAGATGCCCTGCCGCGTGACCACCATCACCAAACCCAGCCCCGATGTGGCCGTGCTGCAACTGCAGCTGCCTGCCAACGACGCGCTGCAGTACCGCGCCGGGCAGTACATCGAGTTCATTCTCAAAGACGGCCACCGCCGCAGCTACAGCATGGCCAACGCGCCCAGCACGCAAGGCGACAAGCCGGGCATCGAGCTGCACATCCGCCACATGCCGGGCGGGGTGTTCACCGACCATGTGTTCGGTGCCATGAAGGAGAAAGAGATCCTGCGCCTCGAAGGCCCGTTCGGCAGCTTCTTCCTGCGCGAAGACAGCGACAAGCCGATCGTGCTGCTGGCCAGCGGCACCGGCTTCGCGCCGGTCAAGGCCATCGTCGAACACATGCGCTTCAAGGGCATCACACGGCCCACGGTGCTGTATTGGGGCTGCCGCAGCCTGGCCGACCTGTACATGCACGACTGGTGCGTGGAAGCGGCGCGCACCATGCCGAACCTGCGCTATGTACCAGTGCTGTCAGAACCCTTGCCGCAAGACGGCTGGACCGGCCGCACAGGCTTTGTCCACCAGGCGGTGATGGCCGATTTGCCCGACCTGTCGGGCCACCAGGTGTATGCCTGCGGCGCGCCGGTGATGGTCGATTCGGCGCAGCGCGACTTTGTGAAGCTGTGTGGGCTGCCGGCCGATGAGTTTTACGCCGACAGCTTCACCTCGGAAGCGGACAAACATGGCGCATGAAAAAGCCGCGCCTCCTCGCGGAGCGCGGCCTCATGCGTGAGCGATGTGTCGCTTACTTCTTGGACGCCGGCGTGCTGCCACCATCCACACCCAGGCGGCCACCCGTGCCCAGGCCACCCTTGACGGTTTGCGCCTTGTAGCTGCGCAGCGACTTGACCATCTGGTTGAACGAGTCGGCAAACGCCGCCACCACCACCTTGCCTTGCGGCGTGTTGGCATAGCCACCACCGCCGCCCGCCAGGCCACCGGTGAAGGCCGCGCCGAAGAGACCGAAGTCGAAGTTGCCGGCCGTGCCTTCAGCGGCTGCAATCTGCACGCCCGAGCGGTTGTCGATCAGCAGCAAGGTGGTCGACGCTTCGTTGCGCTTCACGTTGCCAGCCACAGCACCCAGCAAGCCCAACTTGCCGGTGAGCAGGCCGCCACCGGCACCACCCGTGCGGCCCGAGAACTGGATCGACGGGCTCATGGTGTAGTCGGCCGACACCATCTGGCCCTTCTGGAAATTGCTGCCCTGGCGCATTTCGCCAGAGGCTTCGAGCTCACGCTCGCGCATCATGTTGTTCATCGCCCGACCACGCTCGACGATGACGAAGCAGTTGCTCTGCTGGATCATCAAACGCAGCACCGGCAGCGTGGAGCCGAGCTGGTTGCGGCGCAGTTCGTAGTACCAGGGCGCGTTGGTTTCTTCTTGCAGTGCCACGGTGCCCAGGGTTTCGCTGCACTTCTCGAGCTGGCTGTTGTTACCTTCGGCGGTGCCGCCACCGGCCGCACCGGAGACCACGCCCTTGTTGCCACCCATCGACGGGGCGGTGGAGCCGCAGCCGCTGAGCAGGAGTCCGGCGAATGCTGCAAGCGCAAATGGTTTAACCAGGGTCGCGTTCATTGAAACCTCTCAACCGTATGACATGCCGAAACAGGCTGCGGAGAAGTATAGATTCGGGGGGCACGCCAAAGCGCCCCCTGAACGGTGGAGGTGACTTTGGTCGC
>NZ_JADMJX010000134.1 GCF_018780185.1 Rhizobacter sp.
GCGGTGCTGCACATGGAGTTCACGCCGCGCGGCGAGGCGGTGTGGATCAGCTCGCGCGACGACAACCGCGTGAGCGTGGTCGACACCGCGAGTTTCGCCACGCTGGCCCGGCTCGACATCGACGCCCCCAGCGGCATCTTCTTCACCTCGCGCGCCGCGCGGGTGGGCTTTTGAGGGAGGCAGGCGATGGGCCCGCTGCTCAATGATCGGCCAGTCTCGCCGGCGGCGACCCGCCTGGCGCTGCTCAACGACTGGCAGCGCGACTTCCCGCTCACTGCCTCACCCTTCGCGCACATCGCCACGGCGTTGGGCACGAGAGAAGAAGCGGTGCTGCACGAGTTTGCTTCGCTGCATGGCGAAGGCTCGGTGAGCCGCATCGGCGCGGTGTGGGGCGCGGGCGCGGGCGGCGCCGCCATGCTGTGCGCCTTCGCCGTGCCAGCTGCCCGGCTCAAGGCGGTGGCCGCGCTGGTCTCGGCCGAGACCGGCGTGAACCACAACTACGAGCGCGAGCACGACTGGAACCTGTGGTTCGTCGTCACCGGTCGCGACCGCGCTGCCGTGGACGCCACGGTCGACCGGCTGCAGGCCTGCACCGGCTTGAAGGCGCTGCGCCTGCGCATGCAGCGCGCCTACCGCATCGACCTCGGCTTCGAGCTGCACCGCGATGCGGTGCCCGCGGTGGCCCGCGCAGCGGCGATTCGCGTCGAACCCGTGGCTGCCGCTGACCGCCGCCTGGCCGCGCTGGTCGAGGCCGGGTTGCCGCTGGTGGCCCAGCCCTACGACGTGTGGGCCCAGGCGCTGGGCCAGACGCGCGATGCGCTGCTGGCCACGCTGGCGCGCTGGCAGCGCGAGGGCACGGTGCGCCGCTTCGGCGTGATCGTGCGCCACCATGAGCTCGGCATCTCGCACAACGCGATGACGGTGTTCGACGTGCCCGACGAGGTGGTCGACGCGCTGGGCACCGCGTTGGCGCGCGAGCGTGGCATCACGCTGTGCTACCGGCGCGAGCGTGCGGCGGGTTGGCCCTACAACCTCTACTGCATGGTGCATGGGCGTGACCGCGGCACGGTGCTGGGCCTGGTGGCCCAGGCCATCACCGGAGCCGGGCTGACCGCGTACGACCATGCCGTGCTTTTCAGCGCGCGACGTTTCAAGCAACAGGGGGCGCGATATTTCCGCGAAGACGCACGGGAGGCTGCGCATGCCGTCGCTTGACGCCACCCACATGCCGCTCAGCCCGACCGATGCGCGTCTGATCGACCGGCTGCAAGGCGATCTGCCGTTGACCGAGCGGCCTTTCGCCGACGTGGGTGCCGAGCTGGGCCTGAGCGAAGACGAGGTCATCGAGCGACTGCACCACCTGCTGGCGCAAGGGGTGCTGACGCGCTTCGGCCCGCTGTTCCACATCGAGCGTGCGGGCGGCCAGTTCCTGCTCGCCGCGCTCGAAGTGCCCGAGGCCGATCTCGACCGTGTGACCCACCTCGTCAACGCCTTGCCCGAGGTGGCGCACAACTACCGGCGCGAGCACCGGCTCAACATGTGGTTCGTTGTCGCGGCCGAGAACCCTGCAGCCGTTGAACAGGCCTGCCAACGCATCGAGCGCGAGACCGGGCTCACGGTGCACCGTTTTCCGAAAGAGCGCGAATACTTCGTCGGATTGCGCCTTCCAGCACAGGGGGAGCAAGCCCATGGCCCTGTCTGATTTCGACCGCGAGCTGATCGCCGCCACACAAAGCGGCTTGCCGCTGGTGCAGCGGCCTTATGAGGCCATCGGCGCGATGCTGGGCATTTCGAGCAGCGCGGTGCGCGAGCGCTTTGCGCAGATGCGCGAACAAGGCCTGGTGCGCCGCATCGGCGCGGTGCCCAACCACTACCGGCTCGGCTGGGTGGCCAATGGCATGACCGTGTGGGACGTGGCCGACGAGCGCATCGACGCGCTCGGTGCCCAGGTCGGCGCGCTGCCCGGGGTGACGCACTGCTACCGCCGGCCCCGCTCGCTGCCGCTGTGGCCCTACAACCTCTTTGCCATGGTGCACGGCCGCACGCGGGCCGACGTGGAGCGGCAGGCGCTGGAGATCGAGCACCTGCTCGGCGACGCCTGTCGCGGCCACGAGATCCTCTACAGCAGCGCCATCCTCAAGAAGACGGGTCTGCGCCTGTCGGAAAGTTGACCTCTCATGTTTCGCATCTCTCAATTCATGCGCGAGATCGCGCTGGCCGAAAAGAACGGTCAGTACCCGGTGGCGACCCGTCGCGGCGCGCCCGCCGGCCCGGTGGTGATCTGGAACCTGATCCGCCGCTGCAACCTCACCTGCAAGCACTGCTACTCGCTCTCGGCCGACCATGACTACGCCGGCGAGCTGGCCACGCAAGAGGTGTTTGGTGTGATGGACGACCTGAAGGCATTTCACGTACCGGTACTGATCCTCTCCGGCGGCGAGCCATTGCTGCGGCCCGACATCTTCGAGATCGCCGAGCGTGCCCGCGCGATGCGCTTCTACGTGGGCCTGTCCACCAACGGCACGCTGATCGACGAGCCCATGGCCGAGCGCGTGGCGGCGGCCGGCTTCGATTACGTGGGCATCAGCCTCGACGGCATTGGCGCCACGCACGACAAGTTCCGCCGCCTCGATGGGGCCTTCGACCGCAGCCTGGCGGCCGTGCGCCACCTGCATGCGCGCGGGGTGAAGGTGGGGCTGCGTTTCACGATGACGGCAATGAACGCGCACGACCTGCCGGCGCTGCTGCAATTGATGCAGACCGAGGCAGTCGACAAGTTCTACTTCTCGCACCTCAACTACGCCGGGCGCGGCAACATTCATCGTGCACGCGACGCGCAGTTCGCGGCGACCCGCGAGGCGCTCGACCTGCTGTTCGAGACCGCGTGG
Organism: Rhizobacter sp.; assembly: GCF_018780185.1. Classification (GTDB taxonomy): domain Bacteria; phylum Pseudomonadota; class Gammaproteobacteria; order Burkholderiales; family Burkholderiaceae_C; genus Rhizobacter. Next base: position 2,889 of record NZ_JADMJX010000134.1, read on the forward strand.
GCCGATGCAGCCGCCGGCGGCGACAAGGAGTTCGTCACGGGCAACAACGATGCCGACGGCGTCTACATGCTGCAGTGGGCGCGCAAGCGCTTCCCGCGCTGGGCCGATGCACTGCGCGCGCGGCTCGAAGCCTGGGGCGGCAACTCGTCGGGCGTCAACGTGGCCAACATCGACAACCTGGGCAACGTGCACCCCGACACCATGTGGTGGCATCACACGCTGGGCAACGTGCGCGAGCGGCCGTTCTCGGCCATCTGGGCCGACACCTCCAACCCGCTGATGGCCGGCCTGAAAGAGCGGCCGCGCAAGGTGGGTGGGCGCTGCGCTGCCTGCGCGCACTTCGCCATCTGCGGTGGCAACACCCGTGTGCGGGCCGAGCAGGTGACCGGCAACCCCTGGGCTGAAGACCCGGGTTGCTACCTCGGCGACGAAGAAATCGGCCTGAGCGTGCCCAGCCCGCGCGTGGCCCTCACGCCGTTCAAGCACCAGCCTGCAGGAGAGCGCCATGCCAAGGTTGGATGACACACCCGCGGACGCCCCCGCGGCCACACCCGCAGACGCACCCGTGGACCGGTGGCACTGGGTGTTGCCCGTGATCCTGGCGTTGGGTCTGCTGTGGATGGGCACTGACCTGGCACGCGCCCAGCCGGTGGCGCCCGATGCAGCGGCCCTGTACCAGCAGCACTGCGCGGGCTGCCACGGCGCCGAGCGCTTCGGTGCGATGGGCCCGGCGCTGCTGCCCGAGAGCCTGGCGCGCCTGCGCAAGCCCGAGGCGCTGAACGTCATCACCCACGGGCGGGTGGCCACGCAGATGGGCGGTTTCGCCGCGACGCTCAAACCTGATGAACTGGCGGCGCTGGCGCAATACATCTACTCGCCGGTGTCGCCCGCGCCGCGCTGGGCCGAGGCCGACATCCGCGCCTCGCGCGTGGCCGATGCCGCGATGCAAGGGCGGCCCCACAAGCCCATCTGGTCGGCCGACCCGATGAACCTCTTTGTCGTGGTCGAGGGCGGAGACCACCACGTGAGCTTGGTGGACGGCGATCGCTTCACACCCATCCACCGCTTCGAGAGCCGCTTTGCGTTGCACGGCGGGCCGAAGTTCACGCCCGATGGGCGCTTCGTCTTCTTCGGCTCGCGCGATGGCTGGATCACCAAGTACGACCTCTGGAACCTGGTCGTGGTGGCCGAGGTGCGCGCCGGGCTCAACATGCGCAACGTGGCCGTCAGCGGCGACGGCCAATGGGTGATGGCGGCCAACTACCTGCCGCACACGCTGGCCTTGTTTGATGCCGACCTGAACCTCGTCAAGACCTATGCCGCGGCCACGCTGGATGGCAAGGCCAGCTCGCGTGTCTCGGCGGTGTACGACGCGACGCCGCGCAAGAGCTTCATCGTGGCGCTGAAAGACATTCCCGAGCTGTGGGAGATCTCATACGACCCGAAGGCCGCGCCCATCTACGACGGCTTTGTGCACGACTACAAGATGGGCGAGGGGATTGCCAAGCCGGGCCTGCACGGCGTCAAGCGCACCCCGCTCGACGAGCCGCTCGACGACTTCTTCTTCGACCAGGGCTACCGCCACGCGCTCGGCGCCACGCGGGTGAAGGCAGACGGCCAGCCCAGCGCGCAGGTGGTGAACCTCGACATCCGCCGCAAGATTGCCGAGCTGCCGATTGCGGGCATGCCGCACCTGGGCTCAGGCATCACCTTCGCGTGGCAGGGTACGACGGTGCTCGCCAGCCCCAACCTGAAAGACGGGGCGCTCGACGTGATCGACATGCACACCTGGAAGCCGGTGCGCACGATCAAGACGCCGGGGCCGGGCTTCTTCGTGCGCAGCCACGAGGCAAGCCGCTACGCGTGGGTCGATTCGATGATGAGCCCGACGGCCAAGGACACGCTGACCATCATCGACAAGACCACGCTGGAGCCGGTGGCGCAGGTGCGCGAGCCGGGCAAGACGCTGGCGCACATCGAGTTCACGAAAGACGGGCGCCATGCGCTGGCCAGCCTGTGGGAAATGGACGGCGCGCTGATCGTCTACGACGCCACCACCTTCAAGGAGGTGAAGCGCTTGCCGATGAAGAAGCCCGTCGGCAAGTACAACGTGTGGAACAAGATCTCGCGCTCGGAAGGCACCTCGCATTGAGCGCGGGCCAGGCCGCTCAGGCGCCGGGCTGGTAGGTGGCGAGGCGCTTCTGGTCGAGGATGCGGATGTCTCTGCGGTCGATCTCGATCAGTTCGGCCGACTCCAACTCGTGCAAGACGCGCGAGAAGTATTCGGGCGTAAGCGACAGGAGCGACGCGATCGTTGCCTTGCTGACCGGCAGCGACACCGTGACGGCCTCGTGGCAGTCGCAGTTCTCCGTGTCCTGGCCGCGCAGCAGGTAGCCGATCACGCGCTGCAGCCCACTGTGCAGCGAGTTGGCCTCCACGTCTTTCACCAAGCCGTGCAGGCGGCGCGAGATGCCGGCCAGCATGCGCAGCGCAAAGCGGCCGTCGTGTTCGATCTCGGCCAGCACGGCCGCCTTGGAAACTGACAACAGCAGCGTGTCGGTGAGCGACTGGGCGTTGATGATGTAAGGCCGGCCGGTGAACATCAGGGCTTCGGCGAAGCTGTTGCCCGGGCCGACGAGCTCGATCACCTTCTCTTGTCCGGCGGGGGAAATCGCAAACAGCTTGACCTGCCCGATCACGGTGACATGGAACTCATCGCACGGCTGGCCGACGTGAAAGACCATGTCACCACGACCCAGGCGGCGCAGCTGGCAACCCGTGGCCAGGCGCTGCAGCTCGGTGGTGCTCATTTCATTGAACAGCGGCAGCACCGACAGATAGCGGGGCAAGTCGAAACTCTTGACATCCACGGGGGCGTCCTCCGCAACGCAATGTGCGCGGATTTTGGGCTCGCCGCCACAGCCGCCTCTTGAGCGGCGTCAACCCTGCTGCGCTCAAAACAATGTCAGCAGGGTGGCCAACAGCGCGGCAGCGAGCAGGTTGTGCGCCAGCGCCGGGGCGAGCGGCAAGGCCAGCACCGTCATCGCCAGCCCGACGGCCAGCTGGGCGATCAGCAGCGCCAGCAGCACTGCGCCGGTGGCCCGCCGCCCTCGCCGCAGTGCAGCAATACCGAGCGGGATCACCCACAGCGCCACCAGCAGCGCCATGTGGCGGTGCAGGCTGTGCGCCAGCACGCCGGAGGGTTGGACCGGAGGTGTGGCATCGAGCACCGGCTCGCGCCACGGGTTGAGTTGGCCCCAGTCTGCGGACCGCAAGGCCTCGCCCAGGCTGCACGAGCTCAGGCTGGTGCAGCTGAGGCCGGCATACGACGCGCTCACCAGCACACCGAGCGCCACCTGCAGCAGCACCAACACGATGGCCACACCCACCCAGGGGCGCAGGCCCGGCTGATGCAGCGGTCGGCCGGCAAACACCAGCCGCACGCTCAAGCCCAGCATCATGAAACCACCGAGCAGGTTGCCCATGGCCACCGCAGGCAGTCGTGCCGCACTGCTCCAGACCCCCAGCACGGCCAGAGACAAGGCCAGGCCGAGCAAGGCCAGAGCGAGCATGCCTTCGCGCAGCAGCACAGGTTGCGAGCCGAAGCACACCATCAGCATGGTGATCACCAGCAGCAGCGCCATCGATGCCGTGATGCGGTGTGCCAGGCGCGCCGCAGCGGTGGCGGTCTGTTCCTCTGCCGGCACGGCCAGGCCTTGCTGCTGGTGACGCAGGGTCTGGCCATAACAGGCGGGCCAGTCGGCGCAGCCCAGGCCCGCCTTGGACAAGCGCAGGTAGGCACTCAGGCTGGTGACGGCCAGGACCATCACCACACACAGCAGCGCGAGGCGGCGCAGGAAACGCAAGCGTCGGTCGGTGAGGGTCATGCCATGACGCGAGTGGGGAGATGGCGCGGATCGTAGCCCGCGCCGCTGCGCGTGTTCGACAACAGTCGCTTTTCTTGAACCAGTTCAAGTGAGCGTGTGCGCTGCGTCCGCAGAATCACCGCAGCCCGTCAACGGCCCTCAAGCGGCCCCTGATTCTTGAACGGAGATACCCCATGAGCCCAAGCGACAACGACAACGAACCGGTGCCCTGGATGCAGCAGTTGCTCGACAACCCGTTCCTGCTGCTGTTTCTCGGCGTGATGGTGCCGATGGTGGTTTACACGCTGTGGGGTGTGATCGACATCCTGACCATCCCGCTGGCCAAGTGACACCCAGACTAACGACCAATCGGAGAGGAGAGACACGATGAGCGCCATCCTGCCCCCGTCAGAACGCCTCTGGTGGAAACACCCGCTCGACCGCGTCGAAGGCACCTGGATCGTGATCGCCCTGGTCTGGTGCCTGATCATGTTTTTCATGATGGTTGGCTGGCACATCTACGGCAAGCAGAACCTCTCGACCGAGACCTACAAGACCACGCCCGAGAAGTTTTCGGCCAAGGCGCAGGCGATGGTCGACAAGTACACCGTGCGCACCGAGACGGCCGACAAGATCCCGGTGGTCGCGCCGCCCGTTGGCAGCGATGTCTACATGATCGCGCGGCTGTGGAATTTCTGGCCCATTCTGGAGCTGGAAAAAGGCAAGACCTACAAGCTGCACCTCACGTCGATGGACTACAACCACGGCTTCTCGCTGCAGCCCGCCAACATCAACATCCAGATCGTGCCGGGCTATGAGCACGTGGTGACCGTGACGCCCAACCAGTCGGGCACCTACTCGGTGGTGTGCAACGAATACTGCGGCATCAACCATCACACGATGGTCGGCCGCATCTACGTGAAGTAAGGGGAGGGTGATCATGTCCAGCGCGACCACTTACCGGACCTGCCCCCGCTCCGGGTTGCAGTTCGAAGCCCAAGCTGAAAAGCTGATGCTCGCCAACGCCGTGGCGGCGGTGGTGTTTCTGCTGATCGGCGGCATTCTCGCCATCGGCGTGGTGCTCACCCGCTGGCCGGCGGTGCACTGGTTGGAGGCCGACACCTTCTACCAGGTGCTCACCGCGCACGGCATCGACATGCTGATCTTCTGGATCATCTTCTTCGAGATCGCGGTGCTGTATTTCTGCTCGTCGACGCTGCTGCGCTGTCGGCTCGCCACGCCCAAGCTGGCCTGGCTGGCGTTTGCGCTGATGGTGATCGGTGCGGTCACCAACAACGTGGCGGTGTACCAGGGCGGCTCCAGCGTGATGATGACGTCCTACGTGCCGATGATGGCCGCGCCTTCGTTCTACCTGGGCCTGATCTTGTTTGCGGTGGGTGCGCTGATCGGCTGCTTCGTCTTCCTGGGCACGCTGGTCGTGGCCAAGCGCGACAAGACCTACCAGGGCTCGGTGCCGCTGGTGACCTTCGGCGCCATCACGGCCTGCATCATCGCGGTGTTCACCATTGCCTCTGGCGCGATCATCCTGATCCCCACCTTCCTGATGTCGGTGGGCATCGTCAAGGAGGTCGACCCGCTCATCTACCGCACCATCTGGTGGGCCTTCGGCCACTCGTCGCAGCAGATCAACGTGGCGGCGCACATCTCCATCTGGTACGCGGTGGCGGCGATTGCCTTCAACGCCAAGCCGATGAGCGAGCGCGTGAGCCGAGGTGCCTTCCTGCTCTACATCCTG
>NZ_JADMJX010000238.1 GCF_018780185.1 Rhizobacter sp.
GTCCAGTCCATCATCGGGGCAACGCTCAAACGCCATGGGCTGTGCAGAGGGGGGGTCACGCCCGCGATTATCCCCGTGCATCGCCATACCCCCAGCGCCGTGCCGCTGCCGGCCGCCCGCTTCGTGGCTCGCTTCGCATAACCAATCGCGCAAACCGAGGCAAGCATCGCAAACGCCCCTGCCACGCACGACACCGCAGGCTAAGCTTGCCCCACCCCCACTTCCTGGCGCCAGCCCTTGCGCGCACCCGCGTTCCGAAACGTCGTTCTCACCGGTGCCTGCGGCGGGCTCGGGAGTTCGCTCGCCCGGCAGCTGCTGGCCGATGGCGCACAGGTGGCGCTGGTCGGCCTGCAGCGGCCGGTGCTCGATGCGCTGGCTGCGTCTGCGCCATCGCGCTGTGCGGTCTACACGCCCGACGTGGCCGATTCGACCGCGATGCAGGCCATGGCCGCCGACTGGCTGGGCCGCTTCGGCACGCCCGATCTGGTGATCGCCAATGCGGGCGTGGCCGGTGGGTACGACACGGCGCAGGCCGACGACCTGGCGGTGTTCCGGCGCATGCTGGAGATCAACCTGCTCGGCGCGGCGACGACCTTCCAGCCCTTCATCGCCCCCATGCGTGCGCACGGGCGCGGCGCGCTGGTGGGTGTCGCAAGCCTGGCCGGCTGGCGCGGGCTGCCGGGCAACGGCGCTTACTGTGCCAGCAAGGCCGGCCTGATCCGCTACCTGGAAAGCCTGCGCGCCGAGCTGCGGGGCAGCGGGCTCGGCGTGTGCACCGTCAGCCCCGGCTACCTGCGCACCGCGCTGACCGCCGGCAATCGCTTCGCCATGCCGGGCCTGATGGAACCCGACGAGGCCGCCCGTGTGCTGCTCGACGGCGTGCGACGCGGTCGCGAACACATCGTGCTGCCCCGCCGCATGGGCTGGCTGGCGCGTGCGCTCGGTGCGCTGCCCGCGCGGCTGCACGACGCCATCCTGCTGCGCCAACCGCGCAAGCCACGCCTCGGCGAAGCCGGCTCCACACCCATTCCCGGCATGCCACCCCGCCACGACTGACCCTCACGAGACGCCATGGAGACGACCGACACCCGCCAGCAGATCGCCCTCATCGGGGCCGGCCCGAGCGGCCTGGCCGGCGCACGCAACCTGCAGAAACTGGGCATTGCTTTCCAGGGCTTCGAGGCCTACACCGACGTGGGGGGCCTGTGGAACTTCGGCAACCCGCGCAGCACGGTGTACGAATCGGCGCACCTCATCTCCAGCAAGCGCACCACCGAGTTCAGCGAGTTCCCGATGCGCGACGACGTGGCCGACTACCCGAGCCACCGCGAACTGTGCCGCTACTTTGCCGACTACGCCGAGCGCTTCGACCTGCGTCGCCACTTCCACTTCGGCGCGCGGGTGCTGAAGGTCGAACCGGTCGGCGATGGCGCCGCGCCGCTCTGGCGCCTCACCTGGCAGGAGGCCGGTGGCTCGCAGCACCAGGCCGATTTCAAGGGTGTGGTCATCGCCAACGGCACCCTCGCCGAGCCGAACATGCCGAGCTTCGAGGGGCACTTCGACGGCGAGCTGCAGCACACCTCGGCCTACAAGCGCGCCGACAGTTTCAAGGACAAGCGCGTGCTGGTGGTCGGCGCCGGCAACTCGGGCTGCGACATCGCGGTGGATGCGGTGCACCACGCGAAGAGCGTCGACCTGTCGGTGCGACGCGGTTATTACTTCGTGCCGAAGTACGTGTTTGGCAAGCCCGCCGACACGCTGGGCGGCAAGCTCAAGCTGCCGCCCTGGCTCAAGCAGAAGATCGACAGCACGGTGCTGCGCTGGTTCACCGGTGACCCGGTGCGCTTCGGCCTGCCCAAGCCCGACTACAAGATGTACGAGTCGCACCCGGTGGTCAACTCGCTGGTGCTGCACCACATGGGCCACGGCGACATCGGTGTCAAACCGGATGTCGCACGCTTCGAGGGCCGCACGGTGCATTTCAAGGACGGCCGCTCGCAAGACTACGACCTGGTGCTCTGCGCCACCGGCTACCGCCTGCACTACCCCTTCATCGAGCCCGCCCTGCTCAACTGGCAGGGCATGGCGCCGCAGCTCTACCTCAACATCCTGTCGCCACGCTTCGACAACCTCGCAGTGCTGGGCATGATCGAGGCCAGCGGCATCGGTTGGCAGGGGCGTTACGAGCAAGCCGAGCTCGTGGCCCGCTTCTTCAAGGCACAGGCCGAGGGCTCACCGCGCGCCGACGCACTGCGCGCCGCCAAGGCCGGCCCACCACCCGACCTGTCGGGCGGCTTCAAGTACTTGAAGCTCGAGCGCATGGCGTACTACGTCCACAAAGACACCTACCGTGCCGCCGTGCGCGCGGCCTCCGCCTCGCTCGCCTGAGCCTCTCTGCGAAAGCCCGCCATGCTCCCCGTCGACGAGATCCGCCTGAACTTCAACCCGGCTTCACTGGTGATCCTCAACGTGGTGCTGGGCTTCCTGATGTTCGGCATCGCGCTCGACACGCGCCTGGCCGATTTCAAGCGCGTGGCGCGCATGCCGGGCGCCATGGCGGTGGGCATCGCGGCGCAGTTCATCGTGCTGCCAGCGGTGACCTTCGTGCTCACGCTGCTGCTCAAGCCCGGCCCGAGCATCGCGCTCGGCATGCTGCTGGTGGCCTGCTGCCCACCTGGCAACGTGAGCAACATCCTGACCCACCGCGCCAAGGGCAATGTGGCGCTGTCGGTGTCGATGACGGCGATCTCCAACGCGCTCGCCATCGTGCTGATGCCGCTCAACTTCGCCTGGTGGGGCTCGATGCACCCGACCGCGGCGCCGCTCTTGCGCAGCATCTCGCTCGACCCGCTGGAGATGACGGGCCACATCGTCGCCATCATCGGCGTGCCCTTCGTGCTGGGCATCGCCTGCGCCGAGAAACTGCCCCGCTTCACCGCGCGCGTCCGCAAACCGGCGCGGGTGCTGAGCTTCATCTGCCTGATCGCGTTCATCCTCGGTGCGGTGGCGGGCAACTGGCGCTACTTCCTCGACTACGTGGGCCTGGTGCTGCTCGCGGTGGCGCTGCACGATGCGCTGGCCTTCGGCACCGGCTACCTGTGCGCGCGCCTGAGCGGGCTGTCGGACTACGACCGCCGGGCGGTGTCGATCGAAGTCGGCATCCGCAACGCCGGGCTCGGGCTGGTGATGATCTTCGGCTTCTTCGGCGGGCTGGGCGGCATGGCGGTGGTGGCCGGCGTGTGGGGCTTCTGGGACATCATCGCCGGCCTCGCGCTCGCGAGCTGGTGGGGCCGGCGACCGCCCGTGGTGCCGGTATCGGCGCAGACACCATGAACGCACCCCGCCGCGTGCTCGTCACCGGGGCCGACGGTTTCCTCGGCCGCAGCCTGGTGGCCGTGCTCGCCAAGGAAGCTGGTTTCGCCGCCGTGGTGGCGGCCGATGTGCGCGAGGTACCGCACGCGCGCCGCGAAGCCGGTGTGACTTACGCCGTGCAAGACGTGCGTGACCCCGCGCTGCGCGAGCTGTTCGCCACGCACGCCATCGACACCGTGGTGCACCTGGCCTCCATCGTCACGCCGGGCAAGGGGTCGAACCGCGAGCTGGAGCATTCGGTCGACGTGGGCGGCACCCGCAACGTGCTCGATGCCTGCGTGGCCCAGGGCGTGGGCCAGATCGTGGTCAGCTCCAGTGGCGCGGCCTATGGCTACCACGCCGACAACCCGGCGTGGCTGCGCGAGAGCGATGCGCTGCGCGGCAACGAGGCCTTCGCCTATTCACACCACAAGCGCCTGGTGGAAGAGATGCTGGCCGAGTACCGGCAAGCCCACCCGGCGCTCGCGCAAACGGTGCTGCGCATCGGCACCATCCTTGGCGAGCGGGTCGACAACCAGATCACCGCGCTGTTCGAGAAGAAGCGCCTGCTGGCCATTCGCGGCAGCGAGAGCCCCTTCGTGTTCATCTGGGACGACGACGTCATCGGCGTCATCGTCCATGCCCTGCGCACGCGCCGCGCGGGCTGCTTCAACGTGGCGGGCGACGGCGCCTTGCCGCTGCGCGAGATCGCGGCGCGGCTGCACAAGCCGCTGCTGCAGCTGCCGGCCGGCCTGCTGAAGACCGCGCTGGCCGTAGGCTCGGCCTTGGGCCTCACGCGCTACGGGCCGGAGCAGCTCGACTTTTTGCGCTACCGGCCGGTGCTGCTCAACACCGCGCTGAAAGAAGTGCTGGGCTACGTGCCGCGCAAGACGAGTGTGCAAGCCTTCGAGGCCTTCGTCGCGGCGCGTGCGGCACAAGGTCGGCCGATCGCACACCGGCCGCACTGAGCCGTGGCGGCCCCCTGTTCGAGGGCCCCTAGGTTCAACTGTTCTCCCCATCATTAGGGGAGCAGCTCGTGCTTCATCGTCCTAACCTGAATCGTCATCACGAGATTCAGGAGACAAGACATGAAGACGACCTACAAAGCCGAGCTCAAGGCCCATGTGTCGGTCGATGCCGCGAACAAGGTGCGTCACCTGCGGCACAGCCAGGAATACTGGCCGAGCGAGGACAACATGCCGCGCATCTCGGCGCAGGCCTACCTGCATCAGTGGGCCGACACGCTGAAGATCCCGAAGGCGCAGCTCGCCAACCTCAGCAAGAAGGTGTCTTTCCTTGACCCGCGTGAGCAAGACGTGGAGTACCACCTCAGCGAAGAGAAACACCTGTTCGACTCGACCACGGTCGGCTACTGCCAGACCTACCTCAACACGCCGGTGTGGCGCAAAGGGCTCTCGGTCAAGGTCAAGCAGAACCCCAACCGCGTGGTGGGCTCCACCAACAACAGCGAAGACGGGCTCAAGGGTACGCTGCCCGACCAGAAGCTGATCGACCGCTACGCCGCTCTCTTCCGCCAGACGGCTGCGCGCCAGGCCCTGGCTGAAATCGGCTTTGCCGATGTGGGCGAAAGCGGTGACGCCGAGACCTCGGAAGTCGTGCGCAAGATCATCAACGCGCCGGCCGTGGCCACCAAAGGCAAAGGCGCCAAGGCCGCAGCCGACAGCGCCACCCCGCTGCTGCTCAGCGGCAAGTTCTTCATCTACAAGTACGACCCGAAGAAGCGTTACGCGGGCAAGCCGTCGCCCAGCACCGATCGCAAGACCAACGGCACGCCCGGCGAGGCGGGCGAGATCCCGCTGCTCGACATCCCGCCGGTCAGCGACAAGATCAAGGCCGAGCGCGCCTACTTGGTGGCCGAGATGATCTTCCGGCAGGGGCGCAGCAAGTCGTCGCTGGTGTGGCTGATCCTGGTCGAGCTGGAGACGGGGTCCATCCTGTACATCGAGTGCATGACCTGCGGCGTCAACGGCCTGGTGTTCAAGCGCGACCCGATCAACTCCAGCGGTGACTTCACGGCGACGGCCAACCAGCCCAACAGCGTGCTCGACGACCACGACTTCGACGAGTTGCTGCCCGATCTCGACCCGCCCTCGGGTGGCACCCAGAGCCTGAGCGGCCTGTACGTCTCGATCGAGGAGCAAGACGCCCCCGCCATCGCGGCGCCCACGGTGGCCGCAGGCTCCGACTTCGACTTCAACCCACGCACCAACGACTTCGCTGCCGTCAACGCCTACTACCACCAGACGCAACTCTTTCGCACCATCGCCGACCTGGGCTTCGTGGTGGAGGACTACTTCGACGGCACCACCTTCCCCATCCCGGTGGACCACCGCGCGAGCTTCGGCACGGCCGATGGGGTCGAGATCAACGCCTTCTGGTCGCCCAACGGCAGCGGTGGCACCAGCTTCATGGGCTTCTGCCTGTGCGACCTGAGCGACACCGCCAACCCACTGGGCCGGGCGGTCGACCCCTATGTGCACTGGCATGAAATGGGCGGTCACGGCGTGCTCGGCGACCACGTGGGCAGCGGCAATCTCGGCTTCTCGCACAGCCACGGTGATGGCCTGGCTGCCATCCAGAACGACCCCGAGTCGGCCTTGCGCGCCTTGCCAGAACGCTTCGACTACGCACCCTTCCACCCGACCATCACCCGCCGCTTCGACCGGCCAGTGAACGGCTGGGCCTGGAACGGCGGCGCCAACGACAACGGTGGCTACGGCAGCGAGGAGATCCTGGCGACCTGCCACTTCCGCCTCTACCGCTCGATCGGCGGCGATGCCGACAGCCTCGGCCGCCGCCAGTTCGCCGCGCGCATGGCCACCTACCTGATCTTGCGCACCACGGCCAACCTCACCCCCGCGACCAACCCCAACGACCCCGAGGTCTGGTGCGAAGAGATGCAAGACACCGACCTCGAGAACTGGACCAGCGAAGGCCTCTCGGGCGGCGCCTACAACAAGGTGATCCGCTGGGCCTTCGAAAAACAAGGCAGCTACCAGCCGGCCGGCGCGCCGACACCCGTCACCACCGAAGGTGCACCACCGGCGGTCGACGTCTACATCGACGACGGCCGTGGCGGCGAGTACGACTACATCCACGCCCACTGGAACAACCAGTCGATGTGGAACCGCAATGCCCCCGACGGCCTGCCCGGCCACCAGAACGCCATCGACGGGCAAACCAACTACATGTATTGCAAGGTCAAGAACCGTGGCGCCAACACCGCCAACAACGTGACCGTGCGCGCCTACCACTCGTTGCCCGGTGCGGGCCTCACCTGGCCGGTCGACTTCGACGAGATGGGCCCGGTGGGCGGGCTGCCCATTGCGAGCATTGCCGGCGACAACGCGGCCGAAGAAACCGTGGGCCCCTTCGAGTGGGAGCCCAACATCAACGCCTACGGCCACGACTGCGTGCTGATGATCGCCTCGGTGGCCGGCGACCCGAGCAACGTCGACAACTTCACCCCCACCGAAACGGTGCAGGAGTGGCGCTTGGTGCCGCACGACAACAACGTAGGCCAGCGCAACGTGAGCGTGGTGCCGGGCGAAGGCGGTGGTGAAGCGCTGATGGCCTCGCTCTACGGCGCCTTCTTCATGGCCGGCAACAACCTCAACAAGAAGGCCAGGATGGAGCTGAAGGTGCACATGCCGGCGGTGCTGGCCAGCAAGGGCTGGAAGCTCAAGTTCGAGGGGCTGCCCACCAACAAGTTCTCGCTCAAGGCCGGCGAGAAGCGCAAGGTGCAGCTCGCACTGCAGGCCGGCGCCGACTTCACCCAGGCCGACATCGTGGGCGCGGCCGACCGCATGATCAGCGTCGACCTGCTGGGCAACGGCATCTTGCTCGGCGGCATGAGCTACTACGTCGACCCGAACCTGAAGACCACGTCTGGCGGCAAATCACCCGGAGGCAAGCACTGCGACGGCGCGGCGCAGAAGCTGCTCGACTGCCTGAACGTCGGCGGTGGCAAGAAGGTGAAGAAGGTCTGCGTGAAGAAAGTGTCGATCGACATCGAGCTCGACAACGACTGTGCTTGCGATTGAAAGCGAAGAGAATGCGAAGACCATGAGCCTCACACGACCACTTTGCATTGCCTTGCTGGCCTTGCTGCTGCTCTGGCTGCAGGGCTGCGCTTCGGGCCGCCAAGGCGGCGCCTTCGTGCAGCCGGGCGGCGCGCCCATCGCCAACGTGGCGCTGTCGTTCGTCAGAGAAGACGGCAGCGCCTCGTTCGGCGCCACCACCAGCGCGAGCGGGCGTTACCGCATCTCGCTCGCACCCGGGCGCTACTACCTGCTCGCCACCCACCCCGACCATGAGGACTACAACAGCGCGCCCGGCTTCAACGTGGTCAGCCGCAACACCATGGGCACGGCCAACGTCTTCCTGCGCGAGCCGCAGGTCACCACCGTGCTGATCGTGCGCCACGGCGAGAAGCTCGACCCCAACTCCAATGCCCTCAACGAGCCGCTGAGCCCTGACGGTGAAGCACGCGCCACCGCACTGCGTGAGACGCTGCTGCGCGCGGGCGTGACCGCCGTCTACTCGACCAACGCCCGCCGCACGCTCGACACCGTGGCCCCGCTGGCAGCCGCCTTCCGCTTGCCGACGCAGATCTACAGCAACGCCACCACACTCGCCAACGACGTGCTGACCCAGCACCGAGGTGACGTGGTGCTGGTGGCCGCCCACAGCGACACCCTGGCCACGGTGGCCAATGCGTTTGGCGCGGCGCTGCCCACCGCGGCGATCTCCGACTTCGACAACCTGTACATCGTGAGCGTGGCCGGCAGCCCTGGCGCAACCACGGTGAACGCGATGAACCTGCAGTACGCCGCCGACAGCACCCCCGACGCGACCAAGAACGACCGCCATGCAATGACGCTGTTGCTGGTGGGCACCGCCGCACCGGCTGCCGGCCCACAACCGCAGGAGCTGCTGCACGCCGCACGCAAGGCGGGTGTGTCGACGATCTACTCCAGCACCGCGGCCAACCCTCTGCTGGCACCGCTCGCCACCGCGCTCGGCTTGACGGCCACGAATTTCAACGCCGCCAACATCGCGAGCTTCAGCAGCCAGCTGATCGCCTCGCACCCGCAAGACACGGTGGTGGTGGCGGCATCGAACGACGAGTTGCGCGC